>JASHOI010000395.1 GCA_030041195.1 Streptosporangiaceae bacterium | reverse complement strand
CCGGAAGACAAGATGGCGCTGATCAAGAAGGAGCAGGAGGGCGGCAAGCTGGTCGCGATGACCGGGGACGGCACCAACGACGCCCCGGCCCTCGCCCAGGCCGACGTCGGCGTGGCCATGAACACCGGGACCTCGGCCGCCAAGGAGGCCGGGAACATGGTGGACCTGGACTCCAACCCGACGAAGCTCATCGAGATCGTGGAGATCGGCAAGCAGTTGCTGATCACCCGCGGCGCGCTGACCACGTTCTCCATCGCGAACGACGTGGCCAAGTACTTCGCGATGCTGCCGGCCATGTTCTCGGTTGCGTTCCCCGGCCTGGAGAAGCTGAACATCCTGCACCTGCACAGCCCGGAATCCGCGATCACGTCGGCGATCATCTTCAACGCGCTGATCATCGTGGCGCTGATCCCGCTGGCGCTGCGCGGCGTCAGGTACAAGCCCTCGTCGGCGCAGACGATGCTGCGCAAGAACCTGTGGATCTACGGCATCGGCGGGCTCATCATCCCGTTCGCCGGCATCAAGATCATCGACCTCATCATCCAGTTCATTCCAGGGTTTAGGTGATAGGCAAATGAACCGCCTTCCCAGCATCGTCCGGCAGCACATCGCAGGACTGCGGCTGCTTCTGGTCTTCACCGTGCTCACCGGGATCATCTACCCGGTGTTCATGTGGGGAGTGTCGCAAGCCGCCTTCAACAAGCAGGCCAACGGCTCGCTGGTCACCTACCACGGCCGCGTGGTCGGCTCGAGCCTGCTCTGCCAGGAGTTCGTGTACCCCAACGGGGACCCGATGCCGCAGTACTTCCAGCCGCGCCCGTCGGACGCGGTCGTGGAAGGCGCCAAGGACGACTACGGGTGCGACCCGCGGTACTCGTCGGCGTCGAACCTCGGCCCGACCAACCCGGTGCTGGTCCAGCAGATCAAGCAGCGGCAGCAGCAGATCGCCAAGTTCGACCACGTCAAGATCTCGCAGATCCCGCCCGACGCGGTGACCACTTCGGGGTCGGGCCTTGACCCGGACATCTCACCGGCCAACGCCTACATGCAGGTGGACCGCGTCGCGGCCGCCAGGCACGTGAGCCCGGCCGCGATCCGGGCGCTGGTGAAGCAGTTCATCCAGGGCCGGACCATCGGTTTCCTCGGCGAGCCCCGGGTGGACGTGCTCACCCTGAACATCGCCCTGGACGAGAAGTACCCGGTTTCATAGCGAATGTGACCGCCGGGAGCCGATGGCACGGGTAGTAAGGACAGTCATGACAGAGGCGCGCGGGTGGGCAGGCAGCCTGCCCGCGCGCCATGACGCTCCGGCCGCCCGGGTGCTGATCGTCGAGGATGAGCCGGCGTTGCTCCGCGCGCTCCGGATCAACCTGCGCGCCCGGGGCTACGACGTGGCGACGGCGGCCGCGGGCGCCGAGGGACTCGTCGCGGCGCGGCGGCACCCGCCCGACGTGGTCCTGCTCGACCTCGGGCTGCCCGACATCGACGGCGGCGAGGTGATCCGCGAGCTGCGCGGCTGGTCGAAGGCCCCGGTGATCGTGCTGTCCGGCCGGGCGGGCTCCGGCGACAAGATCGGTGCCCTGGACGCGGGCGCCGACGACTACGTCACCAAGCCGTTCGACATGGAAGAGCTGCTCGCCCGGCTGCGCGCCGCGCTGCGCCGCGGCGAGCCGGCGGCGGCCGACGCGACGTTCAGCATCGGCTCCTACGACATCGACACCGCCGCGCACACGATCGTCAGGGCCCGGGGATCGGCCGGCCCGGGCGGGCGGGACGAGCTGCACCTCACGCCCACCGAGTGGCGGCTGCTCGAGCTCCTGCTCAGCGCCCCCGGGCAGCTGGTGAGCTCGCAGCGCCTGCTCAACGACGTCTGGGGGCCGGGGTTCGAGCGCAGCACGCACTACCTCCGGTTCCACATGGCCGGGCTGCGCCGCAAGCTCGAGGACGACCCGCACCGCCCCCGGCACCTGCTGACCGAGCCCGGCATGGGCTACCGCTACCAGCCGTAACGGGTCGCCGGGCGCGGGTGGCGGCCCGCTTCGCGTTCGGGCCACTGCGCCACGTTCAGAAGCGCGAGCCGGACGGGCTCGGCAACAGCGAGCCGGCCTGGGCGACGGCGATCGCCTGATCGACGAGGGTGACCAGGACGTCCCGGCTGGAACCGCGGTCCCGCGCGTCGCAGCGGACGATCGGGATGTGCGGGTCGAGGTCGAGAGCCCGCCGGACCTCGGCATCGTCGTGCGAGCGCGACCCGGCGAAGCAGTTCAGCGCGACGATGAACGGCATGTTGCGCCGCTCGAAGTAGTCGATGGACGGGAAGCAGTCGGCCAGCCGCCGGACGTCGGCCATCACGATGACCCCGAGCGCGCCGTGCGCGAGATCGTCCCACATGAACCAGAAGCGCTGCTGCCCCGGCATGCCGAACAGGTAGACCACGAGCCCGGTGCTGATCGTGATCCGGCCGAAGTCCATGGCCACCGTCGTGGTCCGCTTGGCCTCGACCCCGGCGGTCACGTCGATGCCGGTGCCTGGACCGCTGAGTTCTTCCTCGGTCCGCAGCGGCAGTATCTCGGTGAGCGCCCCCACCAGCGTGGTCTTGCCCACGCCGAACCCGCCCGAGATGAGAATCTTGACCGCGGCCGGAGCCGGGTTGTCAAAGCCGGCGTAGTCCATCGGCCACCTCCCTGAGCAGCCGGATATCGGTCACCCGGTCCTGGCTCGGCCGGTCGATCCTGACCAGTTCCCGGTCGCGGAGGTCCGCGAGCAGCACCCGGACCACGCCCAGCGGCAGGTCGAGCGTGGATGCCAGCTCCGCAACGGACATGGGGACGGCGCACCGGCGGAGCATCGCCAGGTGTTCCGGTTCCAGGCCGGCCCCGTCGGGCACGGACACCCGCAGGGAGTAAGCCATCGATATGACGTCGAGCCTGTCGCCCGTCGGCTTGGTCCGGCCGCGTACGAGCGCGTACGGGCGTACCACGGGGCTGAACCCGCGATGCGGCCGCAGGACATCGCTGGGGTCCACGGCTTGGATCACACCGCTTCGCCGTCTCTGGGCACCGGCTTGCCCGGTACCGCCATGTGCCGTCCCATCTGCTTCACGATCAGTGCCATCTCATAGGCGACGAGGCCGACGTCCGCCTTCGCGTCGGCCAGGACCGCGAGGCAGGTTCCCTCGCCCGCGGCGGTCACGAACAGGAAGCACTGGTCCATCTCGATGACCGTCTGCTGCACCTGGCCGCCGCCGAAGTGCTTTGCGCCGCCGTTGGCCAAGCTCTGGATCCCGGCCGCCAGCGCGGACAGGTGCTCGGCGTCCTCGCGGCTGAGCGCGGATGAGGCGCCGAGCGCGAGGCCGTCCCTGGACAGCACGGCCGCCTTCTGCACGTGGGCCACGCGCCCGGCCAGGTCGTCGACGAGCCAGTCGAGCTGGCTGTTGCTGCTCGTGGTCCGTTGCAGCGGCTGACTGGTGAGGTTCATTTTCACTGGCTGTCCCCCTCCTGCGGGAGGTCGGCGCGGGTGGGCGGGTGCGGGCGGGTGGGCTCATGAGGCGGGGTGAGACCGTCCTGTTCCCCGCCGGTCCGGGAAAGGCCGATCCGCCAGCCCTGCTGGAAGGCTGACATCACGGCGCGCGCCTTCTCCGGCGAGCGTGAGCTCGCAGCCGTGCCCGCGAGCGGAGCCTGGGCCGCAGGCTCCCGCAGCTGCGGCGCCAGGCTCATCTGCCGGATCCGCTGCGGCAGGCCGTTCTCGGTCAGCCCCAGCCGGGCGCCCACGGGCTGCGGCTCGTCCGGTGCCGCAACCACCGGAGACGATGGCGGATCGGCGTGCCTGCCGTTGCGCTCGGGGGGCACCGCCGCCACCGGCGGCGCCATGACCTGGCGGGCCGGCGGGGGTGGCACGGTGACCTGGCGGGCCGGCGCGGGTGGCAGGGTGACCGGGCGGGCCGGCGTGGCCAGCGGGTCGGCCGAGCCGTCGCCCGCGGCCACCAGCGCGCGCGGGATCAGGACGATGGCCATGACGCCGCCGTAATCCGAGGGCCGCAGCTTCACCCGGATGTCGTGACGCCGGGCCAGCTGTGCCGCGACGAACAGGCCGAACCGGTCCGAGCCTGATGGGTCGAACAGCGGCGGGTCGGCCAGGATCGCGTTCACGGCCGCGAACTCCTCGGCATCCATGCCCAGCCCGCGGTCCTCGATGTCGACCGCCAGGCCCTTGCCCACCAGGTCCCCGGTGACGCGGACCTCGGTGTTGGGCGGCGAGAAGCTCGTGGCGTTCTCCACGAACTCGGCCAGCATGTGGATGACGTCCGCGACCGCGCGGCTGGCCAGCGCGGCCGGTGTCTGGCACACCACCTTGACCCGCGTGTAGTCCTCGACCTCCGCGGCGGCGGCGCGCAGCACGTCCACGAACGGCACGGCATCGCGGAAAGCGCGGTTGGGCGAGTCGCCGGCCAGGACGATCAGGCTCTCGGCGTGCCGGCGCATGCGCGTGGTGAGGTGGTCGATGCGGAACAGGCCTTCCAGGTCATCCGGTTCCGAGGCCTGCCGCTCCAGCACGTCGAGCAGCCCCACCTGGCGCTCCAGCAGCGCCTGGCTCCGCCGGGCCAGGTTCCGGAACACGTCATTGATCCCGCGACGCACCCTGGCCTCGTCGACGGCCGCCTCGACCGCTGTGCGCTGCGCCGTGTTGAATGCGGCCTTGACCTGACCGATCTCGTCCGGGCTTGATTCCAGCGCCGGCACTTGCGCGGACACGTCCACGTTCTCGCCGGCGCGCAGCCGCTGCACCACCTCGGGGAGGCGGACGTTGGCCATCTCCAGGGCCGAGTCCCGCAGCCCGCGCAGCTGCCGGGTCAGCCGGACGGCGATCCACAGGGACAGCGCCAGGGACAGGATGACGGCCGCCAGGCCCAGGCCGCCGGTCAGGTAAAGATCCCGGAGCTTGCCGTCGGCCTGGGACCGGGCCGTGGCGGCCAGCCGCACTTCCGCCTGCCCGACCGCGCGCTCGGTCTGCGTGCTGACCGCGGTGACCGTGGCGTTCCACGTGGCCGCGCGCAGCGGGGGCGCACGATGCGGGGAGTTGCTCGCCATGAGCTTGTTCTCCATCGCGGTGAGCGCGGCCGCCGCGGCCGGGCTGACGTCGTGGTTCAGGTTGGCCCGGTCTGTCGGATTAAGGTAGGAATAACTCTGTTCGTACAGCAGCCGGTGCGCTCCCACCAGCGCGACGAAGGCCTGGTGCGCGCTGACCGGGAAGACGCGAGCGGCGAGGTCACCGTTCAGCAGCACGCTCTCCTGCTGCAGGTACTCGTTGGACACCGCCAGCTCGACAACGGCGATCGCGGGTAGCACCTGCGCGGAGTTGCCGTCCTGGATGATCGCCTGTTCGAGCACCCCATAGCTCGCAAGGACCATGTTGTTGTAGTCGGTGAACGCCTGCTGCTCGCCGATGGACCGGTTCGCGATCCCGGCCCGGAGCGCTGCCAGGCCGTCCAGGCCCTCGTCGGCGGCGGCGATCGCCTTCTTCCCGCCGGCGGACGCGCTCTGCTGGACCGGCGACGATTCCGCCGCCGTCATGAACGTGTGCACGGCGCGGTCCGTGACCGCCTGCTGGTGCTGCAGCGCGGCGCGCGCGGCAGGCGCCGGCTGGACGTAGTAGAGGATCACCAGGGCTCGCTCGCGGCCGAGCGCCTGCTGCAGGTTCGTCACCGGCAGCCTGAGGTGGTCCAGCACCACCTCGGACCGGGTCAGCGTGAGCGCGCTGCTCAGTCCCGTGGCGACGGTGTAGGCGAACGAGCCAACTAACAAGATCAGCGGGATCAGCACCAGCAGGGCAACCCTCAGCAGCACGGACCTGCGCCTCAGCTTCACGGTGGCCTTCCTCACGTTTCGGGAGGCAGTGACGAGCCGGAAGCGTAACAGTGAACGGTGAGTGTTGACTTCATAACCGACAGTTTCCTGAAATATGAAGTATGCAATTTGCACGATACCTGGACAGCCGGACGCCGGCGGCGCGCATGGACCTCGTTTGGGCGGCTCACATTCCGGAGCCGGCGTGCCCTATCGTTCAAGGGAGAGAGCAAGACGCGGGTAGGAGCAGGACAAACGAGTCGGCAGCAATGAGCGAGATGGACCATGCGCGCGGCCTGGACGAGCCGTCCACCGGCGGCCGCGGCCAGCTGAGGATCTACCTCGGCTCGGCCGCCGGGGTGGGCAAGACCTTTGCCATGCTCGGCGAGGGTCACCGGCGCGCCGAGCGGGGCACCGATGTCGTCGTGGCGTTCGTGGAGACGCACGGCCGGCCGCACACCGCCGCACAGGCCGAGGGCCTGGAGGTGGTGCCGCGCAGGCGCCTGACCTACCGCGGCGCGGCCTTCGAGGAGATGGACGTCGACGCCGTGCTGGCGCGCCGGCCCGAGGTGGCGCTCGTGGACGAGTTCGCGCACACGAACGTCCCCGGGTCGCGGAACGAAAAGCGCTGGCAGGACGTGGAGGAACTGCTCGAGGCCGGCATCGACGTCATCTCGAACGTCAACATCCAGCACCTCGCGTCCCTGAACGACGTGGTCGAGAAGATCACCGGCGTGCCGCAGCGGGAAACCGTGCCGGACGCGATCGTCCGCGCCGCCGACCAGGTCGAGCTCGTCGACATGACGCCGGAGGCGCTGCGCCGCCGGATGGCCCACGGCAACATCTACCCGGCCGAGAAGATCGACGCGGCGCTGACGCACTACTTCCGGGCCGGCAACCTGGCCGCGCTGCGCGAACTCGCCCTGCTCTGGCTGGCGGACAAGGTCGACGAGGGGCTGCAGCGGTACCGGGCGGCGCACGACATCCAGGGGACCTGGGAGGCACGGGAGCGGGTGGTGGTCGCGCTCACCGGGGGGCCCGAGGGCGACACGCTGATCAGGCGCGCGGCCAGGATCGCCGCCCGCTCGTCCGGCGGCGACCTCCTCGCGGTCCACATCACCAGGTCGGACGGCCTCACCGGCGCCAACCCGGCCGCGCTCGCCGAGCAGCGCCGCCTGGTCGAGTCCCTCGGCGGGACGTATCACCAGGTCGTCGGCGACAACGTGCCGGAGGCGCTGCTGACCTTCGCCAGGGCCGAGAACGCGACCCAGCTCGTGCTCGGCGTGAGCCGCCGCAACTGGCTGTCGGCGCTGCTCACCGGGCCGGGCGTGAGCAACCGCACGATCCGCGGATCCGGCGACATCGACGTGCACATGGTGACGCACTCGCAGATGGGCCGCGGCCGCGGGCTGCCCCGGGCCACCGGCGGGCTGCCGCTGCGGCGCAGGCTGGCCGGGTATGCCCTGGCGGTGCTGCTCGCGCCGCTGCTCACCCTGTTCCTCACCAGCTTCCGCAGCAGCATCAACCTGACCAGCGACGTGCTGTTCTTCCTGGTCGCGGTCATCGCGGTGGCCCTGGTCGGCGGGTTCGTCCCGGCGGTCCTGGAGGCCATCGCGGGCTCGCTGCTGCTCAACTACTACTTCACCCCGCCGATTCACAAGTGGACCATCGCAGAGGCGAACAACGCGCTGGCGCTCGGCATCTTCGTGGCCGTCGGCCTGGTGACCAGTTCGGTGGTTGACGGCGCCGCACGGCGCAGCAAGCAGGCCGCGAGAGCCGGCGCGGAATCCGAGATGCTGGTCACCGCCGCAGGCAGCGTGCTGCGCGGCCAGCAGGCGCTGGCCGCGGTGCTGGACCGGGTGCGGGAGGCGTTCGGCATGGAGTCGGTGACGCTGCTCGAGCGCGCGCCCCGCCCGTCCCGCCCGACCGGCCAGGCCGGCCAGACCGGTCAGGCCGGCGGGCACCGTCTGGCCACCGGGTGGGTGGCGGCCGCGACGTCGGGCGG
>JASHOI010000394.1 GCA_030041195.1 Streptosporangiaceae bacterium | reverse complement strand
AAATATCGGAATTGTCATGGTTTTCCTGGCGTTGGGCCTGCGGTTCCTGAAGCGTCCGTGAGTGAGCTCACTGTTCAAGGGCCAGCCGGGCGGCGCTGACGTCGTCGCGGCCGTGGCCGGCGTCGACGGCGGCGTGCCACTGGGTGGACAGCGCGGCCAGCAGCGGCAGCCTGGTCCCGCCGCTGGCGGCAAGGGCGAGGTCGACATCTTTGAGCGCCCACTCCAGGGGGAACTCCGGCGCATAGTCATCGCTCGCGATCTTGTGCAGCTTGGCGTCGGCGATCGGCGCGTCCAGCGGCCCGCCCTCGATGGCCTCCTCGAGCTGGCTGGCGTCGAGGCCGAAGCGTCCGGCCAGCTCGAGCGCCTCGGCGGCGCCCTCGATGAGCGTGGACATGTACGCGTTGACCGCGAGCTTCATCCGGCTGCCCTGGCCGGCCGGGCCCAGCCACACGGTCCTGCGGCCCAGCACCGAGAACACCGGCCCCAGGACCGGCTGCGCTTGCTCCGGCCCGGACGCCAGGATCAGCAGCTGGCCGGCCTCGGCGGGCCCCTTGCTGCCCGAGACCGGGGCGTCGACGAACAGCACGCCCGGCCGGAGCTGGCCGAGCCGGCCGACGATCTCGGCCGTGGCCGGGATGCCGATCGTGCCCATCTGCGCCCACACGGCGCCGTCGGCGAGCGCCCCGGCCACGCCGTCGCCGAACATCACCGAGGTCACCACGTCCGAGGTGGGCAGCATCGTGATCACCACGCTCGCGTCGCCGGCCGCGTCGCGCGCCGAAGCGGCCACCCGCGCGCCCGCGTCGCGCAGCGCCGCGGTCGCATCCGGCGACCGGTCCCACACCGTGGTTGGCAGGCCAGCGGCGATGAGGTTGCGGGCCATCGCGCTGCCCATGATGCCGGTCCCGAGCACCGCCACCCGCCGGTCCTCGTCGCGGCCAGCCGGATCAGCCATCCGCATCCCCTTCCGCGCGGTCACGACCCGTTCAGGCTCCCTAATGGTGGTCACCCGGAGGCGGCCGGGCAAACCCGCCAGCGGGCCCCGGGGCGGGTAAAGATTGCGCGACGGTCACGACGGCCGGCTGACGTGCAGCCGGTCCACCATCCGGGCGATGTCGCTGGGCGAGACGATCCCGGCCAGCCGGCCGTTGCTGAACACGAGCGCCCGCTGGTCGGCGCACGCGGTGAGGCGGGGCAGCAGGTCGGAGACCGCGTCGTCGGGCGCCGCGGTGGCCACGTCGGCGAGCGGGCAGGCGATGTCCGCGAGCCTGGTCCGGTCGCGCGCGTCCGGCGGCACCTGGCGGATGCGGCTGATCGTGACCAGACCGGTCACCCCCTGGCCCTCCTGGATGACCGGAAAGCCCTGGTGGCGGGCGCGGAACAGGTGACCGTCCAGGAACTCGCTGACGGTCGCCGAGCCCGGCACGGTCACCGGGTCCGGCGTCATGATCTGGCTGACCCTGATGCCGCGCAGCTGCCCGGTCACGACCGCCTGCTGCGCCTCGGCGCTCGCCGCGCTGATCAGGAACCAGCCGATGAACGCGAACCACAGCCAGGTCCACTGCCGGGTGCCGAAGAACGCGTACAGCCCGCCGATGACGAACAGCCAGCCGAACGCCTGGCCGGACCGGCTGGCCCACACGGTGGACTTCACCCGGTCGCCGGTGCGCCACCAGACGACCGCGCGCAGCAGCCGGCCCCCGTCCAGCGGCGCGGCCGGGATCACGTTGAAGACGGCCAGCGCGACGTTGGTGAATCCCAGGTAGGCCAGCGCGGTCTCGAAGACCCCCGCCACGCTGGCGCTCGCCGGGTGGGTGCCGGAGAACAGCACCGCGGCGCCGAGCAGGATCCCGCCGATCACCAGGCTGGTCAGCGGGCCGACGCCGGCGATCCACACCTCGGCGCCCGGGCTCGGCACGTCGCCGCTGAGCTGGGAGATCCCGCCGAAGATCCACAGCGTGATCTTCTCCACCCGCAGCCCATAGCGCAGTGCGACCAGCGAGTGCGCGAGCTCGTGGGCGAGCAGCGAGGCGAAGAACACGACCGAGGTGAGGATCGCGGCGATCGCGTAGGTGAGCGCGCTCTGGTGCGGGTTCACCGACGGGAACTGCAGCGTGGCGAGCCCGAACGCGATCAGCAGGAAGATGAGCGCGACGCTCCAGTTGGCCTCGATCCGGATGCCATGGACGCTGCCGAGCCGGATGGTCGCGCCCTGGAACCCCGACCGGCCCTGCCGTCCCGATCCCGCCATACCTCCGCTATACCCGGTCGGCGCGCGCCCCGGGCCGTTATCGGTCATCCGGCGCGCTGATGACCGCTGTCCGGCCGCTGCAAGTAGCCTGGGCTAGTGGATGCGGGAGGAGCCCTCGTGCTCACCGCGGACGCCGGCGAGGCGGCGAGCCGGGCGGTGGCCGAGGCCCGGGCGTCGCTGGGAGAGGCGCCGCCCGAGTTCGCGGTGCTGTTCGCCTCGGCCCACTTCATCGGCTCGGCCACCGCGCTGCTCACCGCGGTGACGGAGGAGATCGGGCCGGTACCGCTCATCGGCTGCGTGGCCGACGGGGTGATCGGCGGCGCCCAGGAGGTGGAGTCCGACCCCGCGGTGTCGCTGTGGCTGGGCGCCGGGCTCGGCCCGGTGGAGACGTTCACCATGGACTTCGTCCGGACGGCGAGCGGCGGCGCGTTCGGCGGCTACCTGTTCGGGCCCGGCCCCGAGGGCGTGCACCTGATGCTGTGCGACCCGTTCACGTTCCCGGCGGCCGATCTGCTGACCCACCTGAACTCGAGCGTCCCGGGCACGGTCGTGATGGGCGGGATGGCGAGCGGCGGGCTGACGCTGCGGCAGAGCCGGCTGTTCCTGGACGGCCGCGTGGTCACTCACGGCGCCGTCGGCGCCCACCTGCCGCAGGCCGAGGTCCATCCCCTGGTCGCGCAGGGATGCCGCCCGGTCGGCGCACCGTTCACGATCACCGGGGCACAGGGCAGCCTGATCACCGAACTCGGCGGCCGGCCGCCGCTGGAACGGCTGCAGGACCTCGCCGCGGCGCTGCACGGCCGGGACCGCGAGCTGCTGGCCCAGGGCGTGCACCTGGGACTGGTCATCAACGAGAGCGAGGCAGAGCCGGGCCAGGGGGATTTCCTGATCCGCGGTCTCGTCGGCGCCGACCCGGATTCGGGATCGGTCGCGGTGGGCGACGAGGTGGAGGTGGGCCAGGTCGTGCAGTTCCACGTCAGGGACGCCGACTCGGCTGACGCGGATCTCCGGCGCACCCTGGAGCGGGAGGCCGCCGCGCTGGCCGGCCGGCGGCCCGCCGGGGCGCTGCTGTTCACCTGCAACGGCCGCGGATCACGGCTGTTCCCCGAGCCAGACCACGACGCCGGCATGCTCGCGAAGGAACTCGGCCCGGTCCCGGTGGCCGGGTTCTTCTGCGCCGGGGAGATCGGGCCGGTGGGCGGGCGCAACTTCCTGCACACGTTCACCGCCTCAACCGCGCTGTTCCCTGGTGGGACATAATGGCTTAGGTACTCATCGGATCGATCCCAGTTGTCTGCGAAGCTGATCACGATGGCTTTCGAGTCCACACGTCCGGCACCACGCGCACACCCATGAACAAGGTCGCCTGGTTCGTTGTGGTACTCATCGGCCTCACTGCCGTGAGTTCGATCTTGGCTGCCGTCCTCGGCGCGCAAGCGATCCTGCTGGCCGCGGCGAGTTCCGTGTGCACCGGTGCTGGCGTTTTCGGCGCGGCTAAGCTCCAGGCCAGGGAAAACCGGAAACGGAGAGCCAGCTTCCTGGCGCGCGAGCAGGCCATGGCCGTGGAACGCCAGCGCAGGGAGCAGGAACAGGAACGCCAGCGGGAGCTGCAGCGGCAATGGTCCATCAAGCAAGGGCTTGACCGGGACTGCGCCGAGCTTTTGCGAAGAGCCGAGGCAGCCGTCCGGGCAATTCTGGAATCGGACGCGCGCGCAGAGGACCTGCTCGATCCGCCGGTCGATGAAAAGCAGCTTCGAGACGGCGTGCAGCGCGTGCTGTCCGCGGGAGCCAGAATCACGGATCTGCGGGACAAGCAGAGGTCAATTACCGTCAGGAGCCTGCCAAACTCCGATCAGGCGGGCCTCGCCGAGCCGGGTCCCATGACCGGTGCCGTCCTGGAACCGCAGCAGCAGGCCCTCGCGATGGTGCTGGGCACGATGACATCGCGGGTAGAAAACCTTGAGCACTATGCCTCGTCGGTCAAAAAGGTAGACGCGGCATACAGAGACTGGATTGGCTCGCAGGAAGCCGAGCGTCTCAATGACTCGGTGCGCGAGGTGCTCGCCGAGATGGTCAGGGACAAACTGGCCGCGGAAGAGCTCAGCCGGCTGACTGAGCGGACCTCCATGGCCGAACAGGCTTTTCGGCAAAGTATCCAGGAGGCCAACGTGGCCGGCGAGACGCTCGCACTTCCCGGCGACGCCACCGCCTGACCCGGCACGCCATCCCGCCTGCGGTTCGCTTTTGTCCGGCGATACCCGGATAAAAACGAACCGGTAAAGCTGGAGCGTCGTCGCACGCTGCGCAGCCGTCCCAGCTGTGCCGCCCCGTCCCGCAGATCAGGGTGTCACGGTGACCGTGCTGGAGGGCAGGCTGGTCGTGCCGAGGTAGGCATAGATGTTCACGGTGGTGTCGGCGGTGACAGCCACGGTCGTGGCCGTGAACGACGCGGAACTGTCGCCTGCCGGGATCACCACGGAGCCCGGCACGCTCAGGATGCCCACGGTCGACTGCAGGGTGACGGTGGTCGCGGCGCCGACGGGCCCGGCCAGGTTGACCGTGGCGGTGAACGACTGGCCGCCGGTGACCGTCGCTGGCACGTCCGTGAACGACGCCAGGCCGGGCTCGATCGTGACCGGAAGCGATGCCTCGACGCCGTCGACGGTCGCGACGAGCGTGGTATTCACCGGGCCGGTGACGTTGGCGATGTTCACGTCGACGTAAGCGTCGTCGTCGCCCGGCGGGATCGCGTAGGTGGTGTTCTGCAGCTCGAGGCTCGCGCTCGGCGAGGAGAACGTGACGGTCTCGCCGCTGGCCGGGGCGGGGTTGCTGAGCAGGGCCTCGTACTCCAGGCCGGTGTCCAGGCCGTAGGCGGGGCCGGCCTGCTCGGCTGTGAGCGTCAGGCTGTCGCTGGGGTTCCAGGGCGGCAGCAGAACCGTCGACGCCGTCAGCGTCCGGCCGCCGAACGTGGCCGAGAGCGTGACCGTGGTGTTTACCGTGACCGGGTTGACCGTCACGCCGGGAAACGACCCGCCGAGGCTGCCGGCCGGGAAGGTGTACTCCGCCGGCAGGGTGATCGCCGCGTTGTTCGACGCGAGCTGCACGGTCAGCCCGCCCGCGGGGATGATGCCGGTGAACAGGACGTCGGGGGTGACGCAGTTCGGCTCGGAGCAGGCCGGGATCGTGAACGAGGACAGGCCCGGGTCAACCGTGATGGTCTGGGCCAGCGACTTGCCGCGGAGGCGGGCGGTCAGCGACGCGCTGTACTGGCCCGTCTCGTCGGCCTTCGGA
Source organism: Streptosporangiaceae bacterium (assembly GCA_030041195.1). The sequence continues at coordinate 12,684 of JASHOI010000394.1, read as the reverse complement.
TCCAGGGACACGGTGGCGGTCCGGTAGTAGCGGCCGATCGTGACGCTTGCCGGAACCGGCACCAGCGCGTTGCTGCTGGACAGCGACACCCGGACGGCCGCCGCGGCCGCGCAGCTCAGCTTCACGGTGAGCTGCGGCTGCTCGCCCACGTACACCAGGGTGGCCACCGACATGCTGCTGAGCCCGGGCGTCTTGCAGGTACGCGGGGTGCGCGAGATCGTCAGCGCGGCCTTGCGGACGACCCGGCGCAGTTGCGCCCGGATGACTCCGTGCCTGGCCACGTGCGTGACGGAGGTCCTGATCACCGCCTTGCCGCTGGTCTTCCCGCGCGCCACGGACACCGACCGCGGGGCGGTCGTGCCCTTGAAGCCGGTCAGGCTGACCGTAACCCGCGCCGGAGCCGCGCAGCTCAGCGTGACTTTCGCGGTCACGTCGGCACCGCCAGGAACCGACGGGGCCGACAGCGCGAGCCCCTTCAGCGCGGGCTGGCACGTCGCGGCGCCCGCCGGGTTGTGCGGTGCGAACACCACGGCCGCCGCGGTCAGAACGAGAACTGTGGCGATGCGCTTCATATCGGACGCTCCCCAATGGCCCGCACCTGGCCGGGATTTTCCACCTTGGGGAGCAATAAAGTCAATAGCGCGGTTGATGAGGAGTTGCACCCATTGCGGCGGCGCCCCGCCGCGGTCTAGCGGGTCAGCGCGCTGTCGGCGGCGTTCCCGTAGATCTCGGCGGCGCGCCAGCAGTACCAGGCAACGACCGAACGGTACGGCCGGAACGGGTCGCCGAGCGGGTCAAGCTGCTTCGCGGTCGGCGTGGGAATGCCCCACGCCAGCGCGAACCCCTTCCTGACCCCCAGGTCGCCGGTGGGCCACACGTCCAGCCGGCGCAGCTGGAACATCAGGAACATCTCCGCCGTCCACTTGCCGATCCCGCGGACCGTGCTGAGCCGGGCGGCGACCTCGGCGTCGCTCTCCGTGCGCAGACCGGCCGGGTCGAGCACGACGGTCCCGTCGAGCACCTTGACCGCCAGGTCCCGCAGCGAGGCGACCTTGGCGCCGGACAGCCCGACGGACCGCATGGTCTCGTCCGTCAGTGCCAGCATCGGCTCCGGCGCGACCTGGCCGCCGAGCGCGGCGATCAGGCGGCCGTGGATGGCCGCCGCCGCCGCACCGGCCAGCTGCTGGTAGACGATCGCGCGGACCAGCGCCTCGAAGTGGGTCTCGGCCGGCGGCCGGACCCGGGGCAGGCCGGCCTCGGCGACCAGGCGGCGCAGCACCGGGTCCCGCTCGGCCAGGATCGCGGCCGCCGCCGCGTAACTGCGCGCGCGGCGCGGCGCCGCCGTTCGGTCCGCCATCCGCCAAGTCTGTCACTGCCTGCGCTGGCGGGGCCGGGCCCGGTGCGGCGCGTCCGCCGGGTCAGCGCGGCCGGCCGTCCAGCCAGAGCGACCACGGCTCGATCGCGCCGACCCTGAGCAGGCCGGCCGACGCCCACGGATCCTCGGCCAGGCGGTCTTTGATCGCGTCCTCATCCGCCGCCTGCACCAGGTGCAGCGTGCGCTCGCCGTTCCCGAGCGGTCCGCCGACGATCAGGAAGCCGTCGTCGACCAGCCCGTCCATGAACGCCGCGTGCTCGTCCCAGCCGTCCTGGCCCCGGATCGGCCGCGATGAATCCCACCCCGGCCCATGGACCAGGGTCACCGCGAAGTTAGCCACGGACGCAGCGTAACGGGCGGTTGTGACAGTCAGCTGCCAGCCCACAGGCTCCCGTGCCGATGGATTGTTCGGACGGCCCGAAGAGTGCGTTAGCAAGCTGCTTCTTTTTCGGCCAGGGGCACGGTGTCAGGCTCACGACATCGACGGCGGACACTGCCGACTGAGAGGACACCAACAGCCATGCGATCCAAGCCCATGATCCTCGTCGCGCTGCTCTTCGCGGCGTTCCTCGTCAACCTGGATACGACCCTAGTGAACGTGGCGCTGCCCACCATGGTGCGCGAGCTGCACGCCACCACCACTCAGCTGCAGTGGGTGGTCGACGCCTTCAACCTGGTCTTCGCCGCGCTGCTGCTCACCTTCGGCAGCCTGTCCGACCGGTTCGGCCGCAAGGGCATGCTGCTGGCCGGGCTGCTGGTCTTCGGCGGCGCCAGCCTCGCTGGCGGATTCACGTCCAGCCCGGCGCAGCTCATCGCGGCCCGGTCGGTGATGGGGCTGGGCGCCGCCATGACCTTCCCGGCAACGCTGTCGCTGATCTCCAACGTGTTCACCGAGCGAGGGGAGCGGGCTCGCGCGATCGGGTTGTGGGGCGCGATCGCCGGCGTGGCCATCGCGATGGGCCCGATCGTCGGGGGCTGGCTGCTGGAGCACTTCAGCTGGGCCAGCATCTTCATCGCCATGGCGCCGGTGGCAGCCGCGGCCGCGATCCTGGCGGCGCTCGTCGTTCCGGCCTCGAAGGATCCGGACGCAGCCGCTCCTGACATCCCCGGCCTGGTGCTGTCGTCGGCGACCATGGCCCTGCTGGTCTTCACGATCATCGAGGCGCCGGACTACGGGTGGACGGCCACCCGCAGCGTGGCCGGCTTCGCCGGCTCGGCGGTTCTGCTCGCCGCGTTCATCGTGCGCGAGCGGCGTGCCGCGCACCCGATGCTCGACGTGCAGCTGTTCCGCAACTTGCGGTTCAGCGCGGCCAGCGGCGCGGTGACGGTGTCGTTCTTCACCCTGTTCGGCTTCATCTTCCTGATGACGCAGTACTTCCAGTTTGTCCGCGGCTACGGTCCGCTATCCACCGGCGTTCGCCTGCTCCCGGTGGCGCTGTCGGTGGGCGCCGGATCGGTGGCCGGAACTCAGCTCGCCGTGCGGGCCGGGACCAAGCTCATCGTCAGCACCGGGCTGGTCGCGATGGCCGCGTTCTACGTCTGGGTGGCGGCGACGGCCAGTGCCACGATCGGCTTCGGTGTGATCGCGGCTCAGATGGTGGTGTACGGGCTCGGGATGGGTCTGACCTCGGCACCGGCCACCGAGTCCATCATGGGCGCGATCTCGCGGCGGAAGGCCGGCGTCGGCTCGGCCGTCAACGACTCCACCAGGCTCGTCGGCGGCACGCTCGGCGTCGCGGTGCTCGGCAGCGTCTATGCATCCATCTACGGGTCACACCTGACCGCCACCATGCCGGCGGCCGTGCCGGGCCGGGTCGCCGCGATCGCGCACCAGTCGGTTGGGGCGGCGTACGTGGCGGCCGGCAAGATCGCGGCCCTTGGCCACCCGGCCCTCGGTCAGGCGCTGCAGCACGCGTCCACCAACGCGTTCCTGCGCGGCCTGGTCATCGCCTGCCTCGTCGCCGGCGGTGTTGCCGCGGCCGGGGCCATCCTCGCCGTCCTGTTCCTGCCCGCCCAGCCAGAGGTGGCGGTCCAGCCAGGCGAGGCTGTCCGCCAGCCGGGCGAGGACGTCCGCCAGCCGGGCGAGGACGTCCGCGAGCCGGCCCAGGCTGCCCAGCCAGTCGTGACAGCGGCCGAAACCGCCGAGGCCGAGACTCAGGCGTGCGCCGCCTCGGCTGCGCGGTAACCTCGCGGCGGCGCGCCCGGCACAACCTGCGCAATCGGATTACCGGGGATGTCTGTCAGTCGTCTTCGCTGACAGACATCCCCACTCTGACTTGGCCAGCGTCCGTTCCGGGCGGTGCCGCGAGCGTGGCGGTCAGGAAGCCGCCCTGTCCCGGGACGTTGCGCCGGTACCCCCCGGCGACCGCCGCGAGCTCGCGGAATTCGGGCCGCCACCCGTGTGCCACCAGCCAGCCGGACGCGCCGTCGGCGAGCCCGCCCTTCCACAGCGGGGCGTACTCGCGCAGCGAGGGCAGCCGGCTGGCCTGGGCGGTCAGCTCGCCCGCGGCCGCGGGGCTGTGCTCGAACCCCAGCCAGCTGCCCGCCGCGGACAGCGCGGTGACCCGGGACAGCAGCCGCCCGGCCTCGCCGGTGGTGAGGTACAGCAGCACCCCCTCGGCCAGCCACGCCGCTGGGCTGGCCGGGTCGAACCTCGCCCCGGCCAGCCGCTCCGCCCAGTCCTGGCGCAGGTCGGCGGGCACGGTGACCCGCTCGCACCGCGGCACTGCGCCGCGGCCGGCCAGCACCTGGTCCTTGAAGGCCAGCACGCCCGGCACGTCGACCTCGAACACGCGGGTCCCGGGCGGCCAGGCCAGCCGGAACGCGCGCGCGTCCAGGCCGGCCGCCAGCAGCACTACCTGGCGGCGTCCCGCGGCGACGGCGGCGGACAGGCAGTCGTCGAAGAACCGGGTACGGACGGCGGCGCGGTCGTAGAGCGCCGCGCCCGTCCCGGCCGGCCGCGCCCGACCCACGGGCTGCCGCCCGGCTGCCGGCTGTCCCGCTCCTGGCTGGCCCGGGAGAGCCCCGGGCGCCGCGTCAAGGAACGCCTGCGCATACGGGTCGTCGAACAGCCGGTCCGCGCGGCCGCTCTCCCGGGCCCGGACCATCGCGGCCCCGAGCGCGGTCTTCCCCGCCCCGCGCAGCGCCTCGTCGGCCGACATGCCCCTGGCGTCCCTGCGGATCGGCCGGTCAGGTCGCGCTGGCCGGCTCGGAGTCGGCGAAGCCGTATGCCTCCGGGATGATCAGCTGGCCGAGCAGCTCCAGGGCGGCGAGAGCCTCCGGGAGGCGGTCCTGGGCTTCGGCGCCGATGGCCTTGGCGATGGTTTCATCGACGGGCACCGCAGTATGCTGCGTTCCTCCCCTGCGCACCACGCCTTCGACCGGCCGGACCAGGGTGCGGCGCCGGTCGGCGGGGTCGGGCTCGGTCACCACGACGCCAAAGTCGCGCAGCTTGGCCACGGATATGGAGACAAGGCTTTGCGGGAAGCCGGTCCGTTCGGTGATCTCGCTGACCGAGCTCCCGGGGTGGTAGCTGATGTCGGCCATGACCAGCCTGACGCTGGTGGTGACCCCACCCGCGGCCTCGGCCTGCCGGGATGGCGGTATCGCCTCTTCGCCGAGCTTCATTAGCTTGCGGCCGAGGAGGAAGAGCTCGGAGGCATACACATCAGTTATGATACATCGTTCCTGATCTTCCTTGCCGGTCATGACCTCGTGTCCGTCCCTGAACCGCGGGCCGCTAGGCGCGCGGGCGGTGGCTGCGGCTCGCGCTGCAGCCGGACGCCGTTGCGCCAGACGGCGATGATGTTGCGGGTGGCGCTTATGTGCGCGCACGGGTCACCGTCAACCAGGAGCAGGTCGCCGCGCAGCCCGGGGGCGATGCGGCCCCGGTCGGTCAGCCCGAACAGCCGGGCCGGGAGCGACGTCGCGGCCGCGAGTGCCTCGGCCGGGGACAGGCCGGCCCGCACCAGCAGCGTGAGCTCGTGGTGCAGCGTGATGCCGTGCCCCACGTAGCCCGCGAGCATGGTGCCGGCGAGCTGCGGGTCGGGGTAGTTGGTGTCGGTCCCGGCCAGCACCGCGATGCCCGCCCGGTGCAGCGCGGACACGCTGGCCAGCGCGGCATCGTAGTCAAGCCGCCCGGATTCCCGGCCCCCGGCTCCGCGGGCGCGCGTGTCTGCCAGCATGCCGGGCCGGGTGAACACCGCTCTGGTCGGCGGGTCGAGAAACGGGGCCAGCCGCGGATGGCTGCAGAGCTCGCGGTGGTCCGCCTCGATCTCGGCGGCGTGCGTGTCCGACACGACGGCGGTCGCCCGCAACGTGGCGACCGCGAAGGCCGGGCGCCGGTGCAGGTCCGCCAGGAGCCCAGGGGTGAGGTCGAGGCCGGACAGCACGTGCGCGAGGGCGTCCCCGCCGGCCTGGATGAACATACGTGCCATGGCCGCGCTGTCGGCGTGAGCGATGGCCAGCAAGCCGTGCTCATGCGCGGCCGTCACCAGCGCGCGCACGGTGCCGGCGGACATGGAGCCAGCGCCGAGCTCGGTGGGCAGACCGCCAGCGGCGTGCCAGACGGGATCCTCCAGGTAGACCTTGAGGTAGTCCGCGCCTTCGGCCACCCGGGCCCGGACGAAAGCCGCCGCGTCCCCCGGGCCGGCCACCGCGGGCAGGTCCGGGAACAAGAATTGCATCGAGCTGCCGGGGGCTATCGCGCCCGGCCCGGCGCTGCGGAAGTCGGCGACGTCGTCGCGGCGGGCGGCCAGTGCCCGCTGCTCGGCGGCCATCGCCGGGTCGCTGAACATGTCGAGCTCGGTCGTGACCCCGAATGCCAGCGCCTGGCCCAGGGCCCGGGCATCGGTGGCGTGGGCGTGGCAGTCGATCAGGCCGGGCAGCAGGGTCGCCCCGCGGCCGTCGACCACCTCGGCGCCGGCCGGGGCATCGGCGCCGGGCCCGACGGCCGCGATCGTGTTACCGGTCAGCAGCACGCCGGTGGCGTCGCGCGACCGCTCGCCGTCGAAGACCCGCGCGCCCCGGATCAGGGTGCTGGCGCCGGGCGCGGTCATGACCTGGCCTCGTCGCCGCCGTTGAGCCGCCCCGCCGGGCGGTGCTTCCTGCGCCAGATCACGCCTCCGAGGCCGAGGGCGATGAACAACCACCCCACCGGTCCATTCACGGCCAGGAAGGTACGGGTGGGCAGGCTGGCCGCCAGCACGGTGATCACTGCGCACTCGGTCACCAGCGCGACGCCCCAGATCCCGGTGACCCAGTTCGCGACGGTGCGACGGGTCATGCCGGGCCACGAGACCGATTTCGGCATCAGCAGCAAGGCGAGCGGGCGCCGGATGGCCATCGAGGCCAGGCACACCATGCCGATCGCGCCGGCCAGCACCGCGCCGTGGATCTTGAACGCGAACGCGCTGCCGGTCACCTCGAGCATCAGGATGCCGATGGCGAAGCCCGCGACCGACAGCAGGCCGACCGGGTCCAGCCGGCGGCGCACGGCCAGCTTGCCCACGGTCCAGGCCGCCGGGATCGCGGCGGCGATCAGCAGGGCGGTGACCTTGCTGTGCACCAGGTGCTGGACGCGTTCGTAGAAGATCAGCGGCAGCACGGCGCTGAGCAGCACGCTCGCACCGAAGCTGACCAGTCCCCGGACGCCGAAGCGGCGCCGGACGGCGGCCCATATGGCCCGGGCCGAGAGGTCTTCCGGATCAGGCATGCCAGTTTTCCTTTGCTGGGCAGCGGTCGTGACGGTCGCGGTGGTCGTCCTGGACGGGTGCGGGCTCTGTTGTGTGATCATGCTCGGATCGTATCAATCTTGATACATCAAAATCAATACATCAGTCTTGATTGTTTTTGCACCCGCCTGGCTACCGGAGCGGGAGCGGTGTTAGCTTGAGCGGCTGGCCACCGAGAGGAGTGCGCGGCGTGTCATCACCGGGTAGCGAGAACGAGCCGCCGCTGAAGACCGATGAGCAGATCCAGGTCGGCCGGATCGGCGAGGTCGTGCCGCACAACGCGCCGATCACGCTCGCGGAGTACGACCCGCAATGGCCCGTGCTGTTCGACCGCGAGGCCACGCGGGTCCGGGCGGTTCTCGGCGCCACGGCCGTGCGGGTTGAGCACGCGGGCTCCACGTCAGTGCCTGGGCTGGCCGCCAAGCCGATCATCGACATCGTGCTGGCCGTCCCCGACTCGGCCGACGAAGAGTCGTACCTGCCCGCACTGGAGGCGGTCGGCTACACGCTGCGCATCCGCGAGCCCGACTGGTTCGAGCACCGGCTGTTCAAAGGCCCGGACACCGACATCAACATGCACGTGTTCACGGCCGGCGAACCCGAGATCGACCGGATGCTGCTGTTCCGCGACTGGCTTCGTGCCAACGGCGCGGACCGCGACGCCTACCTGCAGGTGAAGCGCGACCTGGCCAGGCGCACCTGGCGGCACGTGCAGCACTACGCGGACGCCAAGACCGCGATCGTGCAAGAGATCATGGCCCGCGCCACCGAGGCGACAGGCCACGGCCAGGTCCGCTAGCCCGCGCGACGATGACCGCTGCACCAGTCATGATCATCCACGGTCGCACGCCACCCGCGGCTCAGCCAGAGCGGGCGGGCTCGGGAGCCACGGCCGTGGTACGGCTGCTGTCCGCTGCGTTCCATCGTCCTGACCAGCACAGCCAGAGCAGGGCCAGGCCGGCGGCGGCTAGGACCATAGGCGCCATGCTGGTCGAGATCGCCTTCCCGGCGGCGGCGAGCCAGCCGGGCGTCAGCAAAGCGTAGTACGTGACCCCGGGAAGCTCAGCTATCGCGGCGGCAGCGGTGCGGACCACCACGATCCAGTCCAGCCGGGTCGCGGGCATCAGCGCGAGCAGCGGGAAGATCGCCGCGTCGTACCAGGGGCGCTGCTGGGGGGTCGTGATCAGCCACGCGAGCGTCAGCGCCAGCGCGGGCCGGGCGAACGGGAAGTCGGCCGGGCCCGCGGGCATGCGCCGCAGCAGTATCACGGCGAGGAGCACGGACGCGACCGCGCCGACGAGATCGATGCTGCTGTTCCCGATCTGGGCGCCCAGGACGCGCCCCGCCAGCTGCCACGGATTGTAGAGGGACGGGGTGCCGGCCGCGCGGCCCGCCACCGCCCTGATCGCGGCCCAGCCGGCGATCAGGTAACAGGGCACCAGCACGCCCAGCATCGCGAGGCCCAGGGCCGCCAGCGCGCGCGGGGACCGCCGCGCCACCCAGCCCAGGCCCGCGGCGACCAGCAGCAGTGGTGCCTTCACCGCGGCGGCGGCGCCGAGCAGCACCCCGGCGAGCACCAAGCGCCGCGGCGCCGGGCGCCACGCGCCGCCGGGACACAGCGCCGCCAGGGCGAAGAAGGCGAGGGCGGCGCTGAGCACGTCGACGTGCCCGCCGGCCACCACCTCCAAAAGCAGCAGCGGATTCACCGACCACAGCAGGTGCACCCTGGTTCTCCGGGCCGGGTCGGCCCGGGCGAGCCGGTCCAGGCCGAGCACGACGGCAAGGTAGGCAAGCCCGTTCCACACCTTCAGCCAGAACACGGTACGGGCGGCCGACGGGCCGGCGAGCTCGGCCGCCGCCCACTCGGTGGCCGTGGCCAGCGGGCCGTACACGGACGGGTCGGTGTCCCACGGGATCGGCGCCGACGCTCCCACCGGGTCACCGGTCTGTTCGAGCTGGAGCGGCGTCATCCGGTACGGGCTGTGGCCGAGCACGGCGATCCTGCCGTACATCGCGTAGTCCAGAATGTCGGTGGAGCCCACCGGCGGGATCACCATCAGCGCGAGCACGGCGACGAGCGAGCCAGCGATGAGCCGGCCGGGCCGCGGCCGCCACCCCCTGCGGGCGGCGAGCAGGCCCGCGCCGAGCCCGGTGCCGCCGAGCAGAACCGCCGCCCACGCCGCGACCGAGATGAGCGTGGGTGATGGGTCGGCGTGCGCGAACCACGGCGGCCACGGCGCTGCCGCGGGAAACCCGGGCACCGCCGCCGACGGGCCCAGGGCTCCCACCAGGGCCGTTACCGCGACGCTGGCGCCCGTCGCGGTAATCGCGACGGCCGCCAGCCGCCGCGGGGACTCACCATCGTTCATGCATTCACCGGCAGCGCGGTTGCCTCGCCATCGCCGCCCAGCTCACCGGTGCCGCCGGGAGTGCCGTGCCCGCGGCCGAGCCGCCGCCGGGCGCTCCGGTCCAGCAGCTTCGAGCCGATGAAGTAGACCGCGATCGCGCACAGCCAGCCGGCGACCTCGTCGGCCACGAAGTGCTCGCCGGTGTAGACGAGGCTGAAGGCCATGGCCACGACGTAGCCGGCGAGCAGCACCCGGACCGGCCGCCGGGCGCGGCGCCAGAAAAACAGCATGATCAGCATCGGGTACGCGGCGTGCAGCGAGGGCATCGCGGCCACGTTGTTGTCGAACTCGCTCCCGTTCGTGAACAGGGCGGCGGCCGCCTTCAGGCCGACGCGCTCCCAGACCAGCGGGATGATCCTGGTTGTGGCGCCGAGGTAACCGGTGGCGTCGGCGAGGTATGACGGCGAGACCGGCAGGGTGGTGTACGGCGCGGGGTGGCCCAGCGTGGGCACGAGCTGGCCCGCCTCGGCCGCCATCCACGGCGGCATCGCGGGGTAGAACACGTACCCGAGGTAGCCGACGAACGTGAGCGCGACGAACAGCGTGATGAAGCGGCGGAACCTCGCGTGGTTCCGCTTCCAGAGCACGGCCGCGATCACGTAGCTGGTGAAGAAGTGGCTGTTGTAGACGGCCCAGACCGCGTAGTCCCACCAGTGCAGGTAGCTGGGGTTGAAGAGCCACTGCTGGAGCTGGACGGTCGGCACGGTGCCGAAGCCGATGAACCGGTCGAAGGCGATCTCCGGCCGGACGAACGGCCCCCACAGCACGTTGCTCGCGTAGCCGCGCAGCAGGCTGTAGACCAGCAGCACCACATACAGCGGCAGCCAGTCACGCAGCACCCCGTTGCGCCAGTTCCTCAGGTCGTCGAGGCTGGCCACGAACAGCGCGGCGGCCAGCCAGATCAGGATCGTGTCCTCGGACAGCGGGACGCCGATGGTCGCCGTGCACACGATGAAGGCCACGACCAGGACGGACCAGCCGATGGCCTGCCGGTTCTGCGCGGCCCACGACAGCATCCGCCGGATGGCCGGGTATGCGGCAGGGGCCGCCACGGGCGTATCGGGGCCGTCAAGCCCCTCTCCCGGCGGCCCGGGAACGAGCTGCTGGCCTTGGCTCAGGTGTACCACCCCGCTAATACAAGTAAGTCGACCAGAATTATCGGATTTTCTAGCCTCGCCCCGGCTGAAAGTGGCGAATGTCCGAAGTTTTCCTAACCAGTTCTTGACCAATTCATGACTAACAGGCCAACGCGGCGTGCCCCCGGCCGGAACACGGTGGGCCGGTCGGCTCGCGCGGGCGCGGAGCCGGTGACCCGGCTAGTTCCACACCGGGTTCATCGCATGGAATTCCGGCATGGCGGCCTGGGTGCCAGCCTGCGGCCGGGCCACGACCCGGCCGCCGCGCAGCACGATCCGGTCGGGTGTCCTGCTGGCCAGGGCGTGCCGGAGGTCGGCCGCCCGCACGGCGACCAGGTCCGCAGGGAAGCCCGGCGTGATCGCGGCCTCGGGCAGCCGCATGATCTGCCGGCCGGCCGACGTGATCGCGGCCAGCGCGCCCGGCGCGGTCAGCCGGCTGGCCGAGGCGAGCAGGGACGCTGTCAGCAGCGGGTCAGCGCGGCCCAGGGGGCCCGCCAGGTCTTGGCGGCCGCCCCCGCCGGCGGCCACGGTCACGCCCGACTCCAGCAGGTACCGCACGGCCGCAAGGCGCCGCGCCGGGTCGGCACCGGTTCCCGGCGGGACCGCGCCAACCCTCGGCACGGTTACCGCGCCGATGCCGGCGCCCGCCAGCGACCGCAGAAACACCGGGCGGCGGTCGGCTGAGATCGCGAGGCTGGTGACCCGGCTGGCGGTGACAGGGTGGCCGAACCCCGCTTCCGCGATCGCGACCAGCCGCGACAGCGTGCGCACCGTGCGGCCCGGAGTCTCGCCGACGTGCACGTCGAGGCCCGCGCCCGCGTCGGCCGCTGCCACGGCCAGGCTCTCGACGGCGTGGTCGGGCTGGTCGTCGAGGGCCGGGGCGCCGCCCGCCAGGTCCGCCCCCACGGCAAGCGCGTAGCGCAGCGCTCCCCGGTGCCGGGCCCCGGCCCGGCCGGTCACCGGCGGCGGGGCGACGGCGACGATCTGGATGTCCATGACTCCCGCCAGGCTGGTCCGCACGTCGGCCAGGACCTGGAGCGCCTCCAGCCCGTTCGCTTCCGTCACGTCGACCTGCGCCCGGATCGCGGTCGTCCCGTTGACCAGGTAGCTGATGAACGCGGCCCATGCCCGGGCGGCAGGGTCGGCAGGCATCGCGCGGACGCCGCCCGCCGTGAGCGCCCGGCCCAGGTATGCGTGCGGCTCGGCGAACGACGGCAGGAGCAGGTAGCCGCGCAGATCAAGAACCTCAGCCGACGCCGGGCAGTCTTGGCGGACCTCGGTCACGGCGACGATCTTGCCGTCCGCGGTCAGGACGTCGGCCTCCCGCCCGTCCGCCAGGGACGCGCCGTGCAGCAGCAGCGCGGGCGGGACGGCGAGGTCGAGGGCGGAACTGGAGGACCACGAGGGGACGATGAGCATGCTGTCTGCCATTCGGGAGAGAGGGCGCCGGGCCAGCGGGCCGGCACCCTGATGTCATGCGCCGTTGATCACCGGGAGGCGATGGCGATACGCCCGTCACCGGCGCTGTGGGCTTGACTGGACCGGGGACGGGTCAGCGCTGGCCCGCTCGGGTCCGTGGCAGCGTCCCGCAACAACAGCGGTCAGGGGCCTTCCGTATGCCTGGCGGCGCTGAACGCGCCGGCACTGCCCGGCTGCGGATGCGGGGGAGGTCTACCACGCGATAATTCTCTATAAATTCGATCTTTTTTGTCAAGAGTGCAACCTGACTGCCGACTTCGGTTCATACTCGGTCCCGGTCCTAGCGAGCAAACTCCATAATTTAGACCGATTTGCACAGGTATTGGCGGGTGGTGATCCTGAACCGAGGCCAGCAACCGTCCCCGGCGGACCGGGCCTTGCGCCGGACTCCCGCCGGCTGGCTCGCCGTGGCGGTGTCGTTCGCCGTGTCCGCCGTGGCCCCCGGCATGCCGCTGTCCGAGGCCACCGTCCTGGCCTGGCTGACAGCCGTCCGGAACCGGCTGCTTCCTTCGGCGAGGTCCCGGCCGGCGTCCGGGCTTCGCCGCCGTGACTAG
>JASHOI010000039.1 GCA_030041195.1 Streptosporangiaceae bacterium | reverse complement strand
CGGGGCGGTGGGCGCGGCCGGGGCCTGGCCCGTCGGCGCTGCCGCGGCCGGGGCCGCGCCAGCCGTGCGCGGCTGCTCCGGCGGCTTGGGGTGATAGTCGGCGAAGAAGTTCCACCAGGCCCGGTCCACCGAGCCGGGATCTGCCTGATACCGCTGGTAGAGCTCGTCAACCAGCCATTCGTTGGGCCCGAAATCGGTGCTCGCCGAATTGGCTCCAGACGCTGCACCCTCCGGCGCGCCAGGCCTGCCGTTCGATGGAACGGTCAGATCCGCGGCCGACTCCGGGGCATCAGCAGACACGGCGGACATCCCCCTCTTCCGACACTGGATTATCTGTCATTTCCGCACACCAGGCTACCCGGCGGCGCGTCTGAACTGCGTGCTTGCCTTGCGATGCGCATTCCTGCGGTTACCCGGCGATACGGTCCCTGCCGTGCGGCTCGAGCCAGCTGATGAACGGGCCCTTGGGAACGATTCGCGACGGGTTGACCCAGCTCTGCGTCTGATAGTAGTGGCGCTTGATCTGATCGAAGTCAGTGGTATCACCGAAGCCCGGCCGCTGGTAAAGGTCGCGCGCGTAACCCCAGAGGTGCTGATAGTCGATCAGCCGGCGCAGATTGCACTTGAACAGGGTGTAGTAGACGGCATCGAACCTGGCCAGCGTCGGGAACAGCCGCACGTCCGCCTCGCACAGCTCGCTGCCGAGCAGGAACCTGCGGCGGGCCAGCCGCTCGTCGAGCGCGTCCATGGTCGCGAACAGCGCGTCGAATGCCTCCTCGTACTCCGCCTGCGTGGCGGCCAGCCCGGCCTTGTACACGCCGATGTTGACCGCGTAGTAGATCAGGGTGGCGATCGCGTCGATCTCCCGCCGAAGTGCCGCCGGGTAGAGGTCCGGCGAGCCCGGCCGGTGGTACCCGGTGAACTCGGTCTCGAACATGATCGTGATCTGCGCCATGTCGTTCGAGATGATCCGCTGCGTCTGGGTGTCCCACAGCATGGGGAGGGTGCATTTTCCCTGGTAAGCGGGATCGGTGACCAGGTAAAGCTCGGACAGGAAACGCGCCCCGGTGACCGGGTCCCTGCCGCCCTGGCTGTCGGGGAACCGCCAGCCGTGTTCCCCCGAGATTGGGTCGGTCAGGCTCAGGCCGATGACCCGGTCGAGCCCGAGCAGGCTGCGCACGATCAGCGCCCGCTGCGACCATGGGCACGCGAGCGACGCGTAAAGCTGGTAACGTCCCGGCTCCGCAAGGAAGCCGCTTGATCCATCCCCCGTGACCCGCCCCGTGAACGTGCCCTGATGGCGCACGAAACCGCCTGTCGAGGTCGGCTGAGGCATGGAGGGCATCACCATCCCTTCCGGGGCCGAGCGGGGCACTGCGTGATTTCCTATCTACTAGACCACGGGTTCCACGAGACCACGGCCGGCTTGGGCAGATCCCGGCACCGCCTCGGTGTTTTCGCGGACGCAGGGACCTGACGCGGCGCACGGCGCGGCGTCCACAGCGCGGGGAAGGGGCTGCCGGTGAGCTCGATCGTCAGCGGGCTGAGCCACCTGTCCGGGTGGATCGCCTACGTGGTGATCGGGGCGCTCGTCTTCGGCGAGACCGCGGTGTTTCTCGGGTTCGTGCTGCCCGGCGAGACCGCGGTGGTCCTGGGCGGCGTGCTGGCCAGCCGCGGTCATCTGTCGCTGGCCACGCTGACGGCCGTGGTCGTGGCGGCCGCTGTGACCGGCCCGGTCGTCGGCTATGAGATCGGCAGGCGAATGGGCGACCGGCTGTTCGCCGCGCGCGTCATGCACCGGCTGCCGGGCGGGCCGGAGCGGGCCAGGGCGGCGCTCCGCGACCGCGGGGCCCTGGCGGTCTTGCTCGGCAGGTTCGTGGCGTTCGTGCGGGCGGTGATGCCCGCCGCCGCCGGCGCCGTCCGGGTGCCGTACCGGACCTTCCTGGTCTACGACGTGATCGGCGGAGTGGTCTGGGGCGTCGGCTGGAGCGTGCTCGGGTACCTGGCGGGCTCGGCGTACGCCGCCGTGGAGCGGCGCGTCGGCACCGGCCTGGCCGTCGCCGCCGCGGTTGTCGTGGTGGCGGCCGTCGCCGTCTGGGCCGTGCGCCGCCACCGTGCGGTCGCGCGCGACATCGAGGCACCCGGCGCAGCGGAGTCCTCCGGCACCAGCGCGGCCCCTGATGCCGCCGAGTCCCCCGAGGGCAGCACAGGCGCCGGGGCTGCTGAGTCGCCTGATGGCAGCGCGGCCCCTGGGGCCGCTGATCCACCTGGCGGCGGTGCCGGCGACGACCACCGGCCCGCCGGCGACCTGCGCGCCGAACAACGCGGCGACTGACCCGGGTTGTCGATGTACCAGAAGGCCGGCAAGAGCCGGCCCATCGGTACATCGATGCGCGGCGACCTGGAAATTCAGGGTCGGCCGAACACGTCCTCGCGCCGGTGCCGCAGGCTCGGCAGGTCTTCCCTGATCTCGGCGGTCACCGCGGGGTCCGCGTCGCCAACGCCCACGCCCGGCCGCGGGCCCAGGTCCAGCCGGACCGTGCCCATCGGGTCGACGAGCATGCTGCGTCCGCTGCCCGTGGGCGCGCGGGTGGGCGGCTCAGACCGGTCCGGGACCTGGTCGGCGGCGGCCACCCACACGGTGTTCTCGATGGCCCGGGCGCGGATGAGCGTGACCCAGTGCTCCTCCTTGAACAGCCCAGCCGCCCAGCCCGCCGGGACCACGATCAGGTCGGCGCCCCGGCCGACGAGCGCCCGCGCGTGTTCCGGGAACCTGATGTCGTAGCAGGTCATGATCCCGACCCGCAGGCCGCCGAGCTCGGCGACCACGGGCTCGTCGCCGGCCGCGACCTGGTCGGACTCGCGCTGGCCGAGCGCGTCGAACAAGTGGATCTTCCGGTAGGCCGCGGCCAGATTCCCGTGCGCGTCGAACGCGACCGCGGTGTTGTAGACCCGGTCGCCCGGCCCCGGCTCGAAAACCCCGGCGACCACGGCGATCCCGTTGTCGCGCGCGGCCTCGGCAAGGCCCGTGCAGAATGCGCCGTCGGTGGGCTCCGCGGCGGCACGCAGGTCGCTGCCGAAGCGGACCTGCGTCCCCTCGGGAAAGACCGCAAGCTCGGCGCGGGCCGCCGCCGCGTCACCGAGAGCGGCCTTGGCCCGGCCAAGATTGACCGCCGGATCGGAACTGATCGGTACCTGGCAGAGCGCGACCCGCATGTTCGCAGCGTATGGCAGGAAGTGCCGGAGCGGTATCGAAGATTCGCCGGGAAGGGCCGCGGGCACGCTCACCGCGGCCCTTCCCGGGCCCCCGGCTATCGCCCGGCCTGTTACCGAAGGGGCAATGGCCCCCCGGCCAGGGCTGGGCCGCCGATGGGGTCTCGGCCGTCCGGGCGCTCGCCCGCGACCCAGGCCTCGCCGCGCGCCGGGTTCCGCCGGTTCCTGGCCGGCCCGCGGCTCGCTGGCCGGGCAAGGCCGGTCGCGCGGAACCCGAGCAGCCTCCTCGCGGCGCCAGCCAGGACCCCGGGAGCCCGGCCGGCGATGCTGCGGGCGTGCTCTTCGTGCCTGCTGGCAAGCGTGACGAGCGTTACGGCGGCGAGCGGCACGCCGGTGATCACGACAGCGATCGCGGTCAGCAAGATGATCATCACGTTCACTTCCCCGAGTCAGGGGTGGTACATCGCCTGGCGTGTCTCCCGCTGCCCGTCGGCGGCCGGCGCTACTATCAGACCGATGTTTCCACCGATTAGACTCATACCAAACAGCGGTGCGTTTAAACCAGACTGTGTGGGTAGATTCCACCTATCCAGATGGTGAGAATCATGGGTACGAGTACGAGCTAGGGGCGCAACGTGGCGCATGCGCGGTACCAGCAGATCGCAGACCGTCTCCGCGACCAGATCGCCCGCGGGGTGTACGGCCCGGGCGAGAGGCTGCCAAGCGAGCCGGACCTGATGGACGAGTACCAGGCATCGAGGAACACGGTCCGGCTGGCCATAGCGCTGCTGACCAACCAGGGCCTGGTGGTGACGAGGCAGGGGCTCGGCACTTTCGTGCAGCAGCCAACCAGGCCGTTCACGGCGCTGCTCTCGCGCGTGAACGTCTCGCCCGATGCCTACCACGCCGATACCGCCCTGCCCGTGGTGGGCCCGGCGGCGCACCAGCCGGAACGGGCCACATCGGTCGTGGTCGAGACGGCGGAAGCCAGCGCGAGCGTCGCGGCGGGCCTCGACATCAAGCAGGGCGATCCCGTGGTGGTCCGCCGGTCCCGGCGTTTCCTCGGGGACGTTCCCTGGCTGCTCGTCGCCTCGTTCTTCCCGATGGACCTGGCCCGCGGCACCGCCCTGGAGCAGGCGGGCAACATCGAGCAGGGCAGCATCAAGCTGCTTGCCGATCTCGGCCATCCCCAGCAGGGCTTCCGGGACGAGATCGGTGCCCGGATGCCGGACGCGCGCGAGTTCGAGTTTTTCGGCCTGACCACGGGCACGCCGGTGATCGTCGTCGGCAGGACTGCGTACAGCACGTCACGGCCGATCCGGCTGACCCGTTACGTCTACCGCGCCGACCGGGTGAGGCTGGCCCACGAGGTGGCCACGATCCCGGAGAAGTACCAGGACGCCGTGGGCTGAGCGGCGAGCCCGCCGCTCAGTCGAGCTCGATCGAGCCGAGCAGCCGTGCGGCCTGGCGCTGGGCCTCGCCCACGTCGGTCTGTGGCTCGATGGCGGCCAGCAGCAGGTCGTGCAGCTGCCTGCGCTGGGCCGCCGATAGCCGCGCGAACGGCGTGCGGGCGGATTCCATGCACGCCACCAGCTGGGCTCTGGTCGCGGCGCCTTCCTGGGTGAGGCTCACCCGCTTCACCCGCCGGTCGTCGGCGTCTTCATGCCGTTCGACCAGGCCCCGCGCGGCGAGACGGTCGGCGATCCCGGTGGCGTTTGACGCGTGCCCGCCCAGCCGGGCCGCCAGCTCGCGCATGGGCATGCTGCCGTCGATCCGCAGCAGCGCGGACGCCTGGACTATGGACAGCCCGCATCGCTCCGCGCACTGCGAGATCTGCGTGGCCGTCTGGCCGACGAGCGCGACGAGCAGGCCGGCTATCTCGCGGGTCTCCGCCAGGTCGGGCATGGCGCTCATCGTAGGGGCAAAGACTTGCGATGCCAATATTTGACATCCCGAATATCGGCATGCAAATCTTGTTGAGGACCCGGCCGCCCCGGAGAGGACAGCGCGATGCCGAGCACGCAGATGCAAGCCCTCATCGATGCCCTGCGCGATCACATTCCGCAGGACGGAACCTTCACGGTGCAGCAGCACCGGGCCATGCACGACGGACTCCTCGCCCGGCGCCCTCCCGGCGATGACGTGCGAATCGAGGCAACGACGCTCGGCGGGGTCGCGGCCGAGTGGGTGTGGGCCGAGGGTGTCCCGGCCGACCGCGTGGTCCTGTACTGCCACGGCGGCGGTTTCCGGGCCGGCTCGCCGCGCGGGTCCCGGCAGTTCGCCGGGCGCCTGTCCCGTGCCTCGAAGGCCAGGATCGCCGTGCTCGACTACCGGCTGGCGCCCGAGCACCCGTTCCCTGCCGCGCTCGACGACGTGATCACCGGCTACCGTGGCCTGCTGGACGCCGGGCACGCGCCCGCGTCGATCGCGTTCGGAGGCGAGTCGATCGGCGGCGGCACCCTGGCCCTGGCGGCGCTCCCGGCCGCGCGGGAGACCGGCCTGCCGCTGCCCTCGTCGGCGTTCGCCCTGTCCCCCCTCACCGATCTCACGCTGAGCAGCCCGGCGATAGCCGATCCGGCCGGCCGTGACCCGCTGACCCGCGACGGCCGCCAGTTCGCGGCCGCGGTGCGGGACTACCTCCCGCGGGGCCAGGATCCGGCGGCACCGCTCGTGTCGCCGCTCTTTGCCGACTGGTCCGGGCTGCCGGCGGTGCACATCGAGGTCGGCAGCACCGAGCGGCTGATCGACGACGCGCGACGGCTGGCCGAGCGGGCACGCCTGGCCGGGGTGCCCGCGACCCTGGAGATCACCGAGGGCGCCGTGCACGCCTTCCCCGCCACGGCGCCGGACACGCCGGAGGCCGAGGCGGCGATCCAGCGCATCGCCCGCTACCTGATCAAGGCGCAGTGACCGAAACCATCGCGACCTCGTAGGAGACCAGAATGTTCGCACGCGTGATAACAGCCCAGGCAGGACCCCAGGAGCTCGACAGCTTCACAGACATTGTCCGGGACCAGCTTCCCGGCGCCAGCCAGCAGCCCGGGGCCAGAGGCTTCTACCTGCTCACCAGCGCTGAAACCGGCAAGATCATAACCATCTCGCTGTGGGAGACCCGCGAGCAGATGCCGACCGGCATCCATGACCAGGGCGCCGCGGCGGCCTGGCAGATGCCACCGCACCTCGAAACCTACGAAGTCACGGTGCACACATAGGCCATAGCCATGGATGGCCCGGCGGGGCTGGGCGCGGGCCGACGACTTCTGTGCTGGCGATCGGGCACCTGCACGTGCCCATCACGCTTCTATGCCCTGGCCAGGCGGCCAGATATTGTGTGCGCGTGATCGCGCTTCTGCTTGCTGCGGTCGCGGTAGGACTGTCGAACCTGGCCGCGTCTATCGGCATAGGCGTAAGCGGGGGCGTAACCGCACGGACGCGGTTGCAGGTCGGGCTGGTCTTTGGCGTCTTTGAGGCCGGGATGCCGATCGTCGGCCTGCTGATCGGCCAGCGGATCGCCAGCGATCTCGGCCAGGCGGCGCGCTGGCCGGGTGCGGTCTTGCTGATCATTGTCGGCGCGTCTGGCCTGGTACGGTCGCTGCGTAGCCGCCGCAGGAGGGTGGCGGATGGGCCCGGCGAACCGGCGCACGCCGTGCGTCCCGAGGACCTTGCGCATCCAGCGGCCAGCCGGTCTCCACGGCTCGGCCGCCTGCTGGTGAGCGGGTTCGTGCTCAGCCTGGACAACCTGGTCGTCGGCTTCGCGCTGGGCACTTACCAGGTAGGCATCCTGGCTGGCGCGATCCTGATCGGGGCGGTCAGCGTCATCATGTCGCTGGCAGGGCTCGAGCTCGGCGGACTGCTCGGCCGGTGGTTCGGGCAGTGGGGTGAGCAGATGAGCGGTGTGATCCTCATCCTGGTCGGGGCGGCCATCGCCGGAGGCGCGTTAGGTTAGCCCCTGGCTCCTTCGCCGCTTTCCCCTTGATCATCTTCGACTTTTACTTCAACTCGGTCATTTCTGTGGGTGTTATGCCGTAAATATCCGCACGAAGTGAAGTAAAAGATGAGTTGATCATGGGTCGCCGGGGGCGCCCGGTGGCCAGACTGCGCGGGTTGCCCGGGCTGCGGGACCGCGCGGGGTTGCCGGATCGGGCCGGTGGGCCGGGTCGGGGGGCGGTCAGTCCTCTAGGCGGAGGGCGGCCTTGGGGCACGACATCACGGCGTGCCGCACCGCGTCGGCGAGGTTTGGTGGGACTTCGGCCACCAGTATGTGCAGCTGGTCCTCGTCGTCGACCTCGAACACCTCCGGCACCAGGCCCGCGCAGACCGCGTTCGCCTCGCAGGCGTCCCGGTCGACTGAAACCTTCACGTTTCTCCCTGGAATTCGGCGTAGTTCGGAGTAGAGCATGTCCCGGTGCGCGTGGGCAAGCGCGAGGCGAGACACTAACGGGCATGCAACGGAGCGCGTTTCCCGCGGAACTTGCCAAGTTGGCCGGCGCGGCCCGGGGTTTCATGCCCGAGCCCGAGGGCCTGGCGCTCTACGACACCGCCGGGGCGTACGCCGCGCTGGGCCCGGTGGCCGAGATCGGAACGTACTGCGGCAAGTCGACGATCTACCTTGCGGCCGCCGTCCGTGCTGCGGGTCAGTTCGTGGTCACCGTCGATCACCATCACGGCTCGGAGGAGAATCAGCCCGGCTGGGAGTACCACGATCCCGGCCTCGTGGATCCCGCCACGGGTCGGCTGGACACGCTGCCGCACTTCAGGTCCACGCTGGCGGCGACCGGCCTGGAAGAGCATGTGATCGCGATTGTCGGCAGGTCCGCCGATGTCGCCGGGCTGTGGCGGGTGCCGCTCGGGATGCTGTTCATCGACGGCGGGCACACCGATGCCGCGGCCACGGCCGACTACGAGGGCTGGGCGCCGTGGGTGGCGGTCGGCGGCGCGCTGGCCATCCACGACGTCTTCGCCGACCCGGCCGATGGCGGCCAGGCACCGTACCGGATCTACCAGCGCGCGCTGAAGTCCGGCGGCTTCGCTGAGGTTCGGGTGCAGGGCTCGCTTCGGGTGCTGCAGCGCATCGGGGACGGAATCGGCTGACGCGGCTGGCCCGGCGGTCAGACGGCGTCGGCCGGGGCTGCGGGCGGCCGGTCGGTCTCGGGCTCGCAGCCGCACGCGGCGGCGTCGACCGGTGAGCCGACGGCCCAGCGCGCGGCACCGGCGGTGAAGATACCCGCTCCGCCGCTGGCCCCGGACAGCACGTCGGCGGCCAGGATCACCGCCGCCGAGGTCCAGCTGCTCTGCTCGTTCGGGAAGTGCGCCCGGTTGACGAACTGCCAGCCGGTCCAGTAGCTGCCGTCCGGGTCGCGCAGGTGGTGTACCTGCTCGAACAGCTCGAGGGCCCGGGAATGATCGCCGATCACGTCCAGCGCGAGGGCGAGCTCGCAGGTCTCCGCCCCGGTGACCCAGGGCTGATCGCTGACGCACCTGATGCCGAGCCCGGGAACGACGAACGTGTCCCACCCCGCCGCCAGCCGGTCGGCCGCGCTGCGGCCGCGCAGCGGCCCGCCGAGCACCGGGTAGTACCAGTCCATCGAGAACCTGCTCTTGTCGGCGAACGCCTCGGGGTGGCACGCCACCGCGTGCCCGAGCTGGCCGGCGGCGAGCTCCCAGTCCGGCTGCGGCTCGCCGACGTACTCGGCGAGGGCGATCGCGCACCGCAACGCGTGATGCATGCTGGAGCAGCCGGTCAGCAGGGCGTAGCTGCCCGGCGTGCCGTCGTCATGGCGCTGCCAGATGATCTCACCGCGCGGCTGCTGCAGCCCGAGCGCGAACTCGATCCCCTTGCGGACCACCGGCCACATTCGCTGCGCGAACGCGTCGTCGCGGGTGACCTGGAGTTCGTGCCAGACCCCGACAGCGCAGTAGGCGGCGTGGTTGCTCTCCGCGGTGTCATCGAGGGTCGAGCCGTCCTCGGCGAACCGCGGCCACGATCCGTCCAGCCGCTGCGTGGACCGCAGCCACTCGTAGCCGCGCCGTGCCGCTCCGCGGAGCCCGCACACACTCAGCGCCATCACGCACTCGACGTGGTTCCAGGCATCGACGTGGCCGTCCGGCCAGCCGATCGCGCCGTCACGCTGCTGTACCGCCGCGATGCTCTTGCCCGTCGCCAGGATCTGGTCGGCGGTCAGGATCCCGGGGACCGAGGGCAGCCCGGCGCTGACGACGCTCGGGCTGGCCAGGCTCGCGCCGGCCAGGCTCTCAGGCTGCCGCATGTGCCTCCTCAGGCTGCGCAGGCCCGGCGGTTGCCACGCTCCGTGCGCCGCGGCCGCTCGGGTCAGCGACGGCGGCAGCCGGCTTGGCGGCGTACACGACGACGCTCTTGCCGATGAGCGGGTTGAGCGTGCGGTCCGCAAGTCGCATGATCGCGGGCTTCTTCATGATCTCCCAGACCAGCAGCCGGTGGTAGGCGCGGGCCAGCGGATGATCGTCATCATGCACGCCCACGGCGCACTTCAGCCACCAGTACGGCGAGTGCAGGGCATGGGCGTGATGGTGCCCGCCCACGGACAGGCCAGCCCGGGCCAGCTTCGTCTCGAGCTCGCGGCGGGTGAAGATCCGGAGGTGGCCGCCGGGCACCGTGTGGTAGTCGTCGGACAGCCGCCAGCAGATCCGCTCTGGCAGCCACGCGGGCACGGTGACGGCCGCCAGGCCGCCCGGCCGCAGCACCCGCGCGATCTCGTTCATCGCGGCCTGGTCGGCCGGGATGTGCTCGAGCACCTCGGCGGCGATCACCCGGTCAAAGCAGCCGTCGGGGAACGGCATCGCGGTAGCGTCGGCGGCGATCACGGCGGCGGACGCGTGCGCGGGCGCCTCGCCCGCCTCGCTCATCGCCGCGAACAAGGCCGCCACCTGCCGCAGCTCGCCCTCGTCGGTGTCCAGCGCCACCACGTCCGCGCCGCGGCGCAGCGCCTCGAAAGCGTGCCGGCCGGCGCCGCAGCCCATGTCGAGCACGCGGTCACCGGGCCCGACGGGCAGCCGGGAGAAGTCGACGGTCAGCACGTCGCTGCCCCGCGCCGCGCCGCGGCTGCCTCGATCGCGAGACGGTACTGCTCGACGGTCGCCCGGGCAACCGCGGACCAGGCAAATCGCTCCTGGACCCGGCGCAGTGCGAGCCCGGAAAGCCGCTCCCGTTCCGCGGCCGAGTCGTGCAGCAGCCGGAGCGCGACGGCCAGTTCCTCGGCGTCGCCGGGAGTGACCAGCAGTGCGGCGTCGCCGGTCACCTCGGGCAGCGCCCCGGTCCGGCTGGCGATCAGCGGCGTGCCCGATGCCATGTGCTCGACGGCGGGCAGCGAGAAGCCCTCGTAGAGCGACGGCACCACGGCGATCTCGGCGGTCGCGATGAACTCGGCGAGCTCGGTGTCGCTGATGCCGCTGACAAACCGGACCTTGTCGCCGAGGGCCAGCTCGGCGACGAGCCGTTCGGTCGGCCCGCCGGGTGCGGGCTTGCCGACCACGGTCAGGACGGCGTTGCGTTCCGTGGTGAGCTTTGCCACCGCACGCAGCAGCGTCGAGATGCCTTTCACGGGCGAGTCGGCGCTGGCCACGGCCACGATCCGGCCCGGCACACGCGGCGCCTGCCGGGGATGGAACAAGCGGGTGTCCACCCCCAGCGGGATGACGTGCACGTCGGAGCGGGGGACCCGGAAGTCGCGGCAGATGTCGTCGCACGAGGACTCTGATCCCGTGAGCACAGGGCCGACCCGGCGGGCGACCTTGCCCTGCATCCGGACGAACCCGTACCACCGGCGCTTGGACAGCCGGGACAGGCCCCTCGCGGCGGCCAGCTCGATCCGCCGGTCCACGCTGATCGGGTGGTGAATGCTGGTGACCAGCGGCAGGCCGAGGCGGGCGATGCCGAGCATGCCGTAGGCGAGTACCTGATTGTCGTGGACGATGTCGAAGTCGCCGCGGCGCGTGCGCAGCGCCCGCAGCGCCCGCACGCTGAACGTCAGCGGCTCCGGGAACGCCCCGGTCCACATCGCGGCCACCTCGAGCACGTCGATCCAGTCGCGGTACTCGCTGGGCCGCGGCGTGCGGAACGGGTCGGGTTCCCGGTAGAGGTCGAGGCTGGGCAGCTTGTGCAGCAGCGGGCCCGGCTCAAGCTCCGGGTACGGCTGGCCGGAGAACACCTCGACGTGGTGGCCGAGCGCGGCGAGCTCACGGGACAGATGCCGGAGGTAGATCCCCTGGCCACCGCAGTGCGGCTTGCTCCGGTACGAGAGCAGCGCGATGCGCAGGGGGCGGTCTGGGGGTCCGGCGGTTACCCCCCGGGTCAACACAGTGCCCACGCAGGTATGCCTCCTCTTCTGCCGCTGGCAGCCAGCTTGCTAGAAGGCGTGCCCGCGTGACCCCCTAAGCAGCGAACATTACCAGGCGGTATCTTGCGTGCTATTGCGCCCCATAGGTAAAGGCGCGAAAGTGCGCGAGCTGCCGCTAAATCGGTAAGCTGCCGCGACGTGACCAATGGCCGACCCGGTCGCGACCGGCCCGGATGATGGGGAGACTCTACTGACTCGACGCGCGCTGATCACCGGTATCACCGGCCAGGATGGCTCCTACCTGGCCGAGCACCTGCTTGCCGAGGAGTACGAGGTCTGGGGTCTGGTGCGCGGCCAGGCAAACCCGCGGGTGCGCCGGGTGCGCGAGATCCTCGGCGACGTCCGCCTGGTCCGCGGCGACCTGCTCGACCAGGGCAGCCTGATCTCGGCGGTCGAGCGGGTCCAGCCCGACGAGGTCTACAACCTGGCCGCGATCTCGTACGTGCCGATGTCCTGGCAGCAGGCCGAGCTGACCGGCGAGGTCACCGGGCTCGGCGTGCTGAGGGTGCTCGAGGCGATCCGCGTCTGCAGCGGCATCAGCGCGTCGCGCAGCCCGGGCCACGGCCAGATCCAGTTCTACCAGGCATCGTCTTCGGAGATGTTCGGGAAGGTGCGGGAGTCGCCGCAGACCGAGCAGACCCCGTTCCACCCGCGCAGCCCCTACGGCGTGGCCAAGGCCTACGGCCATCACCTGACCCAGAACTATCGCGAGTCCTACGGGATGTTCGCCGTGTCCGGCATCCTGTTCAACCACGAGTCGCCGCGCCGGGGTGCCGAGTTCGTCACCCGCAAGGTGTCGCTCGGCGTCGCCAAGATCAAGCTCGGTTACCAGAAGCAACTGCGTCTCGGCAACCTCGGCGCCAGCAGAGACTGGGGGTTCGCCGGTGACTACGTGCGGGCGATGCACCTGATGCTGAGGCGAGACGAGCCCGCCGACTACGTGGTGGGCACCGGCGTCACGCACAGCGTCGGCGAGCTGGTCGAGCTGGCGTTCGGGGTGGTGGGCCTCGACTGGCGGGACCACGTGGTCACCGACGCCGCGTTCATCAGGCCAGCCGAGGTCGACCAGCTGTGCGCGAACCCGGCCAAGGCAGCCACCGAGCTCGGCTGGAAGCCGAAGATCGGGTTCGAGGAGCTGGTCGCGATGATGGTCGAGGCCGACCTGAAGCTGCTCACCGAGTCCGGCGGGCACGCCGAGGACTCGTTCGGGCCCGACGCCTGGTAACCACCGGGCTGACGGTCACGCCCCGGGGGAGGGCGCTGCCGGGCCGGGCGACCGGCGCGCCCGGAAGCCCGCCACCTTGGCCCGGTTGCCGCAGCCGCTCATCTCGCACCACCGGCGGGAGCCCGCACGGGAGGTGTCCACGAACAGGCGGGTGCATGGCGGGTCTCCGCACTCGCGGAGACGCGCCGCGTCCGGCCCGCCGAGCAGCGCGACCGCGGCGCGGGCAACGGTGGCCACCACCGCGTCCGCGGTACCGGTCCGCTCCAGGCCGGTCCGGGTGAGCACGGCCGCGACCGGGGCGGCGGCGGCAGCGGCGTTGACCACGTCGATGTCGTGCTGGCTGCGCTCGCCGGCGGTGACCGAGGCCAGCGCGAGCCGGTAGACGGCCTCGCGCACGGCGAGCGCCCGGCCGAACTCGGCGGCGCTGACCTCGGGAGCGGAGTCGACCAGGCCGGCGGCCACCGACCACTCGCCGAACAGCCACGGCGCGGAGAGCAGGTCCTCGGCCGTGGTGCTGCGGTGCTGCAGGGTCCCGGCGAAGTCCAGGGCCAGGTTCCCGCTCACGAACGTGAAAGGCATCGGCCTCCTCCTCGACCCTACGGGCGCTCGAGCCGGTGAAGTAACTCGTTTGACAGGTTACAGCATAGCTGCGAGGCTGTAACCATATTAGCCGGTTACCTCGAGGAGGTTCGCCGTGACCGCCAGCCCCCGGTCCTCCGGCCCGCAACGGGGCACCGCCACCGTCCTCGGCGCCCGGATGGCCGCCCCCTCGTTCGTGCTCCTGTGGAGCAGCGCCTTCATCGCCGGCGCCATCGGCCTGCGGTCGGCCCCGCCGCTGCTGATGACCAGCGTCCGCTTTGCCGCGGCCGGCGCCATCCTGACCGTGGTCGCGTGGGCGACCCGGGCGCCGTGGCCGCGCGGCCGCGAGCTCGCGCACGTAATCACGGCCGGGCTGCTGCTGCAGGCCGTCCAGTTCGGCGGGTTCTACTGGGCGATGTCGCTCGGGCTCCCGGCGGCGCTGACCGCGCTGGTGCAGGGCCTGACCCCGGTGCTCACCGCCACGCTGGCCTGGCTGCTGTTCGGCGAGCGCACCCGGCCGGTCCAGCGGCTCGGCTTCGGCCTGGGTGCGGCCGGGGTGGTGCTCGCGGTGGCCGCGCGCACCGACATCCACGGCGGCGTCGCGCTGGCCGTGATCCCGGCCGTGGTCGGCCTGGCCGGCGCCAGCCTCGGCATCCTCTACCAGCAGCGGTTCTGCGCCGGCATGGACCTGCGGACCGGGACCGCGACACAGCTGCTGGTCAGCGTGCCCGTGCTGGGCGTGGCGACGCTGGCGATCGAGCACCTGCGGGTGTCCCACCCGCTGCCGCTGGCCGGGGCGCTGGCGTGGCTCGTCCTGGTCAACTCGATCGGCACGTTCACGCTGATGTACGCGATGCTCCGGCACCGCTCGGCCAGCCAGGTCAGCACGCTGTTCTTCCTGACCCCGGCGGTCACCGCGATCCTCGCCTACCTCTTCCTCGGCCAGGCGCTCGGCTGGCTGACGATCGCCGGGCTGCTGGTCAGCGGCGCTGGCGTGCTCCTCGCCACCCGGCGGCCACGGATTCCGGCGCCGGCGCCGCGGACAGCGGCGGTGGCTCAGGAGACGACGGCGCCGACCGCGGCGCCGATCCCGTAGGTCAGGCCGGCGGCGACGGCGGCGAGCAGCAGCTGGCGCAGTGCCCCGCGCAGGAACGGGCGGTCGGTGACCCGTGAGACCAGGCCTCCGCCGACGAAGGCGGCCACCGCGGCGAGCAGCAGCGCAGCGGCGAGCGACCCGAACCCGGCCAGGTAGGGAAGCAGCGGGATCAGCGCCCCGATCGCGAACGTGACCAGCGAGGTGCCCGCCGCGGTGACCGGGGACGGCAGCTCCTCGTAGTCCACCCCCAGTTCCTCCTGCACGTGCACCTGAAGTGCCTCTTCCGGGCGCCGCGAGAGCTGCCTGGCCACCTCGTAGGCCAGGTCGGCGTCCACGCCGCGCTTGCGGAACACCGCCGCCAGCTCGCGCCGCTCCGCCTCGGGGTGGTTCTCGAGCTCGAACTGCTCCTTGCGGACCTCGGCGCCGATCAGCTCGTTCTGCGACGACACGGACACGTACTCGCCGGCCGCCATCGAGAACGCCCCGGCGGACAGCCCGGCGAGGCCCGCCAGCACCACGGCGTGCGCCGAGCCGTGGCCGCCGCTCACCCCGGCGATCAGCGATACGTTCGTGACCAGGCCGTCCATGGAGCCGAACACGGCGGGGCGCAGCCAGCCTCCGGACACGTCCCGGTGGTGGCCGTGCGCGTCGTGGCCATGGACGTCGTGGCCGTGCGGCCTGGCGTCCTGGCCGTGCGGCCTGGCGTCCTGGCTGTGCGGCTTCCCGGCGGGGAACATTTGCCCATTATTCCTTGCCCCGGGCACCTGCCAGGGCCAGACCACCGGTTCGCAGCACACCGGCGACGCGCTCGATGTCCTCGCCGAACGGCCGGTCCCCGGCGATCGGGCCGAGCAGACCGGCCAGCAGCGCCATCGCTTCCCGGCATCCGTCCGGCACCACCGGGGACAGCGAGCAGGCCCGGTAGGAGGCCAGCAGCTCGCAGGCCGTGACCACGCGGGCATGGCGCAGCGCGCCGCGCAGCGCCTCGACGGCCTCCCAGGCGAAGGACTGCACGTCCTCCTGGCCGCCGGACGTCTCGGCGAGCCCGACCGGCGCGGGAACGGCGAGCCGGCGCAGCGCGTGGGCCTCGCCGACCGCGCGCTTGTGCACGGCGACCAGCCCGGCGTCCGGGCCAGGCCGGGCGGCCAGTTGCGCGGGCAGGCCGGTGACCTTGGCGTCGAGCAGCCGGTGCAGGCGCGCCGTGGAAACCTCGGCCGCATGGGCGAGCGCCGCGGTGAGCAGGTCGCAGTGGGCGGTGAGGTCGATCCCATGGAATCCGGCGGTGCCCACGAACCTTCCGTCGAGGAACGCAGGCGAGTCGGTCACCCCGGCCAGCGCGCGCTCGATCGCGGCGGCCAGCGCGTCGCCGGCCCGCAGCACCTGGGTGAGGACCGGGCCGGCCACCCGGAACGACACCGGCGCCTGCAGCGCCCGAGGCTCGGGCTGGTCGCCAATGACGGCACGCAGCCGCGCGAGCACGCCGGCCAGGATGTCGTCGCCCCGGGCGCAGGCGTGGGAGTAGGGATCGCGGGACGCACCGGCCG
>JASHOI010000393.1 GCA_030041195.1 Streptosporangiaceae bacterium | reverse complement strand
CGCGGGAGCGTCTCGAAATGCAGGCGCCGATCGGGTTCCTCGGCAACCACGAACGCGTAGAGCGCCATGTTGGCGAAGAGTTCCATCAGCCACGACCGCGGGAAGACGAACGGAACACCGTCGTGGAAGGCGTGCGCAAGCTCGTGAACGACGAGCGTGTCGGCGAACGGCCGCAGGCGGTCGGCGCCGGTTCCGTAGACCTGATCGAGTTCCTGGGCTGCTGCCGGAGGAGCAGAACCAGCCACGTCCTCGAGCCGGGCAGTGAGGTCTGAGGGCTCGCCGGTGAGGAAGAGATTGCCGGCGCTGTAGTACGGCATGACATACGAAGGGTTCGACGCGCGTTCGGACCAGTCGGCCCGGTTCAGCACCAGGAGTGCGCACCGCGGACGGAACGCAAGCATCTGGCCTAGGTACGAGTAGGCCCTTGCGCAACGATCGGCCAGCAGCCTGGCCTGCTCGCGCGTTGAAGCACTGGTGCGAACCTCGAACGGGAAGCCCGGCAGCGAGGCGAGCCCCTCGTGCTTCGTTGCGTCGATCACCGCTCGGCTCGTCCCTGCGTCAGCGGAGACCGAAGCTTTGGCGTCGTCGGGACCGTTCTCTCGCCGCACAACAGTGTCCTCTCTCCCAATCGTGCGCTGCTGCGATCCGCTCAAGTGTCTTCGCGCCCGGCCTTCTCGCGCCGGGATGTCCGGAGATGTCACTGGCTGAGTTGCTGCCTCGTCTCGGGAAGCGAACGTATCCCCCCGATCAAGGAGCAGACGATGAACCTCGCGCTATGGATCGCCGCCGGGGTGCTGGCCGCGGTCCTCCTGGTTTCCGCCATCAACAAGCTGGTCATTCCCCGGGAGAAGCTGGTCACCTTTCCGGGTGCGGGATGGGTCGAAGACTTCAGCCCTCGCGCGCTCAGGGCCATATCAACCCTCGAGATCCTTGGCGCGGTGGGCCTGATCATGCCCGCCGTGCTGAGCATCGCGCCGGTTCTGGTCCCGCTGGCAGCCACCGGTGCGGTGTTGCTGTTCGCTGGCGCGGCGATCACGCGCATCCGCCGTGGCGAGAAGCTAACGCCCCTGGGCGACCTGGCCTATCTCGCCCTGGCCGCGTTCATCGCGTGGGGCCGCTTTGGTCCCGCCCCCTTCCACGGCTGAGGTTATGCTGGTGACAGGTCGCAGTGTGAGGGAGGTGGTGCGATATGTCGAACAAGTTCCTGGCCGCGCCGCTCTCCCGCAGTGTCGTCTAAGATCGCTGCGCCAGCCCTCCGGGGAACGGTTCTGCCGTCTCGCCTGGAGGCAATTGCTGATGAACACCACCCTAAGCTCCGGCTTCGAACCAGTGCACGCCGTCGCCTCGTTGCTGTCTGGCCTGGCTGTTCCCTGGTGGATCACCGGGGGCTGGGCCATCGACCTGGCCGTCGGGCACGTCACGCGTGACCACGCCGATGTCAACGTGATCGTGCTCGAGCGCGACGAGCACGCCCTGCGTGGGCTCACCGGAGTCGACATCCAGCTCGTCGCCGACGGCCAGCCGGGTCCCTGGCCCGCCGGGCGCCGGCTAACCGCGGGACCTGTCCCAGGTCCGAAGCCCCCTGCCACCGGTCCCGGCCACCGGGCCGGCGATTTCCTGATATTGCGCGGCGAGGACCTGCCGCTGCCCGCTGAGGTGATCCCGGCCAGCGCGGTCAGGGGCATCTGGGTGTATCAGCAAGGCCCGCGCATCTTCGTCCGCCCGCTGGCGGACATCACCAGCTACCGGCAAGGCGTCCCGTTCCTTGCTCCCGAAGTGGTGCTGCTGATCAAGGCCAGGCCCGGCACGGACAAGCCGCGCACCGACAACGACCAGCGCGACTTCGAGGCCGCCCTGCCGGTGCTCAGCGCTGGACAGCGCTCATGGCTCAAAGACGCGATCGAGCAGCAACCGTGGCTACGGGAGGCGATCGAACGACAACCACGCCCGCCGCGGCAGCACCGATGGTCAGCCGAGCTGGCAACCGGTTTCGCGGTAGACTGTCCATAAACTTGACAGTGTGGGAGCCGTGGCGTACGGTCCCAGCATGCCGACACGCTCTATAGCCGACACTTACACCTCGATTCCGGAGCTGATGCGGGTCGCCCGCGGCAGCTACAAGCGGGCCATCGATGCGCAGTACGCGGCTCGCGGGATCGACGATGTTCCGAACCCCGGCGGCTTCATGCTCGCCTACCTGGCCAGTGGCGAGCAGGCGATCCCCCAGCTGATCGAGGGGCTTGGGATCAGGAAGCGCGAGTACAGCCAGTTCGTCGACAGCCTGGTGCTGCGCGGCTACATCACCCGCCATACCGATCCGAAGGGCGGCAGGGTGTCCTTCGCGCTCACCGACCGGGGCCGCGCGGCCGCCGAGGCGATCCTCGAGGGCTCGCGGATCGTTGACGAGGAGCTGAAGCGCAGGCTCTCCGCGACCGAGATCGCCGGGCTGCGCCGCGGTCTCGCCGTCCTTGGCGAGATCAAGCAGTCCCTGCAGCAGCCGTAACGCGTCGGCGGTGCCGCTTTCGATGACCGATCGTCTTTGGTATGAGGGTGTCCCGGTGCCGCTGCTGATGCGCGAGGCACGCGACGCGTATCGGGAGGCGGTGCGACGGGCGCTGGCCGAAGCCGGGTGCGATGACATCCCGCGCAATGGCGCGTTCGTGCTCGTCGGGCTGGATCGCAGCGCGCCGGAGCCTGCGTTCAGCCCCCAGGCCGACGTCGTCGCCTCACTGGGATTGAGCAAGCAAGCCGCCAGTCAGCTGATCGATACCCTCGTGATCAGGGAATACCTCGAGCGCCGCAACGACCCGGAGGACCGGCGGCGGATGGGCGTGCGGTTGACCGAACGCGGGCGCACCGCGGCGATCGCGATCCAGGCGGCGACCGATGCGATCGACGCGGCGGTTGCGCAGCTGCTCACCGCCGACCAGCTGCACGGATTTCGGGCCGGCCTGGCAGCGTACCGAGTGATCCGCGAGCGCTCAGCCAGCTGAGCGACTGCTATACCAGCCTGTCCGCTGTGACATGCGCCATCACCTCGAGCTGTCGCGTGGCGCGGCCCGGATCGGCGAGGGCCAGCGCGACGAACAGGCTGTCGATCACCGCGAGGTGGCAGAGGCGACTGGACATCGCCTCTAGCCGGAATCCCTGCTTGGGCCCTCCAGCTACCAGCACGACGTCGGCCAGCTCCGCTATCGGCGACCGGGCGAAGCTGCTGACGAGAGCCACGTACGCCCCCATCTGGCGGGCGGTCGCCACGATATGGAGGGACTCTCTCGACGCCCCGGAGTGGCTGATGACCAGGCAGACATCGGAGGGGCCGAGCTGGCGGGACTGAATCTCCAGGCTGTAGCCGTCGGAAGGTGCGCTCACGTTCAGCCCGAGCAACTGAAGCCGGTAGCAGGCATCCTGAGCGGGGGCCATCGAGGTTCCCGATCCGACCACCAGGACACGCCGGGCCGCGCCGAGCCGGGCCACGGTCTGGGTGAAGGCCGCGGGGCCCACGGTGGCGGCAGCGGACTGCAGTGCCTCGGCGCTCAAGCGCATCACAAGGCCGATCGTCTCCTCCGGTGTCGAGTCGGCTCCGAGATCCCGTACCTGGCTGGCGGGGTTGGGTCGCTGCAGCGCCAGGTCGTTGACCAGCCTCAGCTTGAGCTCGTGAAATCCCTTGAAGCCAGACGTCTGGCAAGCCCGAACAACGGTCGAGGTGGCGGTCCCGGCAAGAGCCGCCACCTCTGAGACCGACGAGTCGGCCACCACTTCCGGCTGATCGAGGATGACCCGCACCACCCGTCGCTCGCTGTCGCGCATCGCCCCGGTGGCAGCGCGCAGCCGGGCGGCAACCTCTCCGCCGGCCAGGGTCAAGGTCTCGCTCATCCCGTTCCGCTCCTTCGGCGACTATTATTCGCTGAGTATAACGCATATCTGGAATAAAATTCGCTACGCTCGAGGTCGTGTCCCGGACAGCCGACCCGATCGCTGGCTCCCCGGCTGACTCGAGACGGGAAGCCGGCGCCGGTCCGAGCATCCGCCGCGTTCTGGCCGCCCGGTTCCTCAGGGGCTTCGCCGACGGGTTCGTCAGCATCCTCCTGGCGAGGTACCTCATCTCCCTGGGCTTCTCGCCGTTCGAAATAGGAGCCGTGGTCACCGGGACGCTGATCGGCTCGGCCGCCCTGACGCTGGGCGTAGGGCTCGAAGCGGGGCACCGCGAATTGCGGCAGATCCTTCTGGCCAGCGCCGCGCTCATGGCCGCCACCGGCGTCAGCTTCGCTCTCGCCAGCGCCTTCTGGCTGGTCCTTACGGCCGGGATCGTCGGAACGCTGAACCCGACATCCGGTGATGTGAGCGTCTTTCTGCCCACCGAGCAGGCTTACCTGGCGGAACGCACCTTGGCCGGGCGCCGCCCGCGCGTATACGGGTCGTACAACCTGGCGGGCACCGTGGGCGCCGCCCTGGGGGCTCTGGCCTCGGCACTGCCCGGCCCGGTGAGCCAGATCCTGCGCATCCCGGTGCAGACGTCGGAGCGGGGAGGCTTCCTCGTTTACGCCCTGATCGCGCTGACTGTCGGTTGCCTCTACCGGAGCCTGCCCCGAGGCCAGCGTCTTCCTCGCCGCCATCGCCGCCGGGCGCTGCGGGAATCGCGCCGCACAGTCGCCGAGCTGGCCGCGCTTTTCAGCCTCGATTCGGCCGGCGGCGGGTTCGCAATCCAGTCGCTGCTGGTGCTCTGGCTCCACCTTCGCTTCGGACTGGGACCGACCGCCCTGGGAGTCGTGTTCTTTCTCGCCGGCCTCCTCGCCGCCGCGTCGCTGCTGGTAGCGGGACCGCTGGCGCAGCGGATCGGCCTCGTCAAGACGATGGTCTGCACCCACCTACCCGCCGACATCATGCTGGCGCTGGCAGCGTTGGCGCCGCGTGCCTGGATGGCGGTGGCTCTGCTCCTCGGCCGGGCCGCGTGTTCGTCGATGGACGTGCCCGCCCGGCAGTCGTTTGTGATGGCGCTCGTTCCGCCGGACGAGCGCACGGCGGCCGCGAGCGTCACCAACGTTCCCCGGGCGCTGGCCACCGCTGCCACGCCAATCCTGGCGGGCGCCCTCCTGTCGGTTTCCCACGCCGGCTGGCCGCTGCTGATCGGCGGCGCGATGAAGGTTGCCTACGATCTTTCGCTGTGGGGCCTCTACCGCCACGTACCGGAACGGATCGGCGGCCACCGGGTACGGCACGGCGCTACCTTGCTGCATAGGTCGAAACGACCTATGCTTCCTGTTGGACGAGGGGCACCTTCAGGAAAGGCCCGGTCACGTGGACGCCCGCGATGATGCCCGGCAGACCGCCGGAAACACGGCGGCCCGGGGCAGCCGGTTCCGGTCGATCGCGATGGTCGTGATCTTCGACGTCGCCGGGCCGCTGGCGGCCTACAGCCTGCTGCGCTCGGCCGGCCTGACCGCCGTGACGGCCCTGGTGCTGAGCGGGGTATTCCCCGTCGCGGGCGTGACCATCGCCGCGATCCGGAACCGCAGGCTCGACGTTGTCGGTGCCCTGGTGCTCGCCGGGATCGTCGTGGGCACGGTCCTCGGCCTGGTCAGCCACAGCGCCAGGCTGCTGCTGATCGAGGGATCGGTGCCAACGGGCGTATTCGGGATCGCGTGCCTGGGCTCGCTTCGGGCGCGGCGCCCGCTGATCTACAGCTTCGCTCTGGAATTCGCCGGGCCGGACACCGTTAAGGGCCGCGAGATGACGGGGCTCTGGCAGCGATATGAGGGTTACCGGCGCGTCTTGCGGGTCATCACGGCGGTGTGGGGCGTCGGCTTTCTCGTCGAAGCGGCCCTGCGGGTGGTCATCGTCTACCACACCTCGACCGGGACGGCCCTGGCCAGCTCGAAGGTCACGCCGTTCCTGTTCGCGGGCGTCTTGTCGGCGTGGACGATCGGCTACGGCAGGTACCACAAGAAGAAGGGTGAGCGCATGGCCGCGGCTGGCGCGCAGCCGGGCGGCGCGCGCGAGCAGCCCGGTGGTGGAACGATGGCCGTATGACCGGATCTGACCCAAAAGCTGACCTCCACCGGTATCTGCAGGAAGGACGCGACGCGCTGCTGTGGAAGCTCGACGGGCTGTCCGAGTACGACATCCGGCGCCCGCTGGTGCCGACCGGAACGAATCTGCTCGGGCTGGTCAAGCACATGGCGCTGATCGAGCTGGGGTATTTCGGCGACACGTTCGGCCGCCAGCCCGATGACAAGGTGCCGTGGGACGAGGCCGACCCGAACTCGGACCTGTTCGCGGCCCCGGAAGAGTCGCGCGAGTTCATAACGGGCCTGTACCGGCGGGCGTGTGCGCACTCGGATGTCACGATCGACGCGCTGCCGCTGGACGCGATCGGCCACGTGCCGTGGTGGCCAGCGGAGCGGAACGAGGTGACCCTGCATCACATGCTGGTGCACATGGTCACGGAGACCAGCAGGCACGCCGGGCACGCGGACATCGTCCGCGAGCTCATCGACGGGGAGGCAGGGCTGACCGCAGAGGTCTCCAACCTGCCGTCCGAAGATCAGGCGTGGTGGGCAGCACACCGTGACCGGGTGGAACGAGCCGCGCGGCAAGCTGCCGCGGCAGGCACCGACTCGGCCGGGCAGGACCTCCGGTAGCCCGGGCCGCGCGCACGCCGGTCCGCCACGTCACGTTCTTCGTCTGCCAGGTGTCGACCTGGTGACGGGGAACGCCGCCGGCGAGTGGCGGTGCCCGGGAAGGAGACGCCATGCGAGTGTTCGTGGCGGGAGCGAGCGGTGCGATCGGAACCAGGCTCGTTCCCCAGCTGATCGGCCGGGGCCACGAGGTGATCGGCACCTTCACATCGGCGCCGGAGAAGGCGGAGCGGATCCGTTCCGCTGGCGGCGAGGCCGTGCCGCTCGACCTGCTCGACGCCGCCGCCGTGCGCGAGGCCGTGCTGGCCGCCAGGCCTGACGCGATCATCCACCAGGCGACCGCTCTGGCCAGCTTTGGCTTCGCCAGAAGGCTCGACAAGACCTTCGCCGAGACCAACCGGCTGCGGACCGAGGGCACCGACGCCCTCCTCGCCGCGGCGCGCGACGCGGGCGTGAAGCTGTTCGTCGCCCAGAGCTTCGCTCCCTACCGGTACGCCCGGGAGGGCGGGATGGTCAAAACCGAGGACGACCCGCTCGTCGCGACCCCGGCCAGCGGCACCGAGCAGACGTTCGCGGCCATGGCTCACCTCGACAACGCCGTCACCGGGGCCGGCGGCATCGCGCTGCGGTACGGCGGCTTCTACGGTGACGCCGGGAACCCGCTGGTCAAGGCGGTGCGCAAGCGCCTGTTCCCGATCATCGGCAACGGCGAGGGCGTCACCTCGTACATTCACCTCGACGACGCGGCCACGGCCACCGTCCTCGCGCTCGAGCACGGTCAGGGCGGCATCTACAACGTCGTCGACGACGACCCTGCCCCGCTTCGCGAATGGCTGCCGGTGCTGGCCAGCGTGCTCGGTGCCAAGCCGCCCCGCCACGTACCGGCCTGGCTCGCGCGCCTGGTGGCCGGTGCGGACGCGGTGAACATGGGAACCTCGACCCGCGGCGCCTCGAACGCCAAGGCCAAGCGGGAACTCGGGTGGACGCTGCGGTACCCGAGCTGGCGGCAGGGATTCGCGGCCGCCTACGGATCCGCACCGGCGCAGGTCAGTAACGCGGGAAGCCGAGCGGGAAACGGCTGACGGCGAGCGCACCTCGAGCCGGGTCAGGCGCCGGCGATCGCGACGAGCTCGGATCGGGTCGGGCCGGGGAACGGCCGGTCCCGCCAGCCCGGTCCGGCGGCTCGTGCCTTGTCCAGTATCCCGGGCTGGGCCAGGACCTCGGCGGGGGTGCGGAGCACGTTCATCATGGCGAAGCTCGCCCGCAGGCAGTCGGGGTCGGTCCCGGCGGCGAACTGGATGCCGCGGATGCCGTCCCACTCGGCGTCGCCGGAATCGTACGCCCTGCCGTGGACGTGAGCATCGATCTCGGCCAGCCGGTGCCGGTCGTAGCGGACCGTCGCCCGGTACCACGGTTCCACGCTGGCCAGGGTGGCACCGTGGAAGTCGAGCGCGAACCGCCGGGCGTCGGCCGGGTCGGACTGGCGCAGCGTGTCGCGCAGGATCCTGCCGTGCAGCACGCCGAGGCTGACGCCCCGGCCGAGCGAGGGGTTGGTACAGGCCCAGGCGTCGGCGAGGGCCACCACGCCGGTGGCGACCGGTTCGCCCCCGACGACAAGGCAGCGGTGCCGGTCCTCGATCCCGGACATCGTCACGACCCGGGCGTTGAGCGGTTCGGCGTCGATCCAGTGAGCAACGAGCGGCAGCGACCGGACAACCGCCGACCAGCGCTCGGTGTCGTGCAGGCCGCGCAGCGCACGGTCGGCCGCGCTGGCCACGATCACCACCGCCCAGGTGCCGTTGTCGGCCGGCAGCGTGAGCGTTGACACGCTGCCGTGCTCCTGGAGCGCCGGGCCCTTCGCGATCGGCAGGCTGCCGTCGCCAGAGGTGAAGTGCCGGCCGTAGTAGACGAACCCGGAGTCCTCCACCTCGTCGGCCGGCGGGGGCGCGCCGCAGTCGCGGAGCCAGCGGGCCAGGGGGGAGCGCCGGCCGGTGGCGTCGACCACCAGATCGCCGGCCACCCGCTCGCCGTCGGCGGTGCGGGCAGCGGTGACCCGGACCCCGGCCGGCGAACCCGGCGCGCCGGCGGCCAAGCCGGCCACCGTGACCCCACGGCGGATCGTGACGCCCGGCGTGGACTCGGCCAACCGCGCGACCACCGATTCCATGACCGGCCTGCGCCCGGTGAGCATCTCGTACTCCCCGTCGCCGGGCCGCCGTTCCCCGGCCCGATCCGGCGGCACAAGCGCCATCGGGTCGAAGCGGAGGGCGCCGACCTCGCCGAGCGCCTTGACCACGCTCGGGAGTTCCCGTTCCAGCTCGACCCGGAACCGCGAGACGAACAGGTGCGGCAGCCGGAACTGGCTCACGCCCCGCCTCTCCCAGCCGTCCCACGCCGCGCCCGGGTCCGCAGGGTCGGCCGGATCACGTTCCAGAACCGTGACGGCATGGCCGTCGCCGGCCAGGAGCATCGCGGTCGTCAGCGCGGCGATGCCGCCGCCGGCCATCACGATCGACGCCATCAGAACACCTTCAGCCGTCGCAGGGCGGACAAGACACCGGGGTCACCTTCGGCGTGCACGCCGAGATCTTGCCAGGTGGCCCGCTGCGTGATCCAGCGCACGCAGGCGTCGCCGCCGGAGCGCACCACCGCCGATGCCGGAGCGGCCGGGTCGCCAACCCTGATCGTCCGGGCCCCGGTGCCGGTGATCACGATGTCAGCGGCTCCCTCGACATCGCCGAGGAGGTTCGCGTTCTGCTGCGGGAGCGCCGCCTCGATCCAATCCAGGGCCGGCGCCAGGCGCAGCTCGTCCGATGGCGGGGGCGGACCGGGCAGCGGCCCGCGGGGCGCGAACAGGTCGGCCCTGATGTGGGTGTAATGGTCGAAGCAGAACGCAGCAGGCAAGATGCGGGCCTGGTAGGTGCCCAGGTCGCCCACTGGCATCTCAAAATCCGCGGCCGCGAGCCCGGCCAGGACGGTCAGCGCCTTCTCGCTCACCGTCGCGTAGTCGTCCAGGACCTCCTCGCCGGTCAGGGAGCGGCGTGAGTCCACGTAGACCTCCTGGGCCGCCTCGGTCCCCAGCCCGCTGATGTCGGGCAGGACCGCCGGGTCGACCGCAGCCCAGAACAGCGCTCCCATGTGTGCGACCAGGTCGGTTACCGACCAGCCGGGACAGCCGGACGGGGCGGCCCATCCGGCGGCGTCAAGGCCCGCGCAGATGCCGAGCAGCTCGGCCCGGTCGGCCCCCAGCGCCTCGATGAAGTCTCCCACGCTGGCCACCTCCGGATAGCATCCAAACTTGACATAGCGATGCTATGTAGAATCGGGATGCGATGCAAGGGACTTTGCGGGCAGCCGTCGCCATGCTCGCCCCGATCAGCGGCTTCGTGCCGCCGGCCGATCAGGGTCAGCGGGATGAACCCGAAGCGTAAGACGGCTCCCTGCCCTGGCCACGGGCACCGTCGGGCTTCGGCGAAGGGGTGGCCTCGAACAGCAGCAGCGCGATGTCGTCTTCGAGCCTGCGGCCGGTATGCGTCATGAGGCGGCCGAGCAGTTCGTCGGCGGCCGTCTCCAGATCGGGCTTCCGCAGGATGTCCGCGCAGTCCTCCAGGCGGAAGAACCGGCCCGCCCGGTCGCGCGCCTCCAGCACGCCGTCGGTGTAGAAGAGCAACCGGTCGCCCGGGCCGATCGAGAACGTGGCCGACCGGATGTCCGGGTGCAGGCCGAGCGGTGTCGCATACGCATTCGGGGCCAGCGTTCCCAGGCTGCCGTCCGCCGCCAGCCGCAGTGGCGGCGGGTGGCCGCACGTGATCAGCTGAAGCCACCCGCGCGGGTCGAACTCGGCGAACACGGCGGTCACGAAGCCTTCGTCGCCGACGGCCCGGGTGACCGACTGGTCCACCGCCCTGGCGATCTCGGGCAGCGCCAGTCCCGGGTGCGCGCACGCGTCGCGGAAGCTGGTCATCGCGATGCTGGCCAGCCGGACCGCGGGCAGCCCCTTTCCGCGGGTGTCCCCGATGAGCCAGCGCGGGCGGTCTCCGTCGGAGACGACCTCGAGCAGGTCACCGCCGACCTGCGCCTCGGCCGCCGCGGAGAGGTAACGCGAGGCCAGCCGCCCCGCCGCGACCGTGGTCGGCACCTCGCGCAGCACCGCGCTCTGCGCGACCCGGGCGACCGCGCGGACCTGGCTGAGCCGCCGCTGCGCCGCGGTCCGCAGCACGGCGTTGAGTACGGCGAACGCGGCCAGCAGCACCAGCACGCTCAGCCGGGACGTGAATCCCTCCGCGGGCGCCGGCGCCGGCTGGTCCAGGATCACGCCGAGGCCCAGCAGCACCGCCCAGGCCGCCAGCGCGGTCGTGGCCAGCGGGGCCAGCAGCAGGGACGCCAGCAGCGGGCCGACGGCGAGCCAGGTGACCGGGAGCAGCACCCGGCCCGCGCCGTAGTGCGCCGCCACAGCAACCGCCGTGACAGCGAGCCACAGCAGCAGCGCGAACACGCGCTTGGCGCCGGCCCGCGACGGCTGGGCAGGGCCCGACGCACCCAGCGGGATCCCGGTGTCGGCCCGCCCAAGACGCGGTCCGGAGGGACGCCAGCCTCGCCCCAGCCACGGTCGTCCCGGTCGCTGCGGACCAGGGTCGCTGTTAATGCCAAACTCTGCAGCTTCCCCCATCGGCCGTCCGCCCTTCACCTGTCCCGGATCTCGGCCCCGTGCCCTCGACGGTCACGACTATGCAGGTCAGGCCTTAGCAGCGGCTCCTGGAAAGCTCAGAACCGGCTCACAGAAGACAACGGCTCAGTTGGCGTAACCTGAACGTCGCACCGGGCGTTGTCACAACCGGAGGCCGCCGGGTGTCATCACTGTGACACCCGCGACGAGGGAACATGACCGATGGCCGACAGTAACCTGCTGGCAGCCGCCTTCGAGGAACACCGCGAGCACCTGCGGGCGGTGGCCTACCGGCTGCTCGGCTCGATGAGCGACGCCGACGACGCGGTCCAGGACACCTGGCTGCGGCTGACCGGCGCGGACACCAGCGAGGTCGAGAATCTCGGCGGGTGGCTGACGACGGTCGTGGCGCGGGTGTCCCTCAACATGCTCCGGGCCCGCCGGCACCGGCACGAGGAGCCGGTCGGTGATTCCTGGCCCGGCACCGCCGAGATGGTGGCCATGACCGAGGCCGCGGCCGGGCCCGGCGCCGGGACGCTGAGCCGGGCAGGTGATCCGGAGGACGAGGCGGTGCTCGCGGACTCGGTGGGCCTCGCCCTGCTGGTGGTGCTGGACACGCTCACGCCGCCCGAGCGGCTCGCGTTCGTGCTGCACGACATGTTCGCTATGCCGTTCACCGAGGTGGGCGCCGTGCTCGGGCGCTCGACCGAGGCGACGCGGCAGCTCGCCAGCCGGGCCAGGCGCCGGGTGCGCGGTGCGCCAAGCCCGGATCATCTCGGTGACTTCGTCCGGCAGCGGGAGGTGGCGGACGCCTTCCTCGCCGCGGCACGCGGCGGCGATATCAACGCGCTCATCGCGCTGCTGGATGCCGACGTCACGCTGACCGGCGATGGCCATGCCAGCCCGTCCGGAAGGCCGATCGTGCTCCAGGGCGCGGTCAGGGCGGCCAAGGGCGCGATCCTGGCCTCCGGCCGGGCCGGGCAGTCGCGGCTGGCTCT
This sequence comes from Streptosporangiaceae bacterium, assembly GCA_030041195.1. The sequence goes on along the minus strand of JASHOI010000393.1, from coordinate 14,875 downwards.
GGTCAACGGCTCGGTTGGCATCATCTGGGCGCCGGCGGGCCGGCTGCAGGTCGTGCTGCGCCTGACGGTCAGCGCGGCGCGCAAGATCACCGCGATCGACATCGTCGCCGATCCCGACCGGCTGCGGCGGCTGCGGCTGGCAATGCTGCCGGACGAGGCCGCGGCCGGAATCAGGCCGTCAGCAACGTGATCGCGCCGGTAGCGGTGTCCTTTACGCCGACCGACGTCACGGTCGCGGAGACCGGCTGGTAACCGGCGAGCAGCCCGAACGCTCTCGCCGTCTCCGCTCTGTCCAGCCCTTCCGCCAGCGTGCAATGCGGTATCCAGTTGCCGGGCAGATAGTAAGCCCACTGCCGGATCGGCTGGCTGGCGAGCGCCGCGTGTACCTCGGCATGAAAAGCGAGCAATTCCGCGGTTACCTGGACACCGAGAAACAGTGCCCCCTCGCCGCCAGGGAAAGTCCCGAGCACATACAGGTGCAACGCCGGCCGGGGTGCATTCAGCACGGGCCGCAGCGCCGCCAGGTCCGCATCCGCCAGCGATTCGGCCACGGCCAGGGACACGTGCGGCCGGTGCCGGCGATGGGTCCGGGTCGCCAGGCTGGGCAGGCCAGCGTCGGCCAGCAGCAGCCACAGTCGCCGGACCGCGGCGTCCGCCTGGTCGTCAACGTACATTTCGATTGCTTGCGCCACACACTCACCATGCCAGACGGGCCAGCGATCCGGTGGCGCAAGGCATCATCCGGAGTAGCTGTGAACTTCAGCGTTGTGTTTGCGGCCGCCGCCGCGCCCACACTAAAATGCTCGACGCGCATACGCTCAGTATCCTTGACAGACTTGCTGCTCTAGCTGGCCATCCCTGGCCCCGGTGGGCCCGAGTTCCGGGTCACTGTCAAGGATTTATCATCAAGCCTTCCGAATGGAGTTCTACCCGTGAATAACGGCCAACGTGAAAGTAGTTCCCCGGCTTCTTCCGCTGCGTTGCGGATAAGCATTGTCAGCGGCTACTTTAATCCGCTTCACGTTGGTCACATTCGGATGATGGAAGCAGCGGCCGAAATGGCCGACCGCCTGATCGTCATCGTCAACAACGACGACCAGCAGATGATGAAGAAGGGCCGCATCATAACCCCGCTCGACGATCGTCTCGAGATCGTCAAGGCGCTGCGGATCGTCGATGAGGCGGTTCCCGCCATCGACGAGGACGCCACCGTCAAGCAGACGCTCGCCTCGCTGCGGGAGCGGTACCCTTCGGCCTCCCTAACGTTCGCCAACGGCGGCGACCGCAGCACGACGTCGGTCATTGCCGAGGCCGAGCTCTGCAACGCCCTCGGGATCGATCTGCTGCTCGGCGTCGGCGGCTGCGAGAAGGCCGACTCCAGCTCGCGGATCAACGCGGCGCTCGGCATCCAGTAGCGCGCCGGGCACCCGCGCCGAGAGCCACCCCTGCCGGGCTAATCAGGCCACGGAACGTAATCAGGTCCGACTTCGCGATATATCTTGCAGCGCGCGACAGACGCGATGTATCTTGACACTCAACGGGCACGACGGGGGAGCCTTAGAGGACGGAGCGGACCCATGTTCGGGCGGTTTACCGACGAGGCGCGCCGGGTTCTTGACCTGGCCCTGGACGAGGCCAGGGCGCGCGGCAGCAATCGCATCGGCACCGAGCACATCTTGCTCGGGCTGGTCCAGGAACGCGACGGCATAGCAGCCGAGGCGCTGGAGTCACTGGGGATCGACCTGGACGGGGTACGGCAGCAGATCGAGGAGATCACCGGTCGTGGCCACGAGGCGCCCGCTCCCAGTCACCAGCAGTACACGCTGCGGGCCAAGAGGGCCCTGGACCTGTCGTTGCGTGAGGCGCTGCAGCTCGGCCATCACCACATCGGCACCGAGCACATCCTGCTCGGCCTGCTCCGCGAGGGCGACGGGCCGGCCGCGCAGGTGCTGATCGAGCTCGGGGCCGACCTTGGCCTGGTCCGCCGGCACGTGCTCGGGCTGCTCGACGACGGCGAGGACGCCGGGGAAGGCGGGGGCGGCCAAACCGGGCTCGCCGCGCCCGGACCCGGCCCGGCGGCCGGCGGTGGCGGCGGCACGAGCCCCGAGGGCCGGATGCTTGCCGAGATCCTCGGCCGGATCGAGGCCATGGACGCCCGGCTGTCAGCGGTCGAGCAGCAGCTGGGCAGCGGGCCCGACGTGCGCGACCTTGACCGGCAGATCGCCCAGGCTAACCAGGACAAGGAGTCGGCGGCCGTGGCCGAGGACTACGAGCACGCCGCCGTGCTGCGGGACAGGGAACGCCAGCTGCTCGCCGACAAGGCCGCGCGGCAGAAGGAGTGGGCGAGCGCGCACCCGGACCTCCCGTCACTGGCCGAGGGGCTGCACATGCTGAGCGACGAGGTCGGGCGGCTGCGCGGGCTGCTCAGTCAGCAGGGCAACAAGCCGCGCGACGGCGCCGCGTAGCCAGGCACGGCCGGCAGCCCCGGCACCGATCGTTACGCCGGTACCTCCCCAGCGGGGACGGATCCCGCGCCGAACTTGTCGTCGGCCATTGCTGGCCAGGCTGGCAGACTGGAACTCGTGACTCTCCCCGGGTCCGATTTCGAGTTGGGCACCGACGGGCCGACCCTGATCCTCGTCGGCGTGGATGGCTCGCGGACGTCGTGGCGGGCGGCCGCCTACGCCGCCGGGCTGGCGCGCAGGCAGCACTGCCGCCTGCTGGCCGTGTTCGTGGCGCGGATATCAGCGAACATCGGCGCGGCGCCCGGCGTGGCCGCGGCGATGAGCGAGGCGGCGGCGCAGGCCGCGGGCGAGATCGAGCAGCGGATGCGGAATGCCGCCATGGAGATGGGCCTCGATTTCGAGTTCCAGGCCGTCACGGGCGATCCGTGGACCGAGCTCACCCGCGCGGCCAGGGAGCGGAGGGCGGACGCCGTGATCGTGGGTGCTTCCGAGCACGCCGGGCACCGGATCGTGGGCTCGCTGGCGACGCGGCTGGTCCGGGCCGGCAAGTGGCCGGTAACGGTGGTCCCGTAGGCCAGCTCAGCCGTGTCCGCCCGGCGCCGCCCCGGGCGCGCCCTCGTGTGCGTGCTCACCGGAATGCTGGTCCGGGGCGCCGCCCATCATCTTCAGCATCGGCCCGCCGCCAGACCGGAAGAAGCGCACCAGCAGCGCCGCCGCGAGCAGCAGAAAGATGATGTTGAGGACGGTCGTGTAGTTCCACTGGATGCCGTGCGCGGCGACCCGGGCTGCGCGCTCGGCCGGGACCAGGCCGAGCGCGGTGAACACGAACTCGATGAGGTACCCGGCAACGACCATGCTGGCGTAGAAGGCTGCCAGCACCACCAGCATCATCTTCGTGCCGTAATACTTCCGGTAAATGATCAGGATCGGAATGATGATCAGGTCGGCGAAGAGGAACGCCACGACCCCGCCGAAGCTGATCCCGCCGTTCCACAGCACCCCGGCCAGCGGCACGTTGCCGATCGAGCAGACGAAGCTGAGCAGCGAGATCACCGGGCCGATGACCGGACCCCACAGCCGGGCCGCGAGCGGGTGACCGGTCAGGAACAGATGCCGCCAGAACGTGTCCGGCACCCAGGCGCCGACCGCCCCGGCGATGAGCAGCCCTCCCACCACGTCGCGGATGACCGCGGCCCACTCCATCACGAAGATCTGACTGACCGCGGTGTAGCCGTCCCGGCGCAGCAGCCGCTGCCAGAAGCCGCCGCCCGTGGAGATGCTCATGTCCATGGCCGCGTGCCCTTCCATGGACCCGGCCAGCCCGCGCTCAGCCTGCCGCCTGGCCCCGTCGACGAGTTTCTGCCCGACGAAGAACCGGAACGTCACGCCGACCAGGATGATCATGACGACCCCGCCGGCATATTCCGCCAGCGTGAACTGCCAGGAGATCAGCAGCGCCAGGATGATGCCCAACTCGATCACCAGGTTGGTGCTGGCGATCTCGAACACCATCGCCGCGGTGAAGCTTGCGCCCTTGCGGAACAGCGACCTGGCCAGGGCCACGGCGGCGTAGGAACACGAGGAGGACGCCGCGCCGAGCGCCGCGGCGAGCGCCAGCGTGGCCGGGCCGTCGCCGCCCAGCCGCCTGGTGATCGTCTCTCGGCGGACCACAGCCTGCACAACCGCGGAAAGCGCGAAGCCGAGGACGAGCGACCAGGTGATCTCCCAGGCCATCGAGCCTGCGACCGCGAGCGCGTGGCCGATCGCGTCGAGCACCCGCATGACCCGCCCTTCCGTCGCCTCGGTTCCTCCGTATGATCACACGCCGCCGTCGATGTACCGTCGAGCCGCATAGAACGAGCCCTCCGGTACATCGATAAGCGTCCTCTCGGGCTGTTGGGGTCAACCGGGCCAGCGGGCTAAAGTCTCAGAAACCTCCTTTCGAAAGACGTGCCCCTGCCAGCACGCTTATGCTCGCTCTCGCACCAGCGGGGACGGCGGAGCAGCTCTGCGGAGGGGTCCGCAGGCCAGGGGAACCTGCGGGGCGTGCGGATGGCTACGCGCACCCCCGGAAATCTGCGGGCGCGTTACCGACGTGCGGGCTTTGGGGCGTTCAAGGGGGAGGCATGCCCACGGGGGGAGACCGGTCGAGGCGCTCTCCCGCGCATGCCGGCCCGCTGCGGCCGTGGGAGCGGTTCACGTTTGCACTCGCGTTCCTGCTCGTTGCCGCGGGCATCGTGGTGCTGTCGGTGTCCGGCGCGCAGGGTCATTCGACCAGGCCGCGGGCCCGCTCGAAGACCGAGCCGGCCGCGATCCGCACCCCGTCGGCCAGCGGGTGGGGATCCGTGGTGCTGACCGGGCCGGGAAGCATCCGGTTCTCGTCGGCCGCGGCGCAGAACGCGCGCCTCGCCGCGGCGCTGGCTCCGGTGTTACGGCACGGCACGGGCACCCTCGCGGCCGGAGTCGTCGACGCGGCCACCGGGGCCGTGGCCGTCTACGGCGGTGACGAGCATTTTCACACCGCCAGCATCGTCAAGGCGGACATCCTCGCCACACTCCTGCTGCAGCATCAGTGGGCGGATTCGCCGCTGAGCCCGCAGCAGCGGACGCTGGCCGCCGAAATGATCGAGGACAGCGACAACCAGGCCGCCAACGACCTCTGGGACGCGGCCGGGCGGGCCGAGGGCGTCAGCATCGCCAACCAGGAGCTTGGCCTGCGGCAGACGACCCCCGGTGACGGCATCTACTGGGGCCTCACCAGCACCACGGTCGATGACCAGCTGCGGCTGCTGGCGGACCTCGCCTCGAACCAGTCGCCGCTCTCGGCGGGGTCCCGGTCCTATGAGCTCGGCCTGATGCGGCACGTGGCCGCCGGCCAGGCGTGGGGAGTCACCGCGGCAGCGGTGCCGGGCACCGAATCCGCGGTGAAGAACGGCTGGCTCCCCGACGGGAGCAGCTCCGCGTGGGTGATCAACAGCATCGGCGTGATATCCGGCGACGGGCACGAGCTGCTCGTCGCGGTGCTGTCCAGCGGCCAGCCGTCCGAGTCCGCCGGGATAGCGCAAGTGCAGGCGGCCGCCAAGGCTGCCGTCTCCGCGATCACCGGGGACCGCCAGTAACCAGGGATCTCCCGCCTTTGGTGAACGGCATAGCGCCGGTATCCGTTCGTTTTGCTGATGCGGTGCAACCCTTGCGGCACCATGGTGCGGCGAGCATCGCGCATCCCCATGGAGGGTCCACACATGAGCGAGCATGGATACGGGCAGGGCCGGGCGCAATATGGGCCGCCGCTCGGACCGCAGGATTATCAGGGGGAGCAGGGCTACCAAGAGCAGGCTTATCAAGAGCAGCAGGCATACTCTGCGCAGCAGGCATATCAGGCCCAGGCAGCCGGGTATCCCGGCCAGGGTGCGGCATATCCAGCCGAGGAGCCGCCGGCGCGTGGAATCCTGCCCCAGGCGCAGGAAGTCTCCAAAGGATTCCTGGCGTCGCTCTTCGACTTCGGGTTTACATCATTCGTCACGCCGAAGATCGTGAAGGTCCTTTATGTGCTGGTCACGATCGTGCTGGGCGTTGCCGCGCTTGGCTTCCTGATCTTCTGCTTCCGGCTGAGCGCAGCGCTCGGGATCGTGGCATTGGTGATCCTCTGCCCGCTCTACTTCTTCATCAGCCTCGCCATCTGGCGGATCGTGATGGAGCTGTTCATCGTTCTTTTCAGGATCGCGGACGACCTCCAGTCGATCCGAACGCGCGGCGACATGTTTCGCTGACCCGGTACCGCCGGGCGTAAATGCGTCGAGACCCCGCCAGGCCGGCTGTTAGCCTTGCGCTCCGCGACGTCAACCCGGAGTGAAGCCGCGTGCTCCTGACGATCTCGACCACCCATCGCCCAGCGACCGACCTGGGATTCCTGCTGCACAAGAATCCCGCCCGGCACCACGTCGCCGAGTTCGGCTTCGGCACCGCCCACGTGGTGTACCCGGAGGCAACCGACGAGCGCTGCTCGGCAGCGGTGCTGGTGGACATCGACCCGGTCGGCCTGGTCGCCGGCCGGCGTGCCGCGGCGGCCTCGCGGTTCGCGCTGGCCCACTACGTGAACGACCGGCCGTACGCGGCCTCGTCGTTTCTTTCCGTGGCTCTGGGCCGGCTGTTCGGCACCGCGATGAGCGGCCGCAGTAAGGAGCGGCAGGAACTCGCCGACCGGCCCATCCCGCTCGAGGCCGCGCTTCCGGTGGTGCCGTGCCGTGGCGGGCAGGACCTGGCCAGCCGCCTGTTCGAGCCGCTCGGCTACACGGTCCAGGCGCGGGGTCTGCCGCTGGACGCCCAGTTCCCGGAGTGGGGAGCCAGCCGGTATCTGGCGTTGCGGCTCGCGGCCACGGTCCGGCTGCGCAGCCTGCTCGAGCACCTGTTCGTGCTGCTGCCGGTGCTCGACGACGACAAGCACTACTGGGTCGGCGACGACGAGGTGGGCAAGCTGCTGCGCCGCGGCGGCCAGTGGCTCGCTGAGCACCCGGAGCACGACCTGATCGCCCGGCGCTACCTGCGCCACGACCAGCGCCTGACCAGGGCCGCCCTGGCCGCGCTGTTCGCCGACGACGCGGCCGACCCCGACCGCAGCGACCAGGAGCAGGACGCGGGCGAGGAGTCCGTGGAGCGGTGGGTCGGCCTTGGCGGGGGGGTTTGGGGGGGTCGTCCCCCCGGGCCAGCAACGCTGCACGAGCGGCGCCTGGCAGCGGTGCTCGGCGTGATCACCGCCAGCGGCGCCCGGAGCGTGCTCGACCTCGGCTGCGGTTCCGGCAAGCTGCTCGCCGAGCTGGTGAAGCAGCCCGGGCTGCAGCGGATCGTGGGCCTTGACGTCTCGCACCGCGCGCTGGAGGCGGCCGCAAAGCGGCTGCACCTGGACGGCATGTCGCCCAGGCAGCGGGACCGGGTACAGCTGCTGCACGGCTCGCTGACCTACCGGGACAGCCGGCTCGACGGCTTCGACACCGCGGCCGTCGTCGAGGTCATCGAGCACCTCGACCCGCCCCGGATCGTAGCGTTCGAGAAAGTCGTGTTCGGTCACGCCAGGCCCGACACCGTGGTCATCACAACCCCGAACGCGGAGTACAACGCGCTGCTGGCGGGGCTGGGTCCCGGGAGTTTCCGGCACGGCGATCACCGGTTCGAGTGGACCAGGCCGCAGCTGCGGGCGTGGGCCGACGGGGTCGCGGCCAGGTACGGCTACCGGGTGGAGCTCTCCGGCATCGGGCCGCGGGGCACCGGGCCCGACGGCGCCGACCTGGGCTGCCCATCCCAGCTGGCGGTGTTCCGGCGATGACCGTTATCAAGATCCCCGATCTCGCGCTGGTCGCCCTGGTCGGCATCTCCGGATCCGGGAAGTCGACGTTCGCCGCGCGGCACTTCCTGGCCACCGAGGTCATCTCGTCCGACTTCTGCCGCGGCCTGGTCAGCGACAACCCGGATGACCAGTCCGCCACCGCCGACGCGTTCGACGTGCTGCACTACATCGCGGGCAAGCGGCTGGCGGCCGGCCGGCTGACGGTGATCGACGCGACCAGCGTGCAGCCAGCCGCGCGCAGGTCGCTGATCGAGCTGGCCAGAAAGCACCACGTGCTCGCGGTGGCGATCGTCCTCGACGTGCCCGAGGCGGTCTGCGCGGCGCGGAACGCGGCCCGCCCCGACCGCGCGTTCGGCCGTCACGTGCTGCGTCAGCAGCACACCCAGCTCCGCCGCAGCCTGGGCGGGCTCCGCCGGGAAGGATTCCACCGGGTGTTCGTGCTGCCCGGCGAGGCCGAGGCGGACGCCGCCGTGATCGAGCGCGAGCCGGTGTGGAACGACCGCCGGGGCGATCACGGCCCGTTCGACATCATCGGGGACGTGCACGGATGCTACGACGAGCTCGCCGAACTGCTCGGCAGGCTCGGCTACGCGGTGGACGCCGGCGGCGCCTCGGCGCGCCACCCCGCTGGCAGGACCGCGGTCTTCGTCGGGGACCTGGTCGACCGGGGCCCGGCCACGCCCGCCGTGCTGCGCCTGGTGATGGGCATGACCGCGGAGGGATCCGGGGTCTCGGTGGCCGGCAACCACGAGGCCAAGCTGGTCAAGGCGCTGCGCGGGCGCGACGTCAGCGTCGCCCACGGCCTGGCGCAGAGCCTGGCCCAGCTCGCTGCCGAGCCGCCCGAGTTCAGCCAGCAGGCCGCAGCGTTCGCCGACCGCCTGCTCAGCCACCTGGTCTTTGACGACGGGAAGCTGGTGGTCGCGCACGCCGGGCTGCCCGCCGCGATGCACGGCCGGGCGTCGGCGGCGGTGCGGTCGTTCGCGCTGTACGGCGACACAACCGGGGAGACCGACGAATACGGGCTCCCGGTCCGGTACCCGTGGGCGCAGGACTACCGCGGCCGGGCCATGGTGGTCTACGGGCACACGCCGGTGCCCGAGCCGGTCTGGGTGAACGGGACGATCTGCCTGGACACGGGCTGCGTGTTCGGCGGCAAGCTCACCGCGCTCCGGTACCCGGAACGCGAGATCGTGTCGGTACCGGCCCGGAAGGTCTACTACGAGCCGGCCAGGCCGCTGGACGCCCCGGGCCAGGCGGGCGCGGCCGGCCAGCGCGCCGACGACGGGCGCGAGCCCGCCGAGCTCGACATCGGGGACGTCACCGGCAAACGGATCGTCGAGACCCGGCTCACCGGGTCCACGGTGACCATCCGTGCGGAGAACGCGGCCGCCGCCCTCGAGGTCATGAGCCGGTTCGCCATCGATCCCCGCTGGCTCATCTACCTGCCGCCCACCATGTCACCGGCGGAGACGTCCGGCGCGGACGGGCTTCTCGAGCACCCCGGCGAGGCGTTCGGGGGTTACCGCGCGGCGGGCGTGACCGACGTGGTCTGCGAAGAGAAGCACATGGGATCGCGGGCGATCGTGATCGCATGCCGGGACGAGTCCGTGGCCGGACGCAGGTTCGGCATCGAGGGCGGCGGCCCCGGGGTGATCTACACCAGGACCGGGCGGGCGTTCTTCGAGGACCTTTCGGTGGAGCGGGAGCTCATCGGCCGGGTGACGGCAGCGGCCAGCGCGGCTGGCCTGTGGCAGGAGCTGGCGACCGACTGGCTGGCCCTCGACTGCGAGCTGCTGCCCTGGTCGGCCAAGGCGGGCGAGCTGCTGCGCGGCCAGTACGCGCAGGTCGGCGCCGCCGCCACCGCGGCGCTGGCGGCCGAGGTGCCGGTCCTGGCCGCCGCGGCCGCCCGCGGCGTCGACGTGTCCGATCTGCTCGGGCAGACGACCGAGCGCGCCGGGGCAGCGGCAGGGTTCGTCGTCGCCTACCGCCGCTACTGCTGGCCGGTGGCGTCGGTGGACGACCTCAAGCTGGCGCCGTTCCAGGTCCTGGCCGGGGAGGGCTCGGTACACGCCAGGCGCGGCCACGGCTGGCACCTCGAGGTGCTCGGCCGGCTGTGCGACCGCGATCCCGCCGTGCTGCGCCGAACCCGGTCGATCACCGTCGATCTCGGCAATACGGTCAGCGAGGACGCCGCCATCGCCTGGTGGTGCGAGCTGACCGCGGCCGGCGGCGAGGGCATGGTCGTCAAGCCCGCCGACGCGATCCACCGCGGGCCCAAGGGGCTGGCGCAGCCCGGCGTCAAGTGCCGCGGCCCCGAGTACCTGCGGCTGATCTACGGGCCCGAGTACTCGGCCGCACGCAACCTCGCCCGGCTGCGGTCCCGCAGTCTCGGCCATAAGCGGTCGCTGGCCCTGCGCGAGTTCGCCCTGGGCATCGAGGGGCTGGAACGCTTCGCGGCCGGGGAGCCCCTGCACCGGGTGCACGAGTGCGTGTTCGGCGTTCTGGCCCTGGAGAGCGAGCCCGTTGACCCTCGGCTCTAGGCGGCGCGGACGGGCCGGTAGACGGGCTCCCACATCAGCGCGCGGATGCGCGACGGCAGGTCCCCGTCCAGGCTGGCGCCTGCCACCCCATCGTCAGCGGCGGCCCGTGCCACGGCGGCGGCGACCGCGACCGACGTCTCGCGCAGCGCCTCGACCTCGGGCAGCAACGGCGCGCCCGGGGTCGCGGTGTCGACGAGCCCCGACACCGCGTGCGCCGCGGCCGCCAGCATGTTGTCGGTCACCTGCGCGGCCCGGGCGGTGATGACGCCGAGGCCAAGGCCGGGGAAGATCAGCGCGTTGTTGGCCTGGCCGATCACGTATCTGACCCCGCGGTAGTCGACGGGCGGGAACGGGCTGCCGGTGGCCACGAGCGCCCGGCCGCCGGTCCACCGGATCAGGTCGGCGGGCAGCGCCTCGGACAGCGAGGTCGGGTTCGACATCGGCAGGATCACCGGCCGGGCGCAGTGCGCGGCCATGTCGCTGACCACGGGCTCGGTGAAGCTGCCCGCGCGGGTGGACGTGCCGATCAGGATCGTCGGGTGCACCCGGCGCACCACCTCGGCCAGCCCGACGCCGCCGATCGAGTCGTCCCGCGGCCACCCGGCCACCTCGGCCTCGGGGCGCGCGTACCGGCGCTGAGCCGCGCCGAGGCCCGGGGTCGCCGTGGTGAGCAGGCCCGCCCGGTCGATCGCCCAGAATCTCGCCCGTGCCTGGTCCTCGGACAGCCCGTCGGCCAGCATCGCGGCGGTGAGCTGGTCGGCGATGCCGGTGCCGGCCGTGCCCGCCCCGAAGATCACGATCCGGTGCTCGGCCAGTCCGACCCCGGTGGCACGGGCCGCGGCGAGCACCGCGGCCAGGTTGACCGCGCCGGTGCCCTGGATGTCGTCGTTGAACGAGAGCGTCTGGTAGCGGTACCGGTCCAGCAGCCGCCTCGCGTTGCTCACGCCGATGTCCTCCCAGTGCAGCAGCGCTCCGGGGAACAGCTTGCCGACCGCGGTGACGAACGCGTCGAGGAACCGGTCGTAGGTGGCTTCGCGGGCCCGCGGGCGCCGGTTCCCGATGTACAGCGGGTCGTCGAGCAGGCTCTGCCGGTCGGTGCCCACGTCGAGCATGACCGGCAGTGCCCGGTTCGGGTCGATTCCGGCGGCCGCGGTGTACACGGCGAGCTTGCCGACCGCGATGCCGATGCCGCCCACGCCCCAGTCGCCGATCCCGAGGATCGCCCCGGCGTCGGTGGCCACGACCAGGTCAACCTCTCCCTGGCCGAGCCCCGGCGCTTTCAGCGAGATCTCGATCAGGTCGGGGCGGTCGACCGTCAGGTATACGCCGCGCGGACGGCGGTATTCGTGGCTGTACTGCTCGATGGCCTGGCCGACGGTCGGGGTGTACACGATCGGCAGCATCTCGGTGAGGTACCGGGTCAGCAGCTGGTAGTACAGCACCTCGTTGCGGTCGCGGACCTCGTTCAGCAGCACGTTCCGGGCCAGGTCGGTGGTCTGCTTCTGGTACTGCGCGTACACCCGGGACACCTGCCCGTCCAGGGTGATGTGACCGCTCGGGATGAGCCCGGTGACGCCGAGTTCGCGCCGCTCGTCCTCGCTGAACGCGGTTCCCTTGTTGATTCTTGGGTCGACGAGGACTTGCCGCCCGCGCAGCGTTGTGTGCCAGGCACCGTCGTCACCGGTCCAGACCGTCTTCATCGAAGGCCCCTTCCGGCTACGTCGGTGCAGCCACCTCCACCGCGGGTCGTTCTGCCCGCGATTGGCGCGAGGTCCAGGCGCCAAGAACACACAGTATGACCGCTGCGACGGCCGTTCCCAGGCGGACCCAGGGCGACAGCTCGCTCCCGACGAACTGGATGACGTGCGTCAGCCCCAACGGGGCCGCAATGTGCAGGCCGCCGCCCGCGCCGGTGGCCACCGCCATCGCCGCGGGAACCGCGCGGATCAGCACCAGCCAGTCCAGCCGGGACGCCCCGAACACGGCCAGCAGGCAAAACGCGATCGCGTCGTACCAGGGCCGCTGCAGCGGCCATACCAGCAGCCAGGCCAGCATCAGCACAACGGCGGGCCGGATGGTGGGCAGGTGCGCTGGCCCTGGAGGCAGCCGCCACGCCAGCAAGGCTGCTACGGCCACGCAGCCCAGCGCCGCGAAGACCTCGAGCCCGCGCGGCATGCTGTCATAGCCGAACGGCGGGTAGAACAGCCGCCAGAAGCTGTCGAAGGTGACCAGGTTGCTGCCGGTGCGCACCAGGTCCTTGACCGCCGCGGGCCCGGCGATCAGGTAGCCGGGGACCAGGGCCACGACGGCCCCGGCGCCCGCGGCGGCCGCGGCCTTGATCGAGTTGCGGCAGGACCAGGCGAGCGCGAGCCCGAGCGGAAAGTACGGCGCCTTGATCCCGATGGCCGCGCCGACCAGCAGCCCGGCGGCCAGGGCCCGGGCGGGCGGGATCTTGGCGCCGCGGCCCGCCGTGGCCGTGCGGGCCACCAGCAGGCCAAGGATCCCCAGGCCGGCGCCGACTCCGTCGATGTGATCGCCGCCGACCACCGCCCACAGCATCAGCGGGTTCAGGGTCCACAGCAGGTGCGCCCTGACCCGGGCGGCCGGGTCACCCCGGAAAAGGCGGTCCAGCGCGAGCGCGATCACGCCGAAAGACAGCGCGAACATCACCTTCAGCCAGAACACGATGTAGGAGATCGTGGTGCCGCCCAGCTTCGCCGCCGTCCAGTCGACCACGATCGCGACCGGGCCGTAGAGCGAGGGGTCGACCGCCCAGTTGCGGGTCGTCTGCCTGCCGATCGGGTCGCCGATCGCGCGCAACTGCGAGGGCGTCATTATGTACGGGTTGTGGCCGAGCAGGGCGATCCGGCCGTAGGCCGCGTAGCTGAGGCTGTCCGTGGACCCGCCGGGGGGCAGCAGGGCCAGGGCGATGACCGCGACGATCGCGCCCGCCACCAGCAGCCGCATATTCGGCCGGGCACCGCGCCGCACCGCGACCAGGCCGCAGGCCACCCCGGCCCCGCCGAGCACGATCGCGGAGTAGATCAGCGCGACCACCGCGGCCTCGGGCAGGTGCAGCGGGTACCACAGCGGCGGGAGCGGCCAGGTCCGCCGCATGTTCGGCACCGCGGCGCTCGGCCCGGTCGCGCACACGAAGCTCATCAAAAGCACCGAGATCGCGATGGCGGCGACGGCAGTCCAGCCGAGAGGTCCGGAACGCGGAGCCGGTGCGGGCGGCCGGACCGGCGAGACGAGATGTGGCGCGCGGGGGTCCGTTCTCGTCAGGCCGGCTGTTCCACCCCGCCCGCTCCCGTACCCCACCACGCTCCGGAGATATGTCGATGCCGCCCGCTGGTTCCAGGATTCCGAATGCCGAAATTACTCGAAGAACTCGATTACTGCGGACCGAGAAAAGAGCCATTGACCCGATCTTTACCGAGCCTGGAAAAATGCTTTAGGCTTCGCCGGCCCAAATCGCGCGAACATCATCAATAGTGTCTGCCTCGTTCGCTTTCTTGTCCGGCCGGTACCGCAGCACGCGGGCAAACCGCAGGGCCAGGCCGCCGGGATAGCGGCGGCTCGCCTGCACCCCGTCGAACGCGATCTCCACGACGAGTTCGGGGCGGACCCAGACCACGCCGTAGGCCTCCCGGCGATCGGCGTCCGCCGCGGCGGCCACCGGCGGGTCCGCCAGGTCGAGCAGCCTGGCCGTCTGCCAGGCGAGCATCTCGTCGGTCAGGCCCTTGAACGTCTTGCCGAGCATCACCAGGCCGCCGGTTTCCGGGTCGCGGGCGCCGAGGTGCAGGTTGGACAGGACGCCGCGGCGCCGCCCGTGGCCCCACTCTGCCGCCAGAATCACAAGGTCAAGCGTGTGCCGGGGCTTGACCTTGATCCACTCACCGCCGCGGCGCCCGGCCCGGTACGGCGCGTCGAGCGACTTCATCACGACGCCTTCGTGACCGCGGGCGACCGCGTCGGCGAAGAACGCCTCGGCCTCGGCCAGGTCCGCGGTGACGATGCGGGGGATGAGCAGCGTGGCCGGCGCTATCTGGGAGAGCCGGCGGTGCCGCTCGCTGGCCGGCGCGTCGATCAGGTCGGTGCTGTCCAGGTGCAGCAGGTCGAACAGGAACGGCGTGAGCGGGGTCTGCTCCCGCATCCGCCCGACGTCGGCCTGGCTGGCGGTCCTGGCCGCGGTGACCTGGAACGGACGCGGCCTTCCGTCCGGTGCGAGCGCCACCGCCTCACCGTCGAGCACCACGGCGGTTACCGGCAGGGACAGCGCCGCCTCGACGATCTCGGGCACCCGGGCGGTGATGTCGTCCAGGGTCCGGGTGAACACGGCCACCTCGCCGCCCGCCCGGTGTACCTGGATCCGGATGCCGTCCACCTTCCACTCCGAAGCCGCCGGGCTGATCCTGCCGAGCGCGGCGGCCACGTCCGGCGCCGACGCCGCGAGCATCGGCCGGGCCGGCCGGCCCACCTGCAAGGTGAAGCCGCGCAGCGCGGCGAGCGCCCGCTCGGCACGAGCC
>JASHOI010000392.1 GCA_030041195.1 Streptosporangiaceae bacterium | reverse complement strand
CGGCGCCGGGGCACCGCGCGATGCCAGCGCCACGGGCCCCGCGCGGGCGCTCGACCCGGCGCTGACCGGGTGCAGCTCGCGCCCGGCCGCCTCGGTGCCGAGACTGGCCTGGTATTTCGCGATCACGTCAGCGATCGGCTCGGGCCAGAACGACGCCGGCGAGGCGGCTGCACCCAGCGGCATCGCGGTCGCGATCGCGTCGGCGAGCGCGGAAAGCGCTGTCCGGTCGCTGGGGCGCTTGGCGAGGCAGCCCGCGACGAGGCCGCGCATCGCGGCGGGCACGAGGTCCAGGTCGGGCGGCGAGTGCACGATGCGGTACAGCACGGTCGCCGGGTTGCCGTCCCCGAACGGCGGAACCCCGGTCGCGGCGAACGCGAGCAGGCTGCCGAGCGAGAACACGTCGCTGGACGCCCCGGTGGGCAGGGCGGCAGCCTGCTCCGGCGACATGAAGGCGGGCGTGCCGATGACCATCCCGGTCAATGTCAGCGAGGTGCCGTCCAGCGCACGAGAGATGCCGAAGTCGATGACCCGGGGGCCGTCCACGGCCAGCAGCACGTTGGCCGGCTTGAGATCGCGGTGCACAAGCTGCGCGGCGTGGATCGCCTGCAGCGCCTCCACCAGGCCGGCTCCCAGCTTCCACAGCGCGGCGTCGGGCAGCGGCCCAGCCGCCTCGACCGCGCCATCCAGGGACGGCCCGGGGACGAAGGCGGTCGCCAGCCACGGTGGGTCGTCATCGAGCCCGGCGGCGACGACCGGTGCGGTATAGATGCCGCTGACGGCTCGCGCCGCGGCGACCTCTTGCCCGAACCGGGTGATGAACGCCTGATCCCAGGCCAGCTCGCGGCGCACGACCTTCACCGCCACGGCCCGGCCGGACGGCGAGAAGCCGAGATACACGCGTCCCATGCCGCCGGCACCGAGACGGGCGCGCAGCGCGAACTCGCCGACCGTTCGCGGGTCGTCGGCGGTCAGTGGCTGCATCCTCGCTCCGGTAACGGCACGCTTGCGCTCCCGCGGCCACGGCGCTGCCGCGATTGGCACCCGATTTCCAAGGCAGGCCGCCGATCTGCGCTCCCCGCTGGCGGCCGTCGTCCCTGGGGCCGCGGCAGCAGCCCAGGGAAACACGTCCTATCTTTGCGCGTCTGCGGCTACACATGCCGAGAAATACTGACATTTCAATAACTGTCGGCGACGGCGCGGGCCGCGCTGAGGCTCGGCCGGTGCTGACCTAACGGCATCCGACTGCGAGGATCATGGCGTGGTCCCTGAGAGCATCCATGACTTCTTTGTGGCGAGCGCCAGTGTGGCTGGCGCGCTGATCGGGCTGCTGTTCGTGGCCATCTCGGTGGCGGCCGGGCGGCTCGCCCAGGAAGAGGAACGGGCACAGCAGGTGCACCGCATCCGCGCCGCGGCGGCGCTCACGGCTTTCACCAACGCGCTGGTGGTGTCGCTGTTCTCGCTGATCCCCGGGCACAAGATCGGGCCGGCCGCGCTGGTCGCGGCGATTCTCGGGCTCGTGTTCGTCGTGGCAGCGCTGCTGTCGCTGATCCGGCGGCACCAGATGCGCCGGGCCGTGCTGCGTGACACGCTGTTCCTGCTCTTTCTGGCGGTCACGTTCGTGGTGCAGCTATCGCAGGCGGCCGAGGTGCTCGCGCAGCCTGGCAACTCGGGCTCGGTGAACACGATCGCGAGCATGGTGATCGTCTGCTTCCTGATCGGGATCGCCCGCGCGTGGGAACTGATCGGCGGCCCGTCAATCACCTTCACGGGCGAGGTCACGGCGCTCGTCCGGCGCCACGATCACGGTGCCGGGGGCTCGGTGGACGGATCGTCGTCGTAGCGCCGCGGCCTGCCCGGCCGACCGGGTCGCCGGGCCGGCGGTCGCCCGCCGGCCCGGCACGGTGCACTCAGCCGCCGTTGCCGCCGGTGCTCGTGTGTGTGGTCTCGAGCCGGTCCAGCTTGCGGATGCTGATCGGCTCCGGGCTGTCGTCCTTCGCCACGATCTGCTGCTCCTTCCGCGGCGACGGCCGGATCTCCATGCCCTTCACCTCCCTAGTTACTGGTGCCCTGGCTCGTGTGTGTGGTCTCGAGCCGGTCCAGCTTGCGGATGCTGATCGGCTGCGGGCTGTCGTCCTTCGGCACGATCTGCTCGTCCTTCCGGGCTGACGGCTTGGTCTCCATGCGCTTCACCTCCTTTCCCGGTGAACGTCCGGTCCCTGCGTCCGCACGGGGTCAGCTACTGGTGGCGTAGCTCGTGTGTCTCGCCTCGAGCCGGTTCAGCTTGCGGATGACGATCGGCCCGGTGACTGTGTCCTCGGCGGGCCCTACGGATTGGCCATCTGACGTCTCGAAGATGTCGGCGATGCCCACTCACCTCCCTTCGCGTCCGCAGGTACTGTCTGGCTATTGATCGCACCTGATGCTCATGACGGTGACGCCAGCGGCTGACCCAGACGAATTGGAAGCCGAGCAGAATGGCCAGAGCCACTCCGCCGTCGGCAGTTCCCACAGGGGTGGTGCCGATCTCGGACACCGCGTGGCCGACCAGCGTGATCAGAGCGGGCAATGACACCGCAAATTCAATGCCCAAGCAGATGGCGGTCCCGGCGAGCAGCAGGACGCTGTAAAGACGAATCGCACGGCGCTGCGACGCCGGGTACTCGCGGCTCGGGTCCGCGCCCGCGCCGCCCGCGTGTCTGATGCGCCGGGTGGCCCGCCCGGCGAGGTAGCGAAGATACGCCGAGCCGTCCGCGTAAAGGTTGGCGCACCCAGTCAGGTCCTGGAGCACGAAGTAGACGTCGGTGCGCATGAAGATCATGAACTGAGCGAGCAGTCCGAGAAGTATCTCGGTGGCTGCCACCGCGAGCAGATCACGGGCCAGGCCATGCGGATCGGCCAGCCCGACGATGAGCAAGCAGGTCCCGGCACCGCAGATATCGATGCCCATTCCGGCCAGGTACACGGTCATCCGGGTGCGGCGCGGCGCAGCCCAGACACCGCTCACGTCGGTCTGGGCGGCAAGGAATTGCAGCCGGGTGCCGACGGTGATCCGGGCAGGCGCGCCAGCCGCCCGGGCCGTGGCCAGGTGGGCGAGTTCATGAACCAGGATGATCGTCCAGGCGATCGCCGCGTTGACGGCGAGCACCAGGCCGGCCCGCCGGCTCCAGACGAGCACGCGGGAACTCGGGAGCAGTGCTGGGTGCAGCGCCAGCATGACCACGGTCGCTACCGCGAAGCCCGCCACCACGACCGCTACGAGCGGATGCGTCAGCCAGCGCACGTGCCCGGGCCGCAGCCAGGGCAGGCTGGGCCGGGGGCGTGCTTTATCGTCCCGGACTTCGTCATCGACGGCGGCGACGAACCCGAGCTCATCGAGCGCCGTCACGAAGTCCGAGACCGCGAAGCTCGTCCCGGTCTCGGCCAGGAGCCTGCCCGCGACGTCGTCGACGGTGCGGCCGTCGCCGAGCAGCGTGATGACGCGGTGCGCCACTTCGGGCACGGTGATGAAATCGCCGGTCTCGATCCGGCCGAGCACCCAGCCGTCCCCGCCAAGGCGCTGGCTCAACGGGCGGAGCCGCACCGTCGATCCGCCCGTCACGCGGGCGGCTGCCGCAGTTTCCTCGACCGCCACGTGCCCGCCGCCTCTTACCGCGCCGCGCCGCAGGCTTCGCACTCAGGGTGCGGCCGGTCATCGAGCACAAGTGGCGCGTCGGGCGCGGCGAGGTTCACCGTTTCGATCCGGCCTGGGACAACCGGCGGTATGCCGGTCAGCAGCGAAATGACCAGATGGGCGCCGAGGTAACCAGAGATACCCGCCGGAACGGCCCCGACCGCGCTGAAGACCGCTTCACGCCGATGGGGTGCGTCGTCCGGGTAGGCGCCCTCCTTGGCATGACCGTCGCGAAGCGCGAGCCTGGTGCATTCCCAGCATCGCCCTTCGCCGGGAACGAAGACTCCGGTCTGAACCAGCGGGCCGTGATATCCGGCGTCGACCCACGGGCGCTTGGCGGCCAGGCAGGCCCGATTGCACCAGACCCGCAGCTCCGGCGGCCGGTCGGCGCTGAGCAACAGGACGTCGCAATCCCGCGCCAGCTCCAGCACGTCCTCGATCCCGGTCGCCTCCGTGCGCTGGCCGGTCACCTCAACGTCGGCGTTCAGTAGCTGGAGCCGGCTGACCGCGGAATCGGCCTTCGGCTTCCCGATATCGTGCTCGGTGTAGAGGATCTGCCGGCTGAGGTTGGACAGCTCGACCTCGTCGGGATCGACGCAGTGCAGGTGCCCGACACCGCTCGCGGCCAGCGCCAGCGCGGCAACGCCACCCGTCCCGCCCATGCCGAGAATCGTGACCCGCGCGTCCCGGAGCCGGGCCTGCGGCTCCCAGGAACTGGCCCGCGGGGTGAGATCCATCCACCGGAAGTAGCCAACCGCTCGGTCGTGCCGGCGCATGTCGCGCTCCGTGAGCCCGGCCGGCACCGGCCCCGCGACGTCCTCCACGTAGCCGGTGCCGAGCAGCTGCACGGCACCGCGCCGCAGGACATCGACAGCCTGCGCCGGATGTGCCGCACGCACGTGCTCGATGATTTCCGGTAACGCGCGGCTGCCGTCCATCGCGGACAGCATCGTCCACACCCATCCATCCGGGTCGGAGATCTCCGCGGCGAGCCGGAAAGACACCCCGCCGATGCGGATCTTGCCCCCGGCAATGCGGTACGGCGCGTGCTCCGGCTTCACTCGTGGCCTGAGCATAGGTACCGGAGGATCCTGGTCCACCAGAATACCTCCCGAACTCATAACGGGCCGGTGCGCAATGTATTCGTAAAGAAATGCAGACCGAATGACCACCGACGCCATTCGCGTGATCATAACGTTAATTGCCCTGAGCCGCCAACCAGGCACTTTAATACCAGCGATGATGACTGTCAATACTGGCGCGTTGATTACGGAATGCTATAGCCAGGCTCAATTCTCGCTAGCGCGTCGGCGCGCAACGGCCCCTCACGGCGTTTCCGCACGTGAGGGGCCGTGTCAGGGCGCCGTCCTAGGTGGCCGGCAGGAGCTGGGCGTTGCCGCGGTGCTGCGGGCCGCGGGGACCGTAGTCGAGCTCGGCCCCGTTGTTGCTGCTGTGAATTACCGAGGCGGGAGCGTCGTAGGGATCCATGACTGACTCGATGAACACCAGGCTGTCGTTGGGCGCGCTAAGCGCATTTTCCAGATCCGCGACGGTCTTGACCACGAACGACCGCGCGGTGGTGTCCGGACGGAACACTTTCGGCAGTTCGGAGTAGGCCCATCTGGCGATGTCGTTGTAGTCCGCCGTCTTGCCCATGTAGCCGCGCTCGATCGTGTATCCGCCGTTGTTGATCAGGAAGATCACCGGCTTGCAGTCGTTGCGCAGCATGGTCGACAGTTCCTGGGCGGTCTCCTGGAACGAGCCGTCTCCGATGAACAGCAGGTGGCGGCGCTGCGGTGCCGCGGTCAGCGTGCCCAGCAACGCCCCGACGCTGTAGCCGATCGAGCCCCAGATGACCGACGCGAGCACCGTGCACTTGGGCGGCAGCCGGAAACCGAAGATGGCGTACGACGTCCCGTTGTCGGTGAGCAGCACGTCCCCCGGCCGCAGATAGCCCTGGATGGTTTCCCAGTACGCGGCCTGGGTCAGCTTGGCCGAGCCATCGGCGTGGGTGCCCGCGGGCATCGCCGCGGCGAACGGATGTGCGGCGCGGCTGGTGACCTGCGGGACCGCGTCGGTGACGGCACGCAGGACCTCCTTGAGCGTCACCGCCTGGTAGTTGTCCTCGCCGATGTCCACCGAGTGCCCGCGAGCGCGGATTGTGTCGGCGGGCAACGACGCGGTGAAGTCGCCCGAGGTACCGTCGATCGGCCGGTAGCCGATGGACAGCAGGCAGTCGCTGCCCTCGACGGCCTCGCGGGTCTGCGGTGCGCTGGCCCTGCCGTTGTAGACGCCCGCGAAATACGGGAACGTCTCGTCGATCACTCCCTTGGCCGGCCCGGTCACCGCGACCGGCATCTGCAGCTTCTCGGCCAGCCCCATGACCTCCGTCGCGGCACCGTATTGCTCGACGTCTCGATCGACCAGGATCGCCGGCGACTTGGCGTTCGACAAGTGGTCGGCGATCGCGCCAGCGCACGACCTGAGCCGTTCCGGGTCGCTGGGCGGGTCGGCGAGCATCAGCCGGGCCGTGGGGACCTCGATGTCGAGGTAGGCGACGTCCGATGGCAGTTCCATGTACACCGGGAGCTTCTCCCGCCAGGCCGTCAGGATCAGCCTGTCGATCTCGGTGGCCGCGTTGTGCGGCGTCAGCCTGGCCTGTCCGGCGGTTACCTGGGCGAACGCGCCGAGGAACCGGTCCCAGGTGCCATCGGCCGTCGTGTGGTGCATTCCCAGGCCACGCTGGATGGACCGCAGCGGTATCGACCCAGCGATCAGGATCACCGGGACGTGCTCGGCGAAAGCGCCAGCGATGCCGTTGATCGCGCCCAGCGCGCCCACCGCGTTCGTCACGGTCAGCGCGCCCATGCCGTTCAGCCGCGCGTAGCCATCGGCTGCGTAGGACGCGTTCAGCTCATTGCACGTGCCGACCCATTTCAGGTAGCCACCGTCCTCGTTCTGCTGCAACAGCTCGAGGTTGAAGTCGCCGGGAACACCGAACAGGTGCCTGAGGCCGGCCTCCTGAAGCCGGCGGAGCAGGAAATCCCCGACGGTCATCGTCGAGGCCTCCGCGCCTCGCCCGTTCTGCCCGGACTGGTTGGTCTGGTGATCAGCTAGCGATGTCATACTGCCTCCCCCGAGGGCCAGGTAGCTTCCTTCGGGAATACCTGGCGCGCCAAATCACTGCCCCAACGCTGCCTCCTGGGCCGCAGGCCGGCGGTCAGCGTCAGCCACTCCCCCGAATTCCCAGGCTCTCACGAGCGCAAACGGGCGCTGCCTGGGGTCAGCGTTGGGCTGACCTGGGCCACGAGCCTGACCAGCGGCGGTGGCGCCTAATGGGCCGCGGCGAGCTTGGCGTAGGCCTCCGGCGCCGGAATGTCGAGGTCGAGATACCGGGCCGGGGCGGATGCTGAATTCCAGATGCGATGCGGCACGCCGGCCGGGATGACGATCACCGCAGGGGCAGGGACGGCACCCGGCCGCGCTGCCACCTCGGCAGTCAGCTCGCCTTGCGTCACGACAACGAGCCGGTCGTCTTCCCGGGTGCCGGGCGTGCCCGCGTCGTCGGGCCCGGTTCGCTCAACGGCCGTTACCCGGGCGGTACGGCCGCCCGTCGACTCGCCCGTGAGCAGCGATCGCGTTTCATGGCCAGTCGCCTCCGTTGCCGGGCCCGAGCCGCTGGTGATGTGCGGTGCGGTCGCCGGCAGCCGGACTTCATCGACAGACCGGACAGGCGTCAGAAAAGGGCTCCCTGGGCGTACGCCCGGTATCAGGATCTCGAGATGGCGCTCGGCCGCGCCGCTCTGGTTGTCGCTGCCGTGCGGGAGCCCGGCCGGAATGTAGATCACCTCGCCGGCCCTGGCCTGATGATTATCGTGCCCGAGCCGGATCGTTGCGCTGCCTTCAAGGACCACGAAGAACAGGTCGACGTCGTGCGTATGCAGCGGCGGGTGCCCGCCGTTGCCGAGAAAGCCGGCCAGCACGGTCGCGCTCTCGGGGCTCGCCACGATGGCAGCCTGGTAGTCCGGGTAGCCGGTATCGGCGGCGTCGGCCACCGATACCCGTCGCGTGTACGCCATGTGACCGTTTCCCTTCTGCGCTCACGTGTTCGCGGATGTCGTGGCCATGTCGCTGGGACGCCAGCAGGTCCTGCCGGTTTGCATGGGCATCGAGTGACGGCGGCGTGTGAGCGCGGTGTTGCACAAGCGCAGCGTTGTGTTGCGGCGATATCGACCAGCGTTGTCGAGACGCCGGGCACTAACTGTCTCGGACCTTCCGCGCCACCGATCTCTCCCGCCGGTCTTCGTTCCCGGCGCCGCGTCGGTGGAAGCCCTCGCCGGCCAGAAACTCGCCGGGCGGGCTCAGCCGTCGGCGCGGACGACCCCCACCGGGCAGGACACCCCAGTCCCGTGGTCCGGGCAGTAGCCGTACGGATTCTTGCCTTGGGACAGATACTGCTGGTGATAGTCCTCGGCGAAGTAGAACTCCCCCGCCGGGACGATCTCGGTGGTGATCTCCCGGTAACCGGCCTCGGCGAGGCGCTTGGCATACGCATCGCGCGACGCCTCGGCCTCCGCCTTCTGCTCCGGCGAATGGTAGAAGATCACCGAGCGGTACTGGCTGCCGACATCGTTGCCCTGGCGCATGCCCTGTGTCGGGTTATGCGACTCCCAGAACACCTTGAGCAGCTCGCGGTATGAGACCTTCCTGGGGTCGAAGACCACGCGGACGGTCTCCGCGTGCCCGGTCCGGCCGCTGCAGACCTCCTCGTACGTCGGGTTCGGGGTGTAGCCGCCCTCGTAGCCCACAGCCGTGGTAACCACGCCCGGTAGCTGCCAGAATGTCTTTTCCGCGCCCCAGAAACAGCCGAGCGCGAACTCGGCCACGCTGGTGCTTTCCGGGTATGGCGGGCGCAATGGGGCATCGAGCACCTCATGGCGGGCGGGCACCGGCATTGGCTCCGACCGGCCCGGCAGCGCCTGCTCCGCGTTGACCATTTGGGCCTTGCGGAAACCGAATATGCCCACAACTGTCTCCTTTGGTGTGAGTGCGGGGACCCGCTCAACCCGGACCCCCTGGTGACGAACCAGAATCCCGGCGCTAACCTTCCCCACGGTCAGGGCACCGGAGCAGACCGTCTCCACCGCTCTGGAGCTGCCGCGGTCGCACGTGTCAACCGCCCGGAACGTTCCGTCCGCCGCTCGGCCGGGCCCGCGGGCAGCTCGTCAGCGCCGCGTTTGGACCGGCGCACGTTCAGCCCAGCTCAGCGTGGTTTCGTAGGCGGGTCGCAACAGTTACATAACGGCCGTTGACTAGGCACAGACAGGCATGGTGCCATGCTGTTCAGGTTATGCACGCTCGTTCGCAGAGCGTACAAACGCCCGTCTGGCGGCGCCGGCTCTGGACGGGCTCCGCACCCGCTCTGCAAAGCATGTGTCACGAAGCGAGCATCAGTCCACAAAGCAAACGTAAATGAGAGTCCGCACACCAGGCGTTCCGCACCGAGGTCCGCGCAGCCCACAAGGCCGCACGCTAGCTTCGGCCGCCAGCGAGGCTGAATAGCGAAAGCGATTCTGAACCTTATGAAACCTTATGATTCAACGACTGCGGCCTCGCCGGAATTCATGTCATGTTAGTCTCACGACGCCGCGCAGGCATGCCCAAGCAGGGGAACCACCGGCATCCCTCATAGGCACCCCCCAGTCCTGCGAGGCGTCCTCATAAGGAGATCGAAAACGGATGAACGACCACGAGAGACTGCAATCGATTAGCACCAGCCCCGTCGCGGGCATCAGCCGACGGGGCCTGCTGCGCGCGGCCGGCGCCGGCGCAGCCGTCGTGGGGGCCGGCGGGCTACTCGAAGCGTGCAGTTCCGGCATCAAGGGGGCCAGCTCGAGCAGCACCAAGGGCATCACGATCGGCTGGATCCACCCGCTGACCGGTGAGATCGCCGCGTTCGGCGCGCCCGACCTGTGGCTGATCTCCAAGATCAAGCAGACCAGCCAGTACAAGAACGGCTTCAAGATCGGCGGCAAGACCTACCCGATCACGATCAAGTCCTACGACAGCCAGTCCAGCACCACCCGGGCCGGGGACCTGGCCAGGACCGCCATCCTCAGCGACAACGTTGACCTGCTGTTCGCAACGTCAACGCCGGAGACCGTCAACGCGGTGGCCAGCCAGGCCGAAACGCTCGGCACACCGCTGATCTGCGCGAACTGCCCGTGGGAATCCTGGTACGCCAACCTCGGCGGCAACCCGGGCAAACCGACGTTCGTGCCCAAGTACTCGATCCTCTACTTCCTCGGCGCCGAGCACCTGGCCAGCTGCTTCATCCCGATGTGGAACCGGATCCACGCCCAGCTGCATACCGACAAGGTGGTCGCTGCCGCGTTCCCGAACGACCCGGACGGCGACGCGTTCCGCATGGTGTTCCCGCCGATCGTCAAGGCGGCGGGCTACACGTTCAACATGTCCTCGGCTTACCCGGACGGTACGACGAACTACACGTCGATGATCACCCAGTTCAAGGCGGACGGCGCCGACTTCTTCACGAACGTGCCGGAGCCGCCCGACTTCGCCGCCATGTGGAAGCAGTCGATCTCACAGGGCTTCCGGCCGAAGCTGGCCACCGTGGCCAAGGTGCTGCTGTTCCCGAGCGACACCTACTCGATGGGCTCCGAGGTCTACAACGTGGCGACCGACACCTGGTGGGTGCCGACGCTGCCGTGGACGTCCTCGCTCACCGGCGAGACCTGCAAGGAGATCGCGGCTCAGTACGAGGCGGTGCCCAGCCTCGGGCAGTGGAACGCCAACATCAGCAACTACAGCCTCTTCGAGGTCGCGTACGCGGCGCTCACCTCGGTGAGCGACCCGCACGACAAGCTCGAGGTCGCCGACGCCCTGCACAAGGTGAACATCAGCGCGCTCGCCGGGCCGCTTGACTTCACCTCGAGCGGCAAGGGCTGGGTAGACGGCTTCGGTCCCGCGCCGGGCGTCGCGATCACCCCCCCGGCCGGCGTGCAGTGGCAGAAGGGCGTCACGTACCCGCTGGAACTCCAGGTCGTCGACAACACGCTGCTGCCGGACGCGAAGATCACGGCCGACCTCCTGCCGACGAACACCTGACCGGATGACGACACCTCTGCTCGAGCTCGACAACGTGACGAAACGGTTCGGCCGGGTCGTCATCGCGGAGGACCTGTCATTCTCGGTCGATCCCGGGGACGTCGTCGGGATCGTGGGGCCGAACGGTGCTGGCAAGACCAGCCTGTTCGGCCTCATCTCCGGCGACCTTGCCCCGGACGCCGGTGAGATCCGCTTCGCCGGGCAGACGGTCACCAAGCTGGACGCGGCGGCACGATGCAGGCTGGGCATCGGCCGCACGTACCAGGTGCCCCGGCCGTTCGGCGATATGACCGTGTTCGAGAACCTGCTCGTCGCCGCGCAACAGGGCGGCGGGCTGCGCCGGCGGCCCAGCTACGCGGCCGCGGTGCGAGCGCTGGACCAGACCGGCATGGAACCCCACGCGAACCTGCCAGCGGAACGGCTCGGCCTGCTCCAGCGCAAGCGGCTGGAGCTGGCCAGGGCCCTGGCCACGCAGCCGATGCTGCTGCTGCTCGACGAGGTGGCGGGTGGCCTCACCGACCCCGAGGTCGCCCAGCTGGTCGAGATCGTCCGTGGCGTCAACGCCGAGGGCATCGCGGTGATCTGGATCGAGCACGTGGTGCGCGCGCTCACCGCCGTGGTGAGCCGGCTGACCTGCCTGTCCGGCGGCGAGTTCGTCGCCGACGGCGAGCCCGCCACGGTGCTGGCCGACCCGGCGGTTCGCGAGGTGTTCCTCGGCACCGAGGTCACCGCGGCGCTGGCCGGCGGCACGATGGACGCTCCGCCGGCCGGGCAAGGGGACGGGGAACGGAGCGAGCCGTGACCGCATCGGCGGCGAGTGGGGATGGGGCGCGGCCGGAAACCGGCGTGCCATTGCTTGAGGTCAGCGACCTTACCGTGTACCACGGGCAGCTTCGGGCGCTCGACGCCATCTCGCTGCGGGTGTTCCCCGGTGAGGTCTACGCGATCATCGGGGCGAACGGCGCCGGCAAGTCCACGCTGCTGCGAACGATCGCGGGCCTGCACCACCCGACGTCGGGCTCGATTCTGTTCGACGGCAAGGACGTGACCGGGCTGCGGCCCGAGCGCCGGGCCACCCAGGGGATCGTTATGGTGCCGGAGGGCAGGCGGCTGTTCGGGTCGCTGTCCGTCGAGGAGAACCTCAAGGTCGGCGCCACGTATGCGCGCCCTGGCCCGTGGACGATCGAGCAGGTCTATGAGATGTTCGGCTGGATGCGAGAACGCCGCAACCAGCCCACCGTCCAGCTTTCCGGCGGCGAGCAGCAGGCCGTCGCGATCGGCCGCGCGCTGGTCGCCAACCCCCGCGTGCTGCTGCTCGACGAGCTGTCTCTCGGCCTGGCGCCCGTGGTGGTGCAGCGCATCTACGGCATGCTGCCGCAGATCCTGCAGAGCGGCCTCACCGTGCTGCTGGTTGAGCAGGACGTGAGTCAGGCCCTGCGGGTGGCAACACAAATCCAGTGCCTGCTGGAGGGCCGGACCACCCTGGAGGGCAGGCCGGCCGACGTCACGGCGGACCAGGTCGAGGCGGCATACTTCGGCCTGGCTGGCGCCGCGCCGGCCGGCCAGCCCGGCGAAGGGAGCGAAGGGTAATGGCCTGGGTAAACGCGATCATCCAGGGCATACTGACCGGCGGCCTGTACGCTCTGTTCGCCTGCGGGCTGTCGCTGATGTTCGGGGTGATGAAGGTCGTGAACCTCGCGCACGGTGACCTCGCCGTTGTCGGGGGCTACGTGGCGGTCGGCATCATCGCCGCCACCCACGTCCCGGTGCTGTGGTCCTTCGTCATCGTGGTGCCGATCATGGCGGTGCTTGGCTACGTGCTGCAGCGCACACTCATCCAGACCGCGCTCGACCGTGGCATTCTGACGACGCTCATCGTCACCCTCGGCCTGTCGCTGGTGATCGAGAACGGCCTGCTCCAGTTCTTCACCGCCAACACCCGCGGGATCGGCAGCGGGCTGGCCTTGGTGACCGGCTCGTTCAGCATCGGCTCGCAGATCTCGATCGGCTACCTGCTCCTGCTCACCTTCGCCGTCGCGGTGGCGGTGCTGCTCGGCCTGCAGTACTTCCTGTCCCGGTCCAAATACGGCCGCCTGATCCGTGCGGTGGCCGACGACAAGGAGGCGGCGCAGCTTTCTGGGGCCGACTACCGGCATGTGTTCGGCATCGCGGCGGCGGTCGCGCTGGGCACCGTGGCGCTCGGCGGCATCGCGTACGGCATGTACGTCGACCTCGACCCCACGACCGGCACCGACACGATCCTGCTGTTCGCGTTCGCGGCCGTGGTGATCGGCGGGCTCGGCTCGCTGTGGGGCACCCTGGTCGGCGGCGTGGTGCTCGGCATTGCCCAGCAGATCGGCGCCCAGATCAACATCTCCGACGAGCTTCTTGCCGGGTACATAGTGTTCCTCGCCGTGCTCGTGCTGCGGCCGCAGGGCTTGCTCTCCCGGGGGGTGCAGTCATGAGCCTGGTCACCGAAACCACGGTCCGGCCGGCCGGGAACTTCAGGGTCACCCGGTCGCGCAGGAACGTCGCCTGGACCGGGGCGGTAGCACTGATCATCATTGTCGTGTTCGCGATGTTCCCGTACATCGTGTACTCGGGCACCACAGCGATCCTGGTGCAGGCGTTCATCGTGCTCACGCTGGCGAGCATGTGGAACCTGCTCGCGGGCTACGCGGGGCTGGTGTCGGTGGGACAGCAGGGATTTCTGGGGCTCGGTGCGTACTTTGTGCTGATCCTCGCCATCCACGGCTTCTCGCCGTTCGCCGCGCTGCCCGTCGCCGCGATCGTCTGCGGCGTCGCGGCGCTGCCGCTGTGGTGGCTGGTCTCCCGGCTGCGCAGCGGGTACTTCGCGATCGCCACCTGGGTGCTCGCCGCGACCATCATGCTCGTCATCGAGAAGTTCACCTCGATCGGCGGCGGCAGCGGCATGCCGCTGCCCGGGTTCACCGGGATGAGCCCGACGCTGCTCACCGCGTACACCTACTGGGCGGGCCTGGCCGTCACGGTGCTGGCGCTGGCCGCCGTATACCTGCTGCTGCGCAGCAGGCTCGGCCTGGTGCTCACCGCGATCCGCGACGACGAAGTGGCCGCGCGCAGCTCCGGGGCGCGGGTCGGCCTGGCCCGGATGCTGGTGTTCGTGGTGGCGGGCGTCGGCTGCGGCGCCGCGGGCGCGGTGCTGGCGATCAGCCAGCTTCAGGTCTCGCCAACCGCGGATTTCAGCGTGCAGTGGACCGCGGAGATGGCGTTCGCGACCATCATCGGCGGGCTCGGCACGATCGAGGGGCCGATCATCGGCACCGCGGTCTACATGGTGCTGCAGCAGACGCTGGCCTCGTACAACGCCTGGTACCTGATCATCCTGGGCCTGGTCGCGATCCTCGTGGCGCTGTTCGCCCGCCGCGGGCTGTGGGGCCTGGTGGACGAGCGCCTGAACCTGCGGCTGTTCCCCGTCGGGTACTGGCTGCGGACCGGGCGCGACGCCGGCCCGGGCGGCGCCCGCAGGCTGATACCCGGGCGCGCCAGGGGATAACGGCCAAAGCGCGCCGAAGGCCCAAAGTTATGGAGCCTGGGCCTTGAGGTCGTCCTCGATCTGGTGCGCGGTCTCCAGCAGCGCGGGCAGGATCTTCCCCCGCATCGCGACCATGCTCACCCGGCTGGCGTGCGCGGACACGTTGATGGCCGCGGTCCCGACGCCTGCGGCGCCCCGGATCGGGGCGGCGACCGCGCGCAGGCCCTCTTCGAGTTCCTGGTCCACGATCGCGTATCCGTGCCGGGCCGCGTCGCGGACGATCGCCCGGAGCCGGTCCGGGTTGGTGACGGTGCGGGCGGTCAGCCGCTCGAATGTGGCCTCGGCTAGGTAGCGGTCAAGCTCGTCGTCGGTGAGCGCCGCGAGCAGCACCCGCCCCATCGACGTGGCGTAGGCGGGAAACCGGGTTCCCACGGAGATCGCGACGGTCATGATCCGCTTGGTGGGGACGCGGGCCACGTAGACGATCTGGTGACCGTCCAGAACCGAGATCGACGAGGACTCATGCAGCCGGGCCACGAGCTCCTCCAGGTGCGGCGCCGCCACCTCGGGCAGCGCCAGCCCCGACAGGTAGGCGTAGCCGAGCTCGAGCACCCGCGGCCGCAGCGAAAACTCCCGGCCGTCGTTGCGCACGTACCCGAGCTTGACCAGGGTCAGCAGGAACCGGCGTGCCGCCGCCCTGGTCAGTCCCGTCGCGTTGGCAACCTCGCTCAGGGTCAGCCGCTCTCGGTCCGGCCCGAACGCTCGGATCACCGCCAGCCCGCGGTCCAGCGACTGAACGAAGTCACCGTTCCTGACGGCCATCTCCGGGGGCTGAAGCGGCGCCGATTCCTTCGCTGTGGACCCAGCCGTGCCAGAGGTTCTCATTGACCTGCATGCTAGTGCACTTAGTGCTAATTCCGGGCAGGCGTTACCGGCTGCCGGCCTCAGCCGGTGCGCTCCACCACGTACGCGCAGAGCGCCTCGAACGCGGCCCTGGCGGGCACGTCCGGCAGCGCAAGGATCTCGTTGCGTGCCCGCTCGGCCCACCGCCGGGTGTCCGAGCGCGCCATCTCCATGGCCGGGTGGGCGCGCAGCAGCGCGAGCGCCTCGGCGTGCAGCGCCGGTTCGGTCAGTTCACCGCGGCTCAGCAGCTCCACCAGGCGGGCATCGCCCGGACCCGCCGAGCGCAGCGCGTGCACAACCGGCAGCGTCGGCACGCCCTCCCGCAGGTCGGTGCCTGGTGTCTTGCCCGACTGCGCGGATTCGCTCGCCACGTCCAGGATGTCGTCGCAGAGCTGATAGGCGATGCCGAGCGCCTCGCAGGCGGGCGTGATGTGCGCGGTCACGCTCTCCGGCGCGTCGGAGAACATCGCGCCGAACCGCCCCGAGGTAGCGATCAGCGACGCCGTCTTCTCCGTGATCACACCCAGGTAGTGCTTCAGCGGGTCCTCTCCGGGCTGCGGGCCGATGGTCTCGGCGATCTGGCCGGCCACCAGCCGCGCGAAGGTCTCGGCCTGGATCCTGATCGCGTCGGTGCCCAGCGCGGCGAGCAGCAGCGACGCCCGGGCGAACAGGAAGTCGCCGGCCAGGATCGCGACCGAGTTGTCCCAGCGTGCGTTCGCGCTCGGCAGGCCGCGGCGGACGGCGGCCTCGTCCATCACGTCATCGTGGTAAAGAGTCGCCAGATGGGTCAGCTCGATGGCCACCGCGGCCGTCACGATCCGCGGATCCCTCGGGTTGCCGAACTGGGAGGCCAGCAGCACCAGCGTGGCGCGGAACCGCTTGCCCCCGGCGTCGATCCCGTACGCGGCGGTCTGCGCCAGCAGGTCGTGGTCGGCGCGCGCCGCCTCGCGCAGGCCGTCCTCGACCTGCGCGAGGCCTTCGACGACGTCGGCGGCCAGCGCGGCGTCTGGCAGTTCCATGGTGACTACGGTGCTCAATCGGACTCCCTCGGAGGCGGTGCTCCGGTTCCGGCCGCAAACCAGCCGTGAGCGGGCAAGCACAAGAGCACCCCCACGATACGTGCAAGGCAGAGTAATCCGAGGTATGCCCCGAGCGCTATCAGCGAACACCAACCGGACGTGGGGCACGGCCCGGCGAAAGGGAACTTAGCGGACAAAGAGCTGGGTCGCCGCGTGGTTGGCGAGGCTGAGCAGCGGCTCGGGCACGATGCCGAGCACCAGCGTCGCCACGACGCCGATGGTCACGGCCACCCCGGTGAAGGCACTCGGCCTGACCACCGCCGGGCCATCCGGCACCGGCTCGCTGAAGAACATCAGCACGATCACCCTGACGTAGGGGAACGCCAGGATCGCGCTGCTCAGCACGCCGATGATGACCAGCGACAGCGCACCGCCGCGGACCGCCGCCTCGAACACCGCGAACTTCCCGGTGAAGCCGCTGGT
This sequence comes from Streptosporangiaceae bacterium, assembly GCA_030041195.1. The sequence goes on along the minus strand of JASHOI010000392.1, from coordinate 8,979 downwards.
GAGCGGGATGCCCGCGAACGTGATCAGGAAGAACGCGAAGACGCCGGCGACCAGCGGCGATCGCTTGCCCAGCCCGGCCCAGCGGGACAGGTGTGCCGCCTCGCCCGCCTGGTCGCGCACCAGGGTCACCACCGCGAACGCGCCGATGACCGCGACCCCGTAGGCCGCCAGGTAGAACAGGCTGCTGGACAGGCCCGCGGTGCTCGCCGCGACCACGCCGGTGAGGACGTATCCGGCCTGTGCGATCGAGGAGTAGGCGAGCAGCCGCTTCACATCGGTCTGCGTGATCGCGACGATCGAGCCGACCAGCATGGTCAGGATCGCGACGCCGATCATCGCCGGCCGCCAGCTCCAGCTCAGCTGCCCGAACGCGACGTAGAACACGCGCAGCAGGGCGCCGAACGCCGACACCAGCGTGCACGAGGCCATCAGCGCGGTCACCGGCGTCGGCGCGCCCTGGTACACGTCGGGCTTCCAGCTCTGGAACGGCACCGCGCCAATCTTGAAGAACAGGCCGAGCCCGAGCAGCGCGATGCCGGCGTAGAGCAGCGTCAGGCTGCTGGTGTTGGACGACGCGGCCGTCGCGATGGCCGCCAGCTGCACCGAGCCGGCGAAGCCGTACAGCATCGCGATGCCGAACAGGAAGAACGCCGACGAGAACGCGCCGAGCAGGAAGTACTTCATCGCGGCTTCCTGCGACAGCAGCCGTCGCCGCCTGGCCAGGCCGCAGAGCAGGTAAAGCGGCAGCGACAGCACCTCGAGCGCGACGAACATGGTGAGCAGGTCGTTCGCCGCCGGGAACAGCAGCATGCCGCCGACGGCGAACAGGGTCAGCGGGTACACCTCGGTGTGCTCGATGCCGGCCTGCAGACCCTCGCGCTCCTCCGGGCTGCCCGGGACCGCGGCGGCCTGCGCCACGAACGGGCTGACGTCGTGCGAGGACTCGGCGATCAGCAGCACGCTGATGAACGCCAGCACCAGGATCGTGCCCTGGATGAACAGGGTGGGCCGGTCCACCGCGACCGCGCCCATCGCGGCGATGTGGCCGGGGCTGCCATTGCGGAAGATTGAGCTCGTGGCCGCGACCACGATCGTCAGCACGAACGCGCCGGCCAGGCCACCCAGGGACAGCGCGAGGTGGATCGCGCGGCGCGCCGCCCTGGGCACGAACGCCTCGACCAGAACCCCGGCGATCGCGACCCCGAACACCACCAGGATCGGCGAGAGCTGGCCGTACTCGATGCGCGGCGTGGCGATCGTCGCGGCCGCCGCGGCCAGGCTGCCGGTCACGGGGAGCTCCTCTGGGTGAGCGCGCTGGTAGTCCCCGGATGCGGCGGCACCGGGTCGGTCGAGTGCACCTGGACCAGCGTCTGGTGGACGGCGGGGTTGATGATGTCAAGCACCGGCTTGGGGTACACGCCGAGGACGACGACCAGCGCGATCAGCGGGCCTACCGCCCACAGCTCGCGCGCCTTGAGGTCCGGCATGCCCTTGACCTCGTCGCGGACCGGCCCGGTCATCGTCCGCTGGTACATCCACAGGATGTAGATCGCGGCCAGGATGATGCCGACGGTTGCCAGGACCGCGTACACCTCGTACCGGGTGAAGGTGCCGACCAGGACAAGGAACTCGCTGACGAACGTGGAGAGGCCGGGAAGGGACAGGCCCGCCAGGCCCGCGATCAGGAACAGCCCGGCGAGCACCGGCGCCACCTTCTGCACCCCGCCGTAATCGGCGATCATCTGCGAGCGCCGCCGCGCGATCATGAACCCGGCGATGATGAACAGCGCCCCGGTGGCGAACGCGTGGTTCACCATGTAGAAGACGCCGCCCGCCTGGCCCTCGCTGGTCATCGCGAAGATTCCCAGCGTGATCAGGCCCATGTGGGATACGGAGGTGTAGGCGATCAGCCGCTTCAGGTCCCGCTGGCCGATCGCGACGATCGCGCCGTACAGGATGCCGACGACCGAGAGCACCAGGACCAGCGGCGTGAAGTAGTGCGCGCCCGCCGGGAACAGCTCGAGGCAGTAGCGGATCATGCCGAACGTGCCGACCTTGTCCAGCACGCCGACCAGCACCACGGCGGCCCCCGGCTGTGCCGCGGTGGCCGCGTCGGGCAGCCAGGTGTGGAACGGCCACAGCGGCGCCTTGATCGCGAACGCCACGAAGAAGCCGAGGAACAGCCACTTCTGGGTCGTGGTGCTCAGCGATGTGTGCAGAAGCTGGCTGAACAGGAACGTGCCCGGGTGGCCGTTGTGCGCCGAGTACACGTACAGCGCGATCACGGCGACCAGCATGAGCAGCCCGCCGAACAGGCTGTACAGCAGGAACTTGACCGCCGCGTACTGGCGCTGGCCGACCCCGTAGCTCCCGATCATGAAGTACATCGGGATCAGCATGGCCTCGAAGAACACGTAGAACAGGAAGACGTCGGTGGCGGCGAAGACACCGATCATCATCGTCTCGAGCACCAGCATCAGCGCGAAGTACGTCTTCACGCTGCGCCGCGGCGGCGGCTCGCCGGCCGGGTTGGACCCGCCCTCGGCATCGTTCCACGACGCGAGCACGACCACCGGCATGAGGACCACGGTCATCAGCAGCAGGACCAGCGCTATCCCGTCCACGCCGACCGCGTAGTGCACCCCGAACTGCGGAATCCACTGGTAGGTCTCGTTGAACTGGAAGTCGGGCCCGCCGGTCTTGAACTGGACCGCCATCGCGATCGTCACCGCGAGCGTGACCAGCGTGAAGCCGAGCGTGATGATCTTGACCATCTGGGCGCGTGCCCTGCGATCTGCCTCGCCGCCGGGCGCGGACTGGCCCGGGGTCAGCGCGACCACGATGGCGCCGGCCAGCGGGATCGCGCCGATAACGGTCAGCCAGGGAAATGAGCTCATCGGCTACACCCTCACCAGAAGCAGCGCGCCAACGAGCAGCGCCGCGCCGAGGAACATCAGCAACGCGTACGAGCGGACGAACCCGTTCTCCACCCGGCGGACCCGCCCCGACGTGCCGCCCATGGCGGCGGCCAGGGTGTTGACCAGGCCATCGATGCCGCGGTTGTCGAAGTAGACCGACAGCCGGGTCAGCCACTGGCCCGGGCGCATCAGCAGCGACTCGTTGATCGCGTTGCCGTACAGCTCCTTGCGCGCCGCGGTGACCGGGAACGTCGCGACCGGGGGGGTTTCCGGTACCGGCCGCCGGCCGTACATGGCCCAGGCGAGGATGACCGCGGCCACCAGCAGCGCCAGCGCTCCGATCCCGGCCGGCGTGAACAGCCCAGGCGAGGACGGCGGCCTGCCGGTGACCGGCGCGAGGAAGTTGAGCAGCCGACTGCCGATCATCAGGAAAGCGCCCGCTCCCAGCGAGCCGATGGCCAGCAGGATCGCCGGCCAGATCATGACCGGCGGCGCCTCGTGCGGGTGCACCTTGTCGTCCCAGCGGCGCTCTCCGGTGAAGGTCATCAGCAGCATCCGGGTCATGTAGAACGCGGTGAGCCCGGCGCCTATCAGCGCGGCGGTGCCAAGCAGCGCGCCAGAGGTGCCGCCCTTGGCGTAGGCCGCGCTGATGATCGGATCCTTGGTCCAGAAAGCCGAGAACGGCGGCACGCCGATGATCGCGAGATAGCCGCAGATGAACGCGCCGAAAGTGACGGGCATCACCGCGCCGAGCCCGCCGAACCGGCGCATGTCCACCTCGTCGTCCATCTCGTGCTTCACCGACCCGGCGGTCAGGAACAGCGTGGCCTTGAAGAACCCGTGCGCAAGCAGCTGGGCGATCGCAAGCACGTAGCCGGCCGGGCCGAGCCCGGCCGCCAGGAACATGTAGCCGATCTGGCTCATCGTGGACCCGGCGAGGGACTTCTTGATGTCGTCCTTCGCACACGCGATGATCGCTCCGAACAGCAGCGTAGCGGCGCCGACGATGGCGACGGCGAGCCGGGCGTCCGGCGTCAGGTTGAAGATCGGGTTGGACCGGACGATGAGGTAGACGCCGGCGGTCACCATGGTCGCGGCGTGGATGAGCGCCGACACCGGCGTGGGGCCTTCCATGGCGTCGAGCAGCCAGGACTGCAACGGCAGCTGGGCCGACTTGCCGCACGCCCCGAGCAGCAGCAGCAGGCCGAGCGCGGTCACCACGCCCTTGCTGGCACCGTGCACCGCGCCGAACACACCCGTGAACGTGACGGTGCCGAACTGGGCGAACATCAGCATGATGGCCAGGGACAGGCCGGCGTCGCCGACCCTGTTGGCGATGAACGCCTTCTTCGCCGCGGTTGCCGCCTCGGGCTTGTACTGCCAGAACCCGATCAGCAGGTACGAGGCCAGGCCGACGCCCTCCCACCCCGCGTACAGGGCGAGGTAGTTGTCGGCGAGGACGAGCAGCAGCATCGCCGCCACGAACAGGTTCATGTACCCGAAGAAGCGACGCCGCTCGGGGTCGTTCGCCATGTAGCCGACAGCGAAGATGTGGATCAGCGAGCCGACCCCGGTGATCAGCAGCACGAAGCTGATCGACAGCGGGTCGAGCAGCAGGCCGATGTTCACCTTGAACCCGGCCACCGGTATCCAGGAGTACAGGTGCAGGTCCCTGCTGCGCTGGCTGGCCGGGTAGCTCAGCATCGCGAAGAACGCGATCACCCCGTACACGAAGCTCGCGACCGGCATGGCCACGCCGACCAGGTGTCCCCAGGAGTTGCTGCGCTTCCCGGCGAGCAGCAGGATTATCGCTCCCGCTATCGGGAAGGCCAGCAGCAGCCATGCGGCGCGCTGGACGCCGACGGCGGCCACAGTAGTCATGACCGCGGCCGACGGCGCGCCCGCGACAGAGCCCGTCACTGGCTACCCTTTCTGGTCAGTACTGCAGATCGTTAGTACTTCAGCAGGTTCGCGTCATCCACCGAGGCGGACCTGCGGGCGCGGAAGATCGAGATCAGGATGGCCAGTCCGACGACGACCTCGGCAGCCGCGATCACCATCACGAAGAACGCGATGATCTGCCCGTTCAGGTTGCCGTGCAGCCGGGCGAACGCGACGAAGGCCAGGTTGACCGCGTTCAGCATCAGCTCCACGCACATGAAGATGATGATCGCGTTCCGGCGGGCCAGCACGCCCACCGCGCCGATCACGAACAGGATCACCGACAGGGCCACAAAGTGTGTCGGGCTTACCATCGTGCCCCCTCATGCTCGCCCTTGTGCTCGCCGTCCTCGCTCGGCTGCCCGCCCTCGGCGTCGGAGGGCACGACCTCGCCGGAGGTGAGCGCCTCCGACGGCGGGGCGGGGAACTCGCCGGTGCCCAGCTCGATCCGGCGGGCGATCACCGGGCTGACCGACAGCGTGGACGGCGACCCGTCGGGCAGCAGGGCCGGCATGTCGACCGCGTTGTGCCGGGCGTAGGTTCCCGGGCCTGGCAGCGGCGTCGGCCGTCCGCTCAGCACCCGCTGCCTGGCCAGCTCGCGCTGGGTCGGCTTGGGGGTGGTGCGCTCCCGGTGTGCCAGCACCATCGCGCCGAGCGCCGCCGTGATCAGCAGCGCGCTGGTGACCTCGAACGGGAACACGTACGTGGTGAAGATCAGCGTGGCCAGGCCCTGCAGGTTCCCGGTGGAGTAGCTGGCCGCCGCCGGCGCCGCCGGGCCGATCGCCGCGTTGCCGATGATGAGCGCGAGCAGGACCAGCATCCCGATCGCCACCAGGATCGCGGCGACCCGCTGCCCCCTGATCGTCTCCACGAGCGAGTCGGCCGAGCTCACCCCGATGATCATGACCACGAACAGGAACAGCATCAGCACGGCGCCGGTGTAGACGATCACCTGGACGAACGCCAGGAACGGCGCGCCCAGCATCGCGTACAGCACCGCGAGCGACAGCATCACGACCGCGAGCAGCACGGCGCAGTGCACCGCCCGCCTGGCCAGGACCATGCCCAGCGCGGCGGCCACCGCCACCACGGCCAGCACCCAGTACGCGATCGTCTGGGTTTCGTATGCCATGCCAACGGCAAGCACCATGCCCGGCTTCATCGGTCGTCCGTTCCGAAGTGGCCCTCTTCGGCGATGTTCGGGTTACCGACGATCCCGGACGCGCCCAGCAGGTAGTAGTCCTGCTCGGTCTCGCCGAGGCGCATCGGGTGCGGCGGGGCCTCCATGCCCGGCTGCAGCGGGGCGACGAGCTGCTCCTTGGTCCAGATCAGGCTCTCCCTGCTGTCGTCGGCCAGCTCGTACTCGTTGGTCATGGTCAGCGCGCGGGTCGGGCACGCCTCGATGCACAGCCCGCACAGGATGCAGCGCAGATAGTTGATCTGGTACACGCGCCCGTACCGCTCGCCGGGCGAGTAGCGCTCTTCCTCGGTGTTGTCCGCTCCCTCGACGTAGATGGCGTCGGCCGGGCAGGCCCAGGCGCAGAGCTCGCACCCGATGCACTTCTCCAGGCCGTCTGGCCAGCGGTTGAGCTGATGCCGGCCGTGGTACCGCGGCGCGGTGGGCTTCTTCGCCTCGGGGTACTGGACGGTGTCGACCGGCCGGAACATCTGCCGGAACGTGACGCCAAACCCCTTGATCGAGTTGAGGAAGTCAGGCACCGGTGACCTCCTTCGGTGCGGCGGCTTTGGTGGCTGGGGGCGGTCCCGTGGCAGTCCCTTCGGGGGACACCCCGATCCCGTGATAGTGCGGCAGGTCCATGGGCGGTACCGGGAACGCCCCGGCCTCCGCCTCGGCCGACGTGTCGGCCTGGTCGAGCTCCTCGGCCTGCTCGGCACGCTTGGCGGCCGCGTTGTCCCAGGCCCACGCCAGCAGCATCAGCGCCACGATGATCGCACCGGCCACGATGTAGATGCCGGTACTGCCGCCCTGGCGGCGCCACACCCGGATGGTCGCGATCATCAGCGTCCACGCGAGCGCGGACGGGATCAGCACCTTCCAGCCGAGCCGCATCAGCTGGTCATAACGGATCCGGGGCAGCGAGCCGCGCAGCCAGAAGAAGAAGAACACGAACAGGCAGACCTTGATCAGGAACCAGAGCAGCGGCCACCAGCCGGTGTCGGCGCTCGGCCACACCGAGATCGGCCACGGCGCCTGCCAGCCGCCCAGGAACAGCGTGGTCGCGAGCGCGGATACGGTGATCACGCTGCAGTACTCGGCGAGCTGCAGCATCGCGAACTTCAGCGACGCATACTCGGTGTGGTAGCCGCCCACCAGCTCTCCCTCGCCCTCGGGCAGGTCGAACGGCAGCCGGTTGGTCTCTCCGATCATCGTGACCAGGTAGATCACGAACGACGGCAGCAGCAGCACGCCGAACCAGGACGGGTAGTGCAGCCCGGCGCCGAACCAGTGGAACTCGGTCCCGTGCGCCTGGGCGGCCACGATCGCGCTGGTCGACAGCGACCCCGAGTAGAGGAACACCGGGACGAAGGACAGCGCCATCGCGATCTCGTAGCTGATCACCTGCGCGGACGAGCGGAGCCCGCCGAGCAGCGAGTAGGGCGAGGACGCCGACCAGCCGGCCAGCACGATCCCGTACACGCCCAGCGAGCTCATCGCGAGCACGAGGAGCACCGCCACCGGCAGGTCCGTGACCTGCAGCGGGGTGCGCACGCCGGCGATCGAGACCATGGGCCCGAACGGGATGACCGCGATGCTGATGAACGCGGGAATCACCGAGATCGCCGGCGCGGTCCAGAACAGGACCTTGTCCACGCCGCGGGGGACGATGTCCTCCATGAAGGCGAGCTTGATGCCGTCCATCAGCGACTGCAGCAGGCCGAACTTACCCGCCCGGTTCGGCCCCGGCCGGGATTGCATGTAGCCGAGGATCCGCCGCTCGGCCCAGATCGCGAACAAGGTGCCGAGCAGCAGGAACAGGAAGACGAACAGCACCTTGATGATGACCAGCCACCACGGGTCGTGCCCAAAGTCGGAGAGCGTCGGGAGGCTGCTCCCCGACGTCCCCGCCCGCACGGCCAAGCGGGTCATTGCGCGCTCCTCAAAGTGACGAGGCTTCCGTGGCCTGCGCCGAGGCTGCCGCGCACCGCGCAGCCAGCCGAGTTCGTTGGCAGCCAGACCACCCGGTCCGGCATGTCCGCGATCTCGGCGGGCACGGTGATGGTCCCGCGCTCGGTGGCCACAGTGACCTTATCGCCATCGCCGACACCCGCTTCGGCCGCGGTCGCTGCCGACATCTTGGCGACCGCGGCGCGCGCGGTGGCGGCCAGGTTAGGCTCGCCGTCCTGCATCCGGCCGACGTCCAGCAGATTATGCCAGGTGGCGAGGAACGCCTGGCCGGGACCTGGTTGAAGGGTGCCGGCGCCGGCCCGCGAGGTGCCCGCGCGGCCCGGGGTTCCGGCCTGGCGGGAGGGCGCCCCGGATCCGCCCGGGATCGCGGACGGGACCTCGGGGAAGCTGGACGTGACGCCCGGCACCAGCGCGTTGAGCTCGCGCCGGGCGGCGGCGGCGTCGGGCAGCCCCAGATGCACATCCATCTGGTCGGCGAGCGCGCCGAGCACCTGCAGGTCGCTTCGCGCGGCGGGGACGGGGAGCGGGGCGTCGAACGACCCCGGCCTGCCCTCCCAGTTCACGAACGTGCCGGCCTTCTCGGCGACGGCGGCGACCGGCAGCACGACGTCCGCCCGGTCGGTCACCGCGCTGACCCGAAGCTCCAGGCTGACCACGAACCGCGCGGCCTCAAGGGCCTCCAGCGCCGCCGCCGGGTCGGGCAGGTCGGCCGGGTCGACCCCGGCGATGACCAGGGCCCCGATGTCCCGTGCCGCCGTGGCCGCGAGGATCCCCGCGGTGTCACGGCCCGGCTCGGACGGCAGCGAGCTGACTCCCCATGCCCGCGCCACCTCGGCCCTGGCCGCCTGGTCGGTGACCGCGCGCCCGCCGGGCAGCACCGTCGGCAGGGCGCCCGCCTCGACCGCGCCGCGCTCGCCTGCCCGGCGCGGTACCCAGGCCAGCTTGGCCCCGGTCTCCTGAGCCAGCCGGGCC
>JASHOI010000391.1 GCA_030041195.1 Streptosporangiaceae bacterium | reverse complement strand
CAGCGCGGCGGCCTCGGCGTGGTCGCCGGCCAGCCAGAGCGCCTCGGCCGCGTCGAGGCACGCGTCGCCCTGGGTGAGTGGCGCCTGCATCCCGTCGCACATGGCCACCGCCTCGGCGGCGGCGGCCCGCGCCCGGTCGACCTGGCCGTTCCGCGCCGCCACCTTCGCCAGCACCTGCGAGCTCATCACCTGCGTGGTCACGTCGCCGCTGGCACCGGCCTCGGCCGCGCGCCGGGCCATCGCCTCGGCCTCGGCGTAACGGCCGAGGCTGTACAGCGACTGCGCCACCTCGCACGCCTTGGTCGACCACCAGGATCGCTCGCCCATTTCCTCCAGCAGGCTGCAGGACCGCGTGGCCGAGGCCAGCGCCTCGGTGAACTCGCCGGCCTCCATCCGGATCGTCCAGTCGTTGCCCAGCACCAGGCCGAGCCGGTCGTCCCGCTCGGCCATCCACGCGACATCGGCGGCGTGCGCCTCCCGTGCCTCGTCCAGCCGCCCGATCAGCGGCAGCAGCTTGGACCGCCAGTAGTTCGACCAGCCGGGCCGCGGCTCCGGCGGGGTCTCCTGCTGGTCGAGCCACGCGAGCACCTCCGGGATCGGCGTCGGGCCATAGGCGGTGGCCGAGGCGACGTTCATCCGGTTCCAGGCCACCAGGTAGCGCTCGCCAGCGGCGAGCGCGTGCTCGGCGCCGCGCCGCGCCGCGGCGGCCGCGGCGCCGAACCGGCACCGGTAGTGCTCGATGCTCCACGTGGCCAGCCAGAGCGACCCGAGCGCGGCGTCGTCGCCGGACCGCTCGAACAGCGGGCGCGCCCGCTCGACGAGCTCGCTGAGCTGGGGCTGCCGGCCCTCCGGGTCGAGGTGCAGCAGTGCGTAGACCCGGTGCAGCTCCGCCCTGAGCTCTCCGACGTCGTCTCCCGAGTCCGCCGCCCGCGCCGACGCCGCAGCCGCCCTCGCGGCCGCGTCGGTTATCCGGCCGAGCTGAAACAGCGCCCAGAACAGGGCCAGCTCGGCGGAGATGTCGCCGCCGGGGTAGCGCAGCTCGCACGCCCGTTCCAGCAGGTTCGCCGCGGCGCTGTAGTCGTCCCTGTCGAGTGCCCGCCGTCCCGCCGCGCCGAGGCGGCTCGCCGCGGCCATCGCGGTGGCCTGGGCGGCCCGGTCAACGGGGCCGAGTTCGCGCCGGTACCGGTACGACTGCTCGAGGTGGTAGCCGACGATCTCGTCCCGCTCGGCAAGGTCGCCGGCCCGCTCGTCCAGCCAGTCCGCGAAGCGTTCATGCAACTGCGCGCGCGCCGACTTCGGCAGCCCGTCGTACGCCGCGTCCCGGATGAGCAGGTGCCGGAACCGGAACGCGTCGTGCCCGGGAAGGACCGAGCTGGCGGGGCGCACGAGGTCCTTTCGCACCAGCGTGACGAGTCTGGCCGGCACCGACGGCTCCTCCGGGCCGAGCGCCTCGACGGCACCGAGATGGAACGCGTTGCCCTCGACCGAACCGCGTTCGAGCACGCGGCGCTCGGCCGGCTCGAGCTGATCGAGACGAGCCGCGAGCAGCGCGTGGATGGTCGGCGGTATCGAGACCTCGCCGCCCGACGCGGCGACGGCCGACGCGATTTCCTCCAGGAACAGCGGGTTGCCCGCTGCTGCCTCGAGGATGCGCCCGCGCAGCGCCGGGTCGGTCAGCGTGCCGGGCGGCAGCAGCCGGTCGATCAGCTCGTCGGCCTCGGCGGAGTTGAGCGGCTCGAGCAGCACGGTCGCGCTGTTCATCTTCCCGCCGCCCCAGCCGGGCCGGCGCTCCAGCAGTTCCGGCCGCGCCATGCACAGCAGCAGGATCGGAGCGCCGCGGCTCAGGTCCGCGACGTGCTCGACCAGATCGAGGAACGTCTGCTCGCCCCAGTGCACGTCGTCGAGCACGACGACGAGCGGCCGGCCGGCGGCCGCCCGCTCCAGCAGCTTGCGCACCGCCAGCGCGATGTCGGCGGACATGCTGCCCTGGACCGACTCGCCGAGCAGCGCCCGGATCGCCCGGTCCTGACCGTCGTCGCCGGTCGGCAACCCGCCGCCGCCGGGCGCGTCGATCAGTTGCCGCACCACCGCCGCCACCGGCCAGTAGGTGATGCCCTCGCCGTAGGACAGGCACCGCCCGCGCACGACCATCGCCGGGAGGCCGTCAAGGAACTCGGCCACCAGCCGCGACTTGCCGACCCCGGCGACGCCGAGCAGGGTGAACAGCCCGCACGTTCGCTCGCGGACGACGTTCGCGTAGGCGTCTTCGAGCATCCGGAGCTGGTGGGCCCGGCCGACCATCTGGGTGTCCAGGCGGCGCGGCGGCGCGCCCTTGTCGACGACGACCTCGACCAGCCGGTACGCGGCCACCGGGCCGGATTTCCCCTTGAGAGCGAGCGGCTCGAGCGGCTCGAGCACCACGGCGTCGCGGACCAGGCCGGCGGTCTGCGCTCCCAGCAGGATCTCGCCGGGGGCCGCCGCCTGTTCCAGCCGGGCGGCGACGTTGACCGCGTCGCCCACGGCCAGCCACTCGTCGGCCGCCGTTACCGCCTCGCCGGTGTTGACCCCGGTCCGCAGCTCGAGCGCCGTGTTGTAGTCCCGCCTCAGCTCGGCGTTCAGCGCCGGCAGCCGCCCGCGCAGGTCGGCGGCCGCCCGCACGGCCCGCAGCGCGTCGTCCTCATGCAGGACCGGGACCCCGAAGACCGCCATCACCGCGTCGCCGATGAACTTCTCCACCGTGCCGCCGTGACCGGTGATGACCCGCTGCGCCAGCTCGAAGTACCGCTCCATCACCCGGCGCACGGCCTCGGGATCGAGCCGCTCGCCGAGTTCGGTGGAGCCGGTCACGTCCGCGAACAGGACCGTGATCGTCTTGAGCTGTTCCGGCGTGCCGGGCTCTGCCGGAACCTGGGCGCCGCAACGGTTGCAGAAACGTGCGTCTGGCGGGTTCGGGTGCCCGCAATTGGCGCAGGTCGGCACGCCACGAACGCTACCCGCTCCGGCCCGGGTCGTGCCTGCGTGCCGACTCCGGCACCCGCAGTCACATGCTCGGGCTGACGCGGAGTGCGGCCATGACTGAGCATGCGGTGGTGATCGCCGGAGGAGGCCCGGCCGGGCCGATGCTGGCGGGCGAGCTGGCGTTGGCGGGAACCGGCGTCGCCATCGTCGAGCGGCGCGCCGGCCAGGACCTCGCGCGCGTCCAAGGCTGCCCGCGGCGATCACCCAATGTGGTGGTGGGTCCCACGCTGTTCAAACAATGACAGCGTGGGACCCACCACATCATTGACGGCGGGCCGCGCCAAGGGCGCGGTTGCCGCCGCCCGCCCGCACCCGCCGCGGCGCGTCCCGCTGAGCGGCACGCGCCTGCGGGCATCCGCCAGCTCACCACCGCCGGCGACACCGTCCCACCGCTGCCCGGGCACGGCTGACGACATCACTGCGGCGCCGCGGCGATTCCGGGGCACCTCGCTGGTCTGTATTAGCGGGGCCACCGAACCGGCGGCCCGGAACCTGCAGACCAAGGAGGATCGTCATGCCGGACAACGAGATCGTGGGAATGACCGCGCTGGTGACCGGCGCCAGCCGGGGCTTTGGCCGGGGCATCGCCACCGCGCTGAGCAAGGCGGGCGCCCAGGTCGTCGGCGTCGCCCGGGATCGCGGCGCGCTGGACGAACTGCGGGCGGAACTCGGCGAGTCGTTCACGCCGGTGACCGCCGACGCCGCCGACCCCGTCGCGGCCGGCCAGCTGATCGACCAATACCATCCGCGCGTGCTGGTGCTCAACGCCGGCGCGACGCCGCTGCCGCGGCCGGTTCAGCTCCATACGTGGGAGACGTTCAGCCGTAACTGGGACGTCGATGTGGCACACGTGTTCCACTGGACCCGCGAGGCGCTGCTCGCGCCGCTGCCAGCGGGCAGCAGCGTGGTCACGCTGTCCAGCGGGGCTGCGGTGTTCGGCTCGCCGCTGTCGGGTGGCTACGCCGGGGCCAAGGCCGCGATCCGGTGGCTGACCGCGTACGCCGCCGAAGAATCGCGGCGGGAAGGGCTCGGCATCCGGTTCGTCTCGGTGCTGCCGCAGCTCACCCCGGCGACCGCGCTCGGCTCGGTGTTCGCCGCCGCCTACGCCGCCAGGGAAGGCGCCGGGGCGGCCGCGCGTGGCGGCCCCGGCGGCTCGCCGCTCACCCCGCAGCAGGTCGGCGACGCGGTCACCGGCCTGGTCACCGGCCCCGCGCCAGACCAGGACGCGTACCTGGTCACCGCCGCGGGCCTGCGGCCGCTGCCCTGACGCGCGGCCCGATCCGACGACAGGACAGGAGCGAAGCAGATGACCACCGGAGCCGAAGCACGGACCGGGCTGCGCTCGGCTTTGTGGCTGCCGCTCTTCGACGAGCTCGCCGACGCCTCGGCGGCCGCACGGCTGGCCGCCGAGGCCGAGGAGGCAGGCTGGCACGGGTTCTTCGTCTGGGACAACCTGAACTGGCACGCGCCGGTGCGGGATGTGGCCGACCCGTGGATCACGCTGGCCGCGGCCGCCACCGCCACCGAGCGGCTCCGGCTGGGTCCGATGGTCACGCCGCTGGCCCGGCGCCGGCCCGTCAAGGTGGCCCGGGAGACCGCGACGCTGGACGGGCTCAGCGGCGGGCGTCTTACCCTGGGCGTCGGCCTGGGCAGCGACCGCTTCGGCGCCGAGTTCTCCGCAACCGGCGAGCAGGCCGACGACCGGCAGCGCGGCCAGATGCTCGACGAGGCGCTGCAGATCCTCACCGCCGCGTGGTCCGGCCGGCCGGTGCACCACCGCGGCGCCCACTACGCCGTCGACGGCATGCGGTTCCTGCCCCGCCCGGTGCAGCGGCCCGGGGTGCCGGTGTGGGTCGCGGGCCTTCCCGGCAACGCCCGGCCGCTGCGCCGCGCCGCCCGGCACGACGGCTTCTTCCCGGTCAACCTGGAGCACCCGGACCAGCTCGCCGGGATCGCTGCCACCATCGCCGGGCTGCGCGAGGACGCGGCCGGGCCCTATGACATCGCGGTCGCGCTCCCGCCGGGCGCCGACCCGGCGCCCTACGCCGAGGCGGGCGCCACCTGGTGGCTGACCGAATTCGAGCCCTCGGTGTCGCTGGACCGGGTCCGCGGCGTGCTCCGCGACGGCCCGGTGGGATCCTGCTGAGGTGGCCGCGATGAGTCTCAGCGAGGACTTCACCACGCGCACCGCCCCGTTCCGGGGAGAGCTGCTGGCACACTGCTACCGGATGCTGGGCTCGGCCGAGGAGGCCGAGGACCTGGTGCAGGAGACCTACCTGCGCGCGTGGCGGTCGTTTGACGGGTTCGAGGGCCGCTCGTCGGTGCGGACCTGGCTGCATGCGATCGCGACCAACGTGTGCCTGACCGCGATCGAGCGCCGCGGCCGCCGGCCGCTGCCGTCGGGGCTGGGCGGCCCGGGGCAGGATCCGGAGGCGCCGCTGGTGGCCGCGCATGAGGTGCCGTGGCTGCAGCCGCTTCCGGACACGCTGCTGACCAGCGGCGGCGGGGACCCGGCCGCGGTGGCGGTGTCGCGGGCGGGCATCCGGCTGGCGTGGGTTGCGGCGCTGCAGCACCTGTCCGCCCGGCAGCGCGCGGTGCTGATCCTGCGGGACGTGCTGGAGTGGCCGGCCGCGCACGTGGCGGACGTGCTGGGCACCACGACGACGGCGGTGAACAGCGGCTTGCGGCGAGCCCGGGCCCAGCTCGCGCAGGCGCTGCCCGCCGAGGACGAGCTCGCCGAGCCCGCCGAGCCGGGCCGGCGGGCGGTGCTGGACCGGTTCGCGGCGGCGTTCGAGAGCGCCGACATCAGCGCGCTGGCCGAACTGCTGCGCGAGGATGTCGCGCTGGAGATGCCGCCGGCACTCACCTGGTTCGCCGGCCGGGCGGCGGTCCTGCGCTTCTTCGCCGCGCAGGCGCTGGACGTGCCCGGGCGGTTCCGGCTGGTTCCGGTCACGGCGAACGGCCAGCCGGCGTTCGCGATCTACCAGCGCGACAGCGACGGAGCCTACCGCGCGGACGCGGTCACCGTCCTCACGGTCACCCCCTCCGGAATCGCACGAATCGTCACCTTCCGCAGCCCGGGCCTGTTCGCCCTGTTCGGCCTCGCACCCGAGCACGGCACCGCGGGCTCCCGCTGATCTCCCAGGGGCTGGAACGTTCACGCCCCTGGGCCGGTCATGCGGACGAGCGGATCAGCTGCCTGCGCGGAAGCGCCAGCGCGGGGATGACGGCCAGTGCGGTGAACGCGAGCGCGAACGTGAACGTGTGCCCGAACGCTTCGGCCGGTGCGTGGCCGGCGGCCTGCTGCAGCACGATGGCGAGGACGGCGGTGCCCAGCACGCCGCCGACCTGCTGCAGGATGCGGTTGGCGCTGGTGGCCGGCGCGAACTCCTCGTGGCTGAGGCCGCGGTAGGTGGCCGTGAACGCGGCCAGGATGACGGTGCCCAGGCCCAGGCCGGTCACGAACAGGCTCGCCCCGAGCAGCGCCTGGCTGCTGTGCGCGGTGAGCACGGTGTAGGGGACCAGGCCGGCCGCCGCGAGGGCCATGCCGGCGAGCGTGACCAGGCGCTCGGCTCCGGTGCGGTCGATGAGCCGGCCGACGTAGCTCATCGCGATGGCCATGCCCAGGCCGAGCGGAGCGAGCAGGAGGCCGGCCTGGAGCGCGCTCGCGTGGCGGGCCTGCTGGTAGTACAGCGGCAGCAGGAACGCGCTGCCGAACAGGGAGCCGCCCAGCAGGAACAGCATCACCGATGACGCGGTGAACGACCGGTGCCGGAACAGCCGCAGGTCGATGACCGGCTCGGTCCGGGTGGCCAGCGCGTAGCCGGTATAGCCGGCCAGCAGCACGACCGCGGCGGCCAGCGGTACCCAGGCCGCCGGGGCGGCGAACCCGTCGTGACTGCCGGCCTCGGACAGCCCGTAGACGCCCCCGGCGAGGCCCGCGGTGAGCAGGGCCAGCCCGCGGACGTCGAGCCGGGCGGTGCGGCCGCCCGGCTGGCTGGCCGGCACGGTCCGGTGGGCGAAGATGAGGCCCGCCAGGCAGATGGGCAGGTTGATGTAGAACGCCCAGCGCCAGCCGAGGTTCTCGGTCACCAGGCCGCCGAGGACCGGCCCGAGGACCGGGGTGAGGCTGCCGGGCACGGCGACGAAGACCATCGCCCGGCCCATCCGCTGCTGGCCGGCCGCCTGAGCCAGGATCGTCCGGACCAGCGGGAGCAGCATCCCGCCGCCGAGGCCTTGCAGGACGCGGAACGTGATCAGGGCGGGCAGCGACCACGCGACGCCGCAGAGCATCGAGCCGGCCAGGAACGCGCCCAGCGAGAGCAGCCACATGCGGCGGGCGCCGAAACGCTCCACCGCCCACGCGGTCAGCGGGACGACCATCGTCAGCGCCAGCAGGTAGGCGGTGATGATCCACTGCACCGCAGCGACCGGGGCGCCGAAATGCCGGCGGATGGTGTCGAGGGCCACGTTGACGATCGTGGTGTCCATCCCGGCGGCCAGCGAGCCGAGCATCAGCACCAGCGCGAGCTTGATGAGGGCAGGGTCGAGGCGGTCCGCTGCCGGGCCCGGGACGGGCGGCGTGCCGGGCCGCCCGCGGCCGGGTGCGGGACGGCGGCCGGGTGCGGGACGAAGGCTCATCGGGCGCTCCTTGATTAGACTAGACGGTCAAGTTCCATCCGCGATGGTCTCGCCAAGACTAGACTGAACGGTTCCGTCTAGCAACTGGTATGCTTGCGGACATGGCCACGCCCAACACCACCGAACGTGACCGCCGGTCGCCCGCCAAGCACGCCGCGATCCTGAAGGCGGCAACCGAGGTGTTCCTGCGCGAGGGATACGCCCGGGCCAGCGTTGATGTGATCGCGGACGCGGCTGGCGTCGGCAAGCAGACCGTCTACGGGCACTTCGGCGACAAGCAGCGGCTGTTCCTGGCCGTCGTCGACAACGCCAGGGCCAACACCGCCAGCGGCCTCAACCCCGATGACCCGGCCGGTGTTATCGCCGACACCGGCGACCCCCGCGCGGACCTACAGGCCGCCGCCGCCCGGCTCATAGCGGGTATCACCGCGCCCGACGTCGCGGCCCTGCACCGGCTCACGATCGCCGAGATGGCCCACCACCCCGAGCTGATGCAGTCCTGGCACGACGACGGGCCAACCCAGGCGGTCATCGGCGCCATCGCCAGCTACCTCGCGGCCTGCGACCGCCGCGGCGAGCTCACCGTCCCCGACCCGGAAACCCCGGCCCGCCAGTTCGTGATGCTGGTATCCGTCGAAGCCCAGGTCCGCTCGCTGCGCGGGCTGCAGCCGCTGAGCAAGCGCGAGATCACCGGCATCGCTCGCGACACCGCCGACCTGATCGTGCGCGCATACCAGCCCCAGCCCGGGCCGGACCACCGGGCTCCCCGGTAAGCGTCCAGGCCGTCCAGGGCGCTCGCCGGTCTTCCGCCAGGGCGCGGGTCCCGGGCGGTCCGCTCTTCCTGCACCGCGTTAAGTGGCTGCGTATTTACTATTGTACTGTACTGTACAGTACGTGTACGATGCGGTACAGCACAATTTAAAGGGGAGTCCGGATGGCGCAGGCAGGTACGGGCACTAAGCCCGGCAAGCTCGACCCGCGGCTGATCCGCCTGGGCCTGGTCCTGGTGCCCGCCATCGTGATGAGCATGCTCGACACCACCATCGTCAACATCGCCCTCGACACGCTGGGCCGCAGCTTTCACGCCGGGCTGCCCACGATCCAATGGGTCGTGATCGGCTACATGCTGGCGCTGGCGACCACGCTGCCTACCGCTGGATGGGCGGTGGACCGGTTCGGCGGCAGGCGAGTGTTCCTCGTGGCGACCGCGGCGTTCACTCTGGGGTCCGGGCTGTGCGCGTTGAGCTGGAACGCCGGGAGCCTCATCGGGTTCCGCGTGCTGCAGGGTGCGGCTGGCGCCCTGCTGATGCCCGTCGCTCAGACCATGCTGGCCCGCGCGGCAGGGTCGGCAGCGATGGGCCGGGTGATGGGGATCGTCGGGGTCCCGGCACTGCTCGCACCCGTCGCCGGACCCATTATCGGTGGGGCCATCGTCGACAGCACCACCTGGCGGTGGATCTTCCTGATTAACCTCCCGATCGGAGTCTTCTCGCTGCTGCTGAGCCTGCGTGCGCTGCCCCGCGCCCAGCCCGGCCAACAGGCGGCGCCCCGGCTCGATGCGCGGGGGTTCGCGCTGCTCAGCCCCGGGCTCGCGTTCGTGGTATATGGCCTGTCGCACGCCGGCTCGGTGGGGAGTTTCACCGACATCGCGGTGTGGGCAACGATCGCCGGCGGGCTGGGGCTGATCGGGGCCTTTGTGCTGCACGCGCGAGTCCTGCAAGACCGCGCACTGATCCCGCTCACGTTCTTCCGCGACCGGGCGTTCACTGGCTCAGCGATAGTCTCAGTCGTCATCGGCATGTGCGTGTTCGGCGTCATGTTGCTGCTTCCGCTTTACTACCAGCAAGTGCGCGGCGACAGCGCCCTGCGGGCAGGCCTGATGCTGATCCCGCAGGAACTCGGGGTCATGGTCATGCTCCCCGTCTCTGGCGTGCTGGCCGACCGGCTCGGACCGCGCCCGGTGGTAACGGCGGGGATGGCGGCCGTCGGCCTGGGCACGCTGCCGCTCACCCTGGTCACCGCGACCACGGCAGACTGGCAGCTGATCGCCACCATGGTGCTGCGCGGCCTGGGTTTCGGGGCGGCCATGATGCCCGCGATCGCCGCCGGCTACCGGAACCTGCCCGCCGCCGCGGCAGGGAACGCGAGCACCGCGCTCAACGTCTTCTCCCGGATCGGCGGCACGCTGGGCGGAGCGATCCTTTCCGTGATCCTCGCCCGGCACCTCGCAGCCAGCACCTTGCACCCCACCGCTCAGACCGTCGCGGGCGGCTACGATGCAGCCTTCAGGGCGGCGCTCGCCCTCGGCGCCGCTGGGTTCCTGGCCGCATTCCTGCTGCCGGGCAAGCCACCCGGCCGACCGCAGAAGGCGGAACTGGACGGCCAGCCGGACCAGGCCGTAGCAACCCGCGGCGGAAAGGTACCGCGATGAGCAATACCCGGCACCTTCCCGGGAAGCCCTCCCGGCGCCGCCTCGGCGACCGGCTGCTGCTGCACGCTCCGGTCCTGGCCGTGGACAAGATAGCCGCGCGCATGACCAGGATCCGCCTGGACACGGCGGGCCTTACCGTGCCGGACTGGAATCCGGGTCAGCAGGTCCGCGTCGTCGTCGGCGACGCTCCCGGCCCGAAGGATTGGATCTTCGGCCAGATGCGGACGTACTCGATCTGGGAGTACACGCCGGCCCACGTGGACCTGGCTGTGCTGGACCATGGGTCCGGGCCCGGAGCGGAATGGGCCCGGCACGCCCGCCCCGGTCAGATGGTCACCTTCACCAGGCCGCAGGGCAACCTGGTCGCACAGCCCACCGGCAGCCATCTGTTCATCGGCGAGGAGACCGCCGCCGTGGCGTTCGGCGCGATCCTGCGCGCCCTGCCTGCCGACCAGCACTCCCTGACGATCGTCGAAGCCGACGAACCGGGCGACCGGCTCCCGCTGCCCGGCGACGTGCGCTGGCACTACCGGCACGGGCGCAGCGCGGCCAGCTCCGACTGCATCCTGGGCGCCGTGCGCGACACCGACCTGCCCGCGCCCGGCACCGCCTACCTGGCCGGCGAGGCACGCACCATCCAGGCAATCCGCAACCATCTCACGCGCGACCGCGGCTGGCCGAGACGTGCCATCGTCACCAAGCCATTCTGGACTCCGGGCAAGAAAGGGATGGAATAAGACTGTACCGTTCAGTACATCTACTGTCCTGTACAGTACGGGCGTGAGCGGCGTCAGCCAAACCCGCCAGGCCGAAGCAGGGAGGCCGACCCGGACCAGGCGTGCGCCCGACCGGGAAGACCCGCGCATCACCCGGACGCGGGCCGTCGTGCTCGACGCGGCGGCGGATCTGCTCGCCGAGCGGGGCTACGCGGGGCTCACCATGGACGCCCTGGTCGAGCGCACCGGTGTCTCCAAGACCACCATGTACAAGCACTGGCCAAGCCGGACCGACCTGATCGTCGCCACCGTGCGCCAGCTTGTTGCCACACCGGTCATCCCCGACACCGGATCGGTTCGTGACGACCTGATTGGCATGACGCTTGACAGCCTGGACGCTTACAGGGGCCCCCGCTGGCCAGGTCTCGCGAGTGTTCAGGAAGCGGCGGGACACGATCCCGAGCTGCACGCTGCCCTGCGGTCAGTGCCCGCTGCCGGGTTCTCTAACGTGAAAACGGTGCTGGAGCGCGCAATCCAGCGCGGCGAGCTGCGAGCCGACCTCAACGCCGAAGTTGCCGTCACCATACTTGTCGGGGCCATCTTCTTCGGGCTCCGCATGGCGAGCCTGTCGCAGGTCAGGAGCGATGTTCCCGCGATCATCGATACCGTCCTGCAGGGCCTTGTACGCACCGGATGACGCTTTCATTGCGGCGGCGCTGGGGATGAACATGCTCCGGGGACAAGAGCCGGCATCCGGCGGAGAATTGTCCTGGAGGCGAAAGACCGAGGGGTTGAGATGCCGTGGTTTCCGGACTTCGTCGGCGCGGTGGAGCTGGCTCGCAGGCAGACTCAGGCGGCGGGCCAGGCTGATCCCGTCGCGCAGTACTTCAACGCGCTGAACACGGGCGATGTCCGGGCTCTGGAAGCGGTGTGGCCGGGCGAGGTGGTCGTCTACGACCCCCGGGCAGGCGAGGTCCGCGGCCACAAGCGGCTACGGCGATTCGTCAGAAACAATGAGTCCTTCATGGCTGAGCGGCATGCCCGTACCGAGACCGTTGCCTCCACGGTCGTCGGCCGGACGGCCGTGGTTGAGCTGCTGGCGCACCTCAACCACGACGGGCAGGAAGTGTCCTGGCCAGTTGCGGTCGTCGCGGAGTCGCCCGACGACCGGTCGGTGGTGTTCCGCACCTACTGCAGCCAGTGGCCGGTCGACGGGCGCCGCCACCTCAGGCCTCCCATCCTGGAGCCCGCGCCCGCCCATCCCGGTGACGTGGTCGGCCGTTACCAGGCCGCGCTCGACTCCGGTGACGCCGACGCGATCGTGAGCACCTTCGAGGAGGACGGGTACTTCCGCGAGCCCATCGGCCCGCACCCCACCCACCGCGGCCCTGGCGAGCTGCGCACCTTCTTCGCCGCCTGCTTCAGCGCCGGCGGCGGCATCAGCCTGCAGAATTGTGCGATCACCGATGACGGGGTGCGCTGCGCGCTGGAATACAACTGCGTCCGCTGGGGCAGCCACGACCTGCCGCCCCAGGCGGGCATGGCCGTCTTCGAGCGCGGCGCGGACGGGCTGCTGGCCGCGACCCGCGCCTACGACGACATCGAAGCTCCCGTCACGCTCCCGGCGAGCGTCCGCCCGGCATGATGCGAACGACGACGCTGGGCAGCAACGGACCCGAGGTCGGCGTCATCGGCCTGGGCTGCATGGGCATGACCTTCTCCTACGACATGCAGACACCGCGGGACGACGCCACGTCGACCGCAGTGATCCACCAGGCGCTCTATCTTGGCATGACGCTGATCGACACCGCTGACGCGTACGGGCCCCACACCAACGAGGAACTGGTCGGCCGGGCGCTGGCGGGCGGCCACCGCGATCGCGCGGTGCTGGCCACGAAGGTTGGCATCGTCCGCGACTCGGTCGAGGCCGCGGACCCGGCGAACAGCTCGGCCGGCCGGGCCAGGGACGGCCGGCCGGAGCACATACGCGCGTCGATCGACGGCAGCCTGCGCCGGCTCGGGACCGATCACGTGGACCTCTACCAGCTGCACCGGGTCGACCCGCAGGTGCCACTGGAGGAGAGCTGGGGCGCGATGGCGGGGACCGTGACGGCTGGCAAGGCGCGGCACATCGGCCTGTCCGAGGTTACGGCGGACGAGATCAAGCGGGCGCAAGCGGTGCACCCGGTGACATCGGTGCAGTCCGAGCTGTCGCTGTGGACCCGGGACGCGCTCGACGGGGTGCTGCCGTACTGCAAGGAGCAGGGCATCGCGTTCCTGCCGTTCTCGCCGCTGGGCCGCGGCTTCCTGGTCGGCCGGTTCTCGTCCTTCGACGACCTCCCTCAGGACGACTTCCGGCGCGGGCTGCCGCGCTTCCAGCAGGACGCACTGCGGGCCAACCTGGCCATCGTCGGCCGGGTGCGGGAGATCGCGGGGCAAGCCGGGGCCACCCCCGCGCAGGTGGCGCTGGCCTGGGTACTGGCCCAGGGCCGGCACGTCGTGCCCATCCCCGGAACCAAGACCCCGAAGTACCTCGCCGACAACGCCGGCGCGGCGGACATCGAGCTGAGCGCGGCGCACCTGGCGGACCTCGACAACCTGCCCGCGCCGCAGGGCGCCCGCTACTGACCAGAGCGTGCGCCCAGCGAGGCCGGGCTGTCAGGTGATATGGCCGCTGCCTACCATCCAGGCGAGCAATTCTCGTGGACACGGCGCCAGCGCGCTGGAACTTGCCACGGCAGGTGGCTGGAGCGTTGGGCACATAGCATCTTGGCGTGGCCGTGAAGCCAGGGACTGCTTTGATAACCGGCGCAGCGCGGGCTGCGAAAGCTGCGGGGAAACAGCGTGCTTAGCCCTGGCGAGCCGGTGCTGTGCCGGAAACTTTGGCATGGCGCGGTGATGACCGCGATGCCGATGCGGGTGATCGCCGACGCGCCCGCCCGGACCGTCCTGTATCAGGCGCCGGATACCGCGTTTCGCGGCGGCCGCACGCCGGCTGGGACGAAAATCCGGGACCTGTCGGCCGAGTGGGTGCCGGTGGGCCTGGTCTGGGCGGGCGGGAGCCTCATCCGGCTGATCGAGCCGTGCCAATGGCAGTGCGTCGACGTCGAGTTCGACGCGACGGGCAGCTTCGCCGGCTGGTACGTCAACTTCCAGGAACCGGTGCGGCGCACCACGCTCGGGTTCGACACGGTCGACCTCGTGCTGGATCTCGTGGTGGCAGCCGATAACACCTGGAAGCTGAAAGACGAGGATGACTTCGAGCGCGCGGCGGCAGCTGGGCAGTTGCAGCAGCAAAGCGTGCAGCAGGTGCGCGCCGCGGCGGAGCGGATGATCCGCCTGGTCGAGGCCGGCGGCCCGCCTTTCAGCGAGAAGCACTGGCTAACCTGGCGGCCACCGCCGCACTGGACGGTCCCTGCGCTGCCCGCGAACTGGGCTGAGCCGTCCTCAATCCCGGCCAGCATCCGGGTCAGAAGCATTCAGGCACCCGGCACATGTAACGCCCGCGACCGCAGGCGCCATGGGTCCACGGGCGACCCATCACGCCGCTGAACCCAAACGGACGTGCCGAACGGTGACGCCGCCAGCCGGCAAATCACGGTCTACGGCTGGAGTACTCGGCCAGGGTTAGGGTTTGCGGGTGACCACCGCGCCGGTCAGGTATACCTCTGCCCACGAGGACAGCTCCCGGTGGGACGGGTTCCCGTTCCGGGACGGTGACATCGTGATCAGCACCCGGGCCAAGACGGGCACGACCTGGGTGCAGATGATCTGCGCGCTGCTCATCTTCCAGACGCCGCGGCTGGAAGCGCCAGTCGGCTGGTACTCGCCCTGGCTGGACCGGCTGGTCTGGCCGAAAGAAGACGTCCTCGCCCGGCTGCAGGCCCAGCAGCACCGCCGGTTCGTCAAGACGCACACACCGCTCGACGGCATTCCGGTCGATCCGCGTGCCACCTACATCGTCATCGGACGGCACCCGCTCGACTCGGCGATCTCGCTCTACTACCAGGGCGAGAACCTCAACCAGGCCCGGCGGCGTGAACTGGCCGCGAGGCTCACCGGGCAGCCGGTGGCAGACGAGCCGGGCCAGCCGCGCAAGCCGGCTCGTGAGTGGCTGCTGGGCTGGATCGACAACGACGCTGACCCGCGCGAGCAGCTCGACTCGATCCGCGGCGTGCTGTGGCACGACGCCGGCGCATGGGCCCGGCGGACGGATTCGAACACCGTGCTGCTCCACTACTCCGACCTGTCGGCGGACCTGGCCGGCCAGATGCGCCAGCTCGCTGGCCGCCTCGGCATCGCGGTTCCCGAAGCGGTCTGGCCGGATCTGATCGACGCGGCCACCTTTGCCAGCATGCGCGCGTCGGCTGGACAGATCATCGGCGCCAGCCGGATCCTCAAGAGCCCGCAGGCCTTCTTCCGGCGCGGAACCTCAGGCTCCGGGCGT
This sequence comes from Streptosporangiaceae bacterium, assembly GCA_030041195.1. Next base: position 2,513 of record JASHOI010000391.1, on the reverse strand, counting down.
GAGCTGCTGACCCCGGATGAGGTTGCGCACTACTACGCGCGAGCCGCCGCACTGGCTCCGGCGGACATGCTGACCTGGCTGCACCGTCCCCGCTGACCAAGCTCGCTGGTAGTGGCGGCGTCATAGTGTGCCGGGTTTGATTACCCCATCGAGGGCCAGGAGCGCTTCGAGCAGGAAGTAGTCGCCCCAGATGAGCTCGCTGGCCGTGGCCAGGTTCTGGTGCTGGTCGTAGCAGCCGTCGCCAAGGCCGCCGTGCCGGGTCTGATGGTGCTCGGCCAGGGCATCGACGATGCCTTCGGCGGCCGCTTGGTACCTGGCCTCGCCCAGGGCGGCCAGCTTCAGCAGTGAGGCGGCGGCGATGGCCGCGGCCGAGGTGTCGCGGGGCGCGTGCGGGATCGCGGGGTCGTCGAAGTCCCAGAAACACACGTTGTCGGCGGGAATGTGGTCCAGGTACCAGTCAGCGACCCGCGCCGCTGTATCGGTGAATTCCCGGCCCGCCAGGTGCGCGGCCTGGGCGAGCCCGAGCATCGCCCAGGCCTGCCCGCGAGCCCAGGTGCTCATCCGGGAGGAGCCCTCGATGGTGGCCCGCCCGGCCAGCCGCCCCTGCCCGTCGTAGCTGGCCGACTGCGCCACCGAGCCATCGGCGCGCACGCAGAACGCGGCAAGGCCGCGCGCATGAGCCAGCGCGATGCCGCGCAGCCGGTCCTCACCGGTCGCCGCGGCGGCGAACGCCAGCAACGGCACGGTACCGGGCATGCCATCGATGATGGCACCCGGCCGGGGCCAGCCATACAACCCGGCGTCCTCGACACCGGGCGGCAGCACCCCGGCGACCGGGTCGACGTCGGCGGCCAGGGACCGTGCGGCCGTTACGGCCAGCTCGGCCAGCGCGGGCCGGGCGGGGTCGAGGACCGAGGCGATCCCGGCGCCGTACCAGAACAAAAAGCCGCGCAGCACCGTCGGCGCGTCCGCCCGGCCGCGCAGCCGCTGCGCGTTGTCGGCGGCCAGGCCAGCCAGGCGGGGCTGGCCGGTGGCCGCTGCGGCGAGCCAGAGCATCGCGGGCCAGAACCCGCCGGACCACCCTCCGTCTTGCGACCAGGTCCATTCGCCGGTCTGTGGATCGGCGAACATCGGGAACCGCCCCGACGCGACCTGCCCGGTCTGCTCGACGCGCCGCAGCAAGCCCGCCAGCGCCTGTGATCGCACCGTGCAGATCCCGTCCCGTGCCGTTACCGGCCCTGACCTTCCACGCCCGCTGGCGCCCCGCCGGCCGGCGCACGGCCTGCGCCGGACACTGCCATCCTGCCAGCAGCCCGGGCTAGCACTTCATGATTGTTTGGAGTGGCCGGCTGGGCTGCGTGCGGGAAAGCCAGGCCCGCGGCGACGGCGGTGACCTTCAGGGTGCGCCGCTTTGGCGCGGCCGCGCCCGTATGCGCGCTTGTCGTAGGCTTTCGGCACGTCCCGCCAGGGCAGCGCAGTGAGGTGGGCGTGCAGGCCTGACTGGTTGCGCTTGACGATCAGCAGGTAGTCCGCGCCACGCCGGTATAGGTAGGTGGCGTGCTCCCGCTGGGCGTGCAGAGCGTCGGCGGTGATGACCGCATCCTGGATGCCCGGGCGGTCCAGCAGAGTGGTGAGGGGGATTTCGTTGGTCTTGGCGCCCACGTCCACCTAGCGTGGTACGCCGGGCTGCCCACTGGCCGACCACCTCATCGAGCACATCAGCGTCCAGCCGCTGCAAGGTCCGGCGGAACGTTGATTGCGAGGGCACCGCCCCGCGGCGTCGCCCGCGATATCAGCAAGATCGCCAAGTTCAGGTCGATCGGTAGTGGTGATGAGGCGGCGTGCCGTGGGGCCTCGGGTGAGCGGGGATGGGCGGCTAGAGATTATCGAACTCGCCTTCTTTAACCCCCGCTATGAAGGCGTCCCACTCTGCGCCCGTGAAAACGAGAATGGGCCCAGTGCCGTTATCTTTCGTGTCGCGGGCACCAATACGGTCAGGCGACAGACGACTTATCTCAAAACAACTGCCGTTGTAGTTACTGAACGAGCTCTTGCGCCAAGATGCGCGCCCAATATCGGCCGAGGTCAGTCCGCGTGATCGGTTGTTTCGCTTGCTGCTGGGCATTATCAGTGGCCGCATTGTACGAGATCACCCTCTTCAGCCAGCGGTACCAGGTACATGGGCTTACGGGTGGCCCCGGTCGCTTGACAGAGGAGCGTAGCAAACGCTTGCACTCACTGCACGCCTATCCGAAAACACCCGCGTGTTGGGAGACACAAACCATTCTCAGTCCGCATCCACCCGGCGAAGTGCTGGCAGTCAGGCGGCGTGCTTCATTACCAGGTCGCCGACGCGGGGGAGTGCGGCCTGGATGTGCTTGGCGGCGCCGCCGCGGACGGTGCCGTACGCCTTGAGGATCACGGGCCGCTCGGAGCCTGCCGCCATCGCGTCGGTCACGGAGAGAAGGGATTCCGATACCTCGTCCCCGCGCTTGGCCAGGTAGTCGCCGAAC
>JASHOI010000390.1 GCA_030041195.1 Streptosporangiaceae bacterium | reverse complement strand
TCGGCTGGAAGGAATTCGAGCTCGAGCTGATGCGCGACCGCAACGACAACGTGGTCATCGTCTGCTCGATCGAGAACATCGACCCGATGGGCGTGCACACCGGCGACTCGGTCACGGTGGCCCCGGCGATGACCCTGACCGACCGCGAGTACCAGCACATGCGCGACGTCGCGATCGCGACCGCCCGTGCGGTCGGGGTGGACACCGGCGGCTGCAACATCCAGTTCGCGGTGCACCCGGAGACCGGCCGCATGGTCGTGATCGAGATGAACCCCCGGGTGTCCCGGTCCAGCGCCCTGGCGTCGAAGGCCACCGGCTTCCCGATCGCCAAGATCGCGGCGCGGCTGGCGATCGGCTACACCCTGGACGAGATCCGCAACGACATCACCGGCGAGACCCCGGCGAGCTTCGAGCCCGCGCTGGACTACGTGGTGGTCAAGGTGCCGAGGTTCGCGTTCGAGAAGTTCCCCGGCGCCGACCCGGTGCTGACCACGCACATGAAGTCGGTCGGCGAGGCGATGGCGATCGGGCGGTCGTTTCCCGAGGCGCTGCAGAAGGCGCTCCGGTCGCTGGAGCACACGGGCGCGTCACTGAGCTGGGCCGAGCCGCCCGGGGACGCCGCCGAGCTGATCCGGCGCTGCGCCAGCCCGCACGACGGCCGGATGGCCGCGCTGCACCAGGCGATCAGGGCCGGGGCGTCCGTGGCCGAGCTGGCGGCCGCCACCGGGATCGACCCATGGTTCCTCGATCAGATCACGTTCATCGAAGAAGTGGCACAACGGGTCGCCGCGGCGGGCCCGGGCCCGCTGAGCGCGGCCGGATTGCGGGCGGCCAAGGCGGCGGGGTTCTCGGACGCGCAGATCGCCCAGCTCCGCGGGACCACCGAGGAGCAGGTCCGGGCGGACCGGCACGCGGCGGGTGTGCGGCCGGTGTACCTCACCGTGGACACCTGCGCCGCCGAGTTCGCGGCGCGCACCCCGTACCTGTACTCCGCCTACGACGAGCAGACCGAGGTGCCAGCGGGTGACCGCCCCAAGGTGATCATCCTCGGCAGCGGCCCGAACCGGATCGGCCAGGGCATCGAGTTCGACTACGCGTGCGTGCACGCGTCGTTCGCCCTGGCCGCGGCCGGCTACGAGACCGTGATGGTGAACTGCAACCCGGAGACCGTGTCCACCGACTACGACACCTCCGGCCGGCTGTACTTCGAGCCGCTGACCCTGGAGGACGTGCTCGAGGTGGTGGCCGCCGAACAGGCCAGCGGCCCGGTCACCGGGGTGATTGTGCAGCTCGGCGGGCAGACGCCGCTCGGCCTGGCCCGGGCGCTGGCCGCGGCCGGTGTCCCGGTGGTCGGCACCCCGCCGGACGCCATCCACCTGGCCGAGGACCGCGGCGAGTTCGGCGCGGTGCTGACGGCGGCCGGCCTGCCGGCCCCCCGGTACGGCACCGCGACGTCCCCGGCCGACGCGAAGAAGATCGCCGACGACATCGGCTACCCGGTGCTGGTCCGGCCGTCCTACGTGCTCGGCGGGCGCGGGATGGAGATCGTCTACGACGACGCCACGCTGGAGGCGTACGTCCGCCGGGCCACCGAGGCCAGCCCGGGGCACCCGGTGCTGATCGACAGGTTCCTCGACGACGCGATCGAGATCGACGTCGACGCGCTGTACGACGGCGAGGAGCTGTACCTGGGCGGCGTGATGGAGCACATCGAGGAGGCCGGCATCCACTCCGGCGACTCGGCCTGCGCGCTGCCGCCGATCACGCTCGGCCACAAGAACATCGCCGAGATCCGGCGGTGTACCGAGGCGATCGCCAGGGGAGTCGGGGTTCGCGGGCTGCTGAACGTGCAGTACGCGCTCGCCGGCGGGGTGCTGTACGTGCTGGAGGCGAACCCGCGCGCCTCCCGCACCGTGCCGTTCGTGTCCAAGGCCACCGCGGTCCCGCTGGCCAAGGCGGCGGCCCGGATCATGCTCGGCGCCACGGTGGCCGGGCTGCGCCGCGAGGGCCTGCTGCCCGCGACCGGCGACGGCGGGACGCTGCCGCTGGACGCGCCGATCGCGGTCAAGGAGGCGGTGCTGCCGTTCGGCCGGTTCCGCAACGCGGCCGGCGAGGGCGTCGACACCGTGCTCGGGCCGGAGATGCGCTCCACCGGCGAGGTCATGGGCGTGGACGAGGTGTTCGGCACCGCGTTCGCCAAGTCCCAGGCGGCCGCATACGGCTCGCTGCCGGTCAAGGGCCGCGCGTTCGTCGCCGTGGCCGACAAGGACAAGCGCGCGATGGTGTTCCCGGTCAAGCGCCTGGCCGATCTCGGATTCCAGATCTGGGCCACGCTCGGCACCGCGGAGGTGCTGCGCCGCAACGGGGTCCATGCCACGATCGTGCGTAAGCACAGCGACGGCCCGGGGCCGGACGGCGAGCCCACGATCGTGGAGCGGATCCTCGCTGGCCAGGTGGATCTCATCGTGAACACGCCGTTCGGCAGCCCCGGCCAGTCCGGGCCGCGGCTGGACGGCTACGAGATCCGCACCGCCGCGGTGCGGCGGGGCATTCCCTGCATCACGACAACGGCCGGGCTGGCAGCGGCCGTGCAGGGCATCGAGGCGATCAACTCTGGCGAGGTGGGCGTGCGGTCACTGCAGGAGCACGCGGCCCGGCTCCGGGGGGCGTCATGACGGCCGGAACGCCAGAACCCGAGGCGGGCCCGGTCCAGGTGCGCGGGACCGTGCTGACCGTGCGGCGGGTGGACGCCTACTACGCGATGACGGTCGTGGCACCGGGCATCGCGGCGCGCTTCAGGCCCGGGCAGTTCGTGACCCTGGCCGTCGGCGGCCCGTCCACGTCGATGCTGCTGCGCCGCTCGTTCTCGATCCATGACGTCCGGCCGGATCACGGCGGCACGGTCGAGTTCGTGTTCTCGGCCGACGGCCCGGGGACCCGCTGGCTGGCCGAGCGCCGGTCCCGCGACGTCGTCGACATCACCGGCCCGCTCGGCCGGCCGTTCCCGGTGCCCCGGGATCCGGCCACGTGCCTGCTGGTGGGCGGCGGGTACGGCAGCGCGCCGCTGTTCCCGCTGGCGGCCAGGCTGCGGGAACGCCACTGCACGGTCGACTTCCTGCTCGGCGCGTCGACCGGGGAGCGGGTCTTCGGCGCGCTGACCGCGCGGCGGACCGGGCGCACGGCCACGATCACCACCGAGGACGGCTCGCTTGGCGCGCGCGGGATCGTCACCGACATGATGGGGCAGATCATCCACGAGGCACGGACCGACGCCATCTACGCGTGCGGCCCGATGCCGATGCTGCGGCACGTGACGCTGCTGGCCCGGCGGTACGACATCCCGGTGCAGGTGGCGGTGGAAGAGCTGATGGCCTGCGGGGTCGGGGTCTGCATGACCTGCGTGCTGCCGGTCGTCGGCACGGACGGGATCACGCGGATGGTGCGGTCCTGCGTGGACGGCCCGGTGTTCCGCGGTGAGCAGGTGCGCTGGGACGAGGTGGGGACGATCCCGTTCGACGCGTTCGGCGCCCCGGGCTGGGAGCCGAGGTCACGCCGCGCCGCCGGACTCACCGGGGCCCCGGCCGGGGCCACAGGCCCGAACGGCGGGAACCAGGCCAATGGCCACTGACCTGCGGGCGCGGCTCGGCCAGACCGAGCTGCCGAACCCGATCCTGACCGCGTCGGGGTGCGCCGGCGCGGGGCGCGAGCTCGCCCAGTTCTTCGATGTCGCCAAGATCGGCGCCGTGGTCACCAAGTCGGTGATGCTGGCCCCGCGGGCGGGCCGGCCAACGCCGCGGATGGCGGAGACGCCCAGCGGGATGCTGAACTCGATCGGCCTGCAGGGCCCGGGCATCGACGCGTTCCTGCAGCGGGACCTGCCCTGGCTGCTGTCCAGGGGAGCCCGCGCGGTGGTCTCGATCGCGGGCGGGACCGTGGACGAGTACGCCGAGCTCGCCGCGCGCCTGTCCGACTCGGCCGGGGTCACCGCGATCGAGGTCAACATCTCCTGCCCGAACGTCGAGGACCGCGGGCAGGTGTTCGCGTGCGACGCGGGCGCTGCCGGGGCGGTCATCGACGCGGTACGCGGCCGGGCACGGTACGACATCCCGGTGTTCGCCAAGCTTTCACCTGACGTCACCGACATCGTGGCGATCGCCCGTTCCTGCGTGGCGGCCGGTGCCGACGGGCTCTCGCTGATCAACACCTTGCTCGGCATGGCGATTGACACGCGGACCATGCGCCCGGTGCTCGCCGGGATGACCGGGGGACTTTCCGGCCCCGCCATCCGGCCGGTGGCCGTGCGGTGCATCTGGCAGGTCCGCGAGGCGCTGCCCGACGTCCCGATCATCGGCATGGGCGGCGTGCGGACCGGGCAGGACGCGCTGGAGCTGATGCTGGCCGGCGCCACGCTGGTCAGCGTCGGGACAGCGATCTTCCACGATCCGTCGGCGTGTATGCGCATCGTCCGCGAGCTCGAGGAGGAGCTGGCACGGCGCGGGGTGGAGCGCATCTCCGACGTCATCGGGCTGGCTCACGAGCCGGGTGCCAACCCGCGGCGCAGGCTTACCGGAAACGTGTCATAGGAGGATGCCGTGACCCATCCCGCGCCGATCGCCGTCGCCCTGGACGCGCCGAGCCTGGAGACCGCCGCCCGGTGGGCGGGCCTGGTCACGCCGCACGTCAGCACCGTGAAGATCGGCCTCGAGCTCTACCTGCGGTACGGCCCCGAGGCCGTGGCCTCGGTGCGCGGCGGCAGCAACGTCGCGGTCTTCCTCGACCTGAAACTCAATGACATACCCGCGACCGTGGCCGGCGCGGCCCGGTCGGTGGCCAGGCTGCGGCCCGACCTGCTCACCGTGCACGCGGTCGGCGGGATGGCGGCCGTGCGCGCGGCCGTGGAAGCCGCCCCGGACACCAAGATCGTCGCGGTGACCGTCCTGACCTCGCTCGGCGACGCGGACCTGGATCGGCTCGGCCTTGCCGGGCCGGTAGCTGACGCGGTGCGGCGACTGGCCGCGCTGGCGGTCGAAGCGGGGGCGAGAGGGCTTGTCTGCTCGCCGCGCGAGGTGGCGGCGGTGCGCGCCGAGGTCGGTCCGGAGATCACGCTGATCACCCCCGGGGTGCGCCCGGCCGGGTCCGAAGCCAACGATCAGGCGAGGATCGCCACTCCGGAGGAGGCGTTGCAGGCCGGCGCCGATCTGCTGGTGATCGGCCGGCCAATCACCGGCGCGGCGGATCCCGGTGCGGCGGCGGCCGCCATTGGTGCGTCGCTGCGGAAAATATCGGTGGCGTCTAACTGAGCCCGGTGACCGCTGCAGGCGGGCCGATGCATTCTGCAATGTGACCGTGGTGCGTTGCGGTATGTGCGTTGCGGTATGTGCCCATGGTGCGTTCCGGTATGTGTCCGTGGTGCGTTGCGGTATGTCGCGGCGATGCGTTCGGGCTATCTGCGAACGATGCGTTCGGGCTATGTCAGCCATGCGTTTGGGCTATGTCCAGCCGTGCGTTCGGGCTATGTCGAGCCGTGCGCTCGGGCTATGTGCCGGCCCATGCCGTTCGTCGCAACGCGCCCGCCTATGCCGTTCGCGTCACACGCCCGGCTATGGCGTATGCCGTTCGCGTCGCGCACCCGCCTATCCCGTCGCGTGACACGCCGGCCGCGCGTTCCAGCCACCTTAAGTCGGCGTCTTCTTACTTGCCGCTGTCTCACCTGGTTCGCACTTGCAGATGCAAATTCGGTCCGGTTGAGAGCGTTCACACCGGGCGTCGGCGGCGCTCAGGACCGCAATCGGTCGCAAGCGCCTGACGTCAGCGATCATGAAATCCCATGCGCCGTTTAGCTACACTGAGTACCCAGATATGTTCGGTTAGTAATAATGGTTAATTTGTGACGCCACAAACGGGGGTTCACGTTGCCCTGACGGGCTGAACTCGCTAGTTTTCCCACGCGGAGCGAGTTTTTCGATACGAAACCCGAGGTGACCACGAGTGGCTCTTCCTCCCCTTACCCCCGATCAGCGGGCGGCGGCTCTAGAGAAGGCCGCCAAGGCGCGTAAAGAGCGGGCGGAGGTAAAAAATCGGCTGAAGAAGGGTTCGACGACCCTGCCACAGGTCCTCAAGGAGGGCCAGACCGACGATGTCGTCGGAAAGATGAAAGTCTCGGCTCTGCTGGAGTCGATGCCGGGCGTTGGCAAGGTCCGGGCCAAGCAGATCATGGAGAAGCTCGGCATCGCCGAGTCGCGGCGGGTCCGCGGCCTCGGTGCGAACCAGCGGACCGCTCTGGAGCACGAGTTCCGGGGCGGCGAGATCTAACCAACGCGGGCCGTTGCAGGGGCGGGGCGGGGTCCGTGGGTTGACTGCCGATCCGCCCACTGTTCGTGGGCGCGCCGCGACCCCGCTCGGCGACGCCCCGGCCCCTGTACGTCACCTGGTAGCCTGGTTACCGGCCGCGAGCGGCCAGTACGGGCCGCAGGCGGCGGCGGGCTGCGCTCTAAACACGGGAAAGGCACAAGGTGGCAGGGACTCCGGCCGTAGAAGGCATCATCAACCCGCCCATCGACGATCTCCTCGATGTGGTGGACAGTAAGTACGGCCTCGTCATCATGGCGTCGAAGCGGGCAAGGCAGATCAACGCCTACTACGCCCAGCTCAGTGAGGGGCTGCTGGAGTACGTCGGTCCGCTGGTTGAGACCCGCGTTCAGGAAAAGCCGCTGTCGATCGCGCTGCGCGAGATCAGCGAGGGGCTGGTCAGCGCCGAGGAAGCAACGGAAGCCTGACGGCTGAGCCGTCCGGCCAGGGCAGGTGCCGGTGCGCATCGTCCTCGGGGTAGGCGCGGGCATCGCCGCGTACAAGTCCTGCGAGTTGCTGCGGCTGTTCACCGAGGCGGGCCACCGGGTCAGGGTGGTGCCAACGCCGGACGCGCTGCGCTTCGTCGGCGAGGCGACCTGGGCCGCGCTGTCCGGCGAGCCCGTGTCCTCCGGCGTCTGGGATGAGGTGCACAACGTCCCGCACGTCCGGCTCGGCCAGACGGCCGACCTGGTCTTCGTCGCCCCGGCCACGGCCGACCTGCTGGCGCGGGCGGCCGTCGGCCGGTCCGATGACCTGCTGACCGCGGTCCTGCTGACCGCGCGCTGCCCGATCGTGTTCGCCCCGGCCATGCACACCGAGATGTGGCAGCATCCGGCCACCGAGGCGAACGTCGCAACGCTGCGGGAACGGGGCGCGGTCGTGCTCGACCCGGCCACCGGGCGGCTCACCGGCCCCGACACCGGTCCGGGGCGGCTGCCCGAGCCCGCGGAGCTGTTCGGCGTGGCGGTGCGGGTGCTCGCGCGCGGAGCCGCGGGCCTGGCGGCCGACCTCAGCGGCCGCCGGGTGCTGGTCTCGGCGGGCGGCACCAGGGAAGAGCTCGACCCGGTCCGGTTCATCGGCAACTGGTCGTCCGGCCGGCAGGGCTACGCGATCGCGCGCGCGGCTGCCGCGCGCGGCGCCAAGGTCACGCTGGTGGCCGCGAACGCGGCGCTGGAGGATCCGGCGGGCGCCCAGGTCGTGCGCGTGATCTCGACCCGCGAGATGCGGGACGCGGTGATCGCGGCGGCGGCCGAGGCGGATGCGGTGGTGATGGCCGCCGCCGTCGCCGATTACCGGCCGGAGACCAGGAGCGATTCGAAGATCAAGAAGTCCGGCGCGGCGCCGCTGCCGCTCCGCCTGGTGCAGAACCCCGACATCCTGCGCGAGCTGTCCAGCAACCGGGCGCGGCCGGGCCAGGTCATCGTCGGGTTCGGTGCCGAGACCGGGGATGTGCTCGCCAATGGCCGCGCGAAGCTCGCGGCCAAGGGGTGTGACCTGCTGGTCGTGAACCAGGTCGGCGGCGGCCTGGCGTTCGGGACCAGCGACAACGAGGCCGTGGTGCTCGCCGCCGACGGCGGTGAGACGCGCGTCCCGCGCGGGCCCAAGGAAGTGCTCGCCGACGTCATCTGGGATCTGGTCGCCAGCAGGCTCGACTAGCCGCGCCGATCTCGCCACCCGGCTACACTGCGGCGAGACCTCGTCGCGCAAAACTCTTGAACGAAAAGGATGTCAGGTGGCTCGTCGTCTGTTTACTTCCGAGTCGGTCACAGAGGGTCATCCGGACAAGATGGCCGACCAGATCAGCGATGCCATCCTGGACGGGATGCTGAAGGGCGACCCGTCGAGCCACGTCGCGGTCGAAACGCTGATCACCACGGGCCAAGTGCACGTCGCCGGAGAGGTGACGACCGAGACCTATGTGGACATTCCAGGTGTGATACGGGAAAAGATCCTGGAGATCGGCTACGACTCCTCAGCCAAGGGTTATGACGGCAGGTCCTGCGGGGTGTCGGTGTCGATCGGCTCCCAGTCACCGGACATCGCCCAGGGGGTTCAGGAGGCGTTCGAGCACCGCGAGGGCGAGGGCGCGGACGAACTCGACCGGCAGGGCGCCGGTGACCAGGGCCTGATGTTCGGCTACGCGTGCCGGGAGACCCCCGAGCTGATGCCCATGCCGATCATGCTCGCGCACCGGCTGGCCAGGCGGCTCACCGACGTCCGGCGCAGCGGTGACGTGCCCTACCTCCGGCCGGACGGCAAGACACAGGTCACGATCGAGTACGCGGACGGAAGGCCGGTGCGGCTGGACACGGTCGTGGTCTCCAGCCAGCATGCGGCGGCGATCGACCTGAAGGAGCTGCTCACCCCGGACATCCGTGAGCACGTGGTCGAGCCGATACTGGCCGACATTGACATCGACACCGCGGGCTACCGGCTGCTGGTCAACCCGACCGGGCGGTTCGAGATCGGCGGCCCGATGGGCGACGCCGGGCTGACCGGACGCAAGATCATCATCGACACGTACGGCGGGATGGCCAGGCACGGCGGGGGAGCCTTCTCCGGCAAGGACCCGTCCAAGGTGGACCGCAGCGCCGCGTACGCGATGCGCTGGGTTGCCAAGAACGTCGTCGCCGCGGGGCTGGCCGAGTGCTGTGAGACCCAGGTGGCGTACGCGATCGGCAAGGCAAAGCCGGTCGGCCTGTTCGTGGAGTGCTTCGGCACCGAGCAGGTCCCGGTTGAGCGGATCCAGGACGCGGTCCTCGAGGTGTTCGACCTGCGGCCCGCCGCGATCATCAGGGACCTGGACCTGCTCCGCCCGATCTACTCGCAGACCGCCGCCTACGGCCACTTCGGCCGGGAGGAGCCGAACTTCTCCTGGGAGCGCACCGACCGGACCGACGCGCTGCGGACCGCTGTGGGCCGGTAGGTGCTCCGCCGGGCCGCCTCGCTGATCCACCTCGACTTCGCGCCGCAGCACCGGCAGCCGAGCGCGTGGCGGCTCCTGCTCGCGACCGCCGCCTCGATCGCTGGCTCGCTCGCCGCCGACGCGATCCTGGTCGTCGCGGGCACCACCGTCTTCCCTTCCACCAAGGGCTACGTGCACTTCCAGTTCCCCGACTACGGCAAGCTCACCGTGATCGGCGTGATCATCGCGTGCGCGGCGTGGCCGGTCACCACGCGGATCACGTCGGAGCCGCGGTGGATGTTCCTGCGCATGGCGATCCTGGTGACACTCGTGCTCTGGCTGCCCGACCTGTACATCCTGCACCTGGGTGCGCCCCCAAGGGCCGTGGCCGTGCTCATGGTGATGCACCTGGCCATCGCCGTGGTCACGTACAACGTGCTGGTGCGGCTCGCCCCGGCCCGCCCGGCCGGCCAGGAGCGGCCAAGGGCCAGGCACGCCCTGAACGCCGGTCCGGGCGATTAGCCGGCGAATCCGGCCGGCCCGCCCGCGCATGGCGTGCCCGCTGGCGCGGTGCGTGATCGGCAGCCGGGGCCGCTGGTAGCTTTGCCTGCCATGGCAGCCCAGCGTCGCATCCTGGTGACCGGCGGAGCTGGCTTCGTCGGCGCCACGCTGGTCCGGCGGCTGGTGGCAGCCGGGCACCGGGTTCGCGTCTTCGACAACTACACGACCGGCGACATCACGTTCCTGGCGGGCGTGGAAGCCGAACTGGTCGAGGGGGACATCCGCGACGCGGCGGCGCTGGACGCCGCGGTGGCCGGGATGGACGCGGTCGTGCACCTCGCCGCGGCGGGCTCGGTCATCATGTCCATCGCCGACCCGGCGGCGAACTTCGACGTCAACGTCGCAGGCACGTTCCGGGTGCTGGACGCCGCGCGGCGGGCCGGGGTGGAACGCACGGTGCAGGCGTCCACGGGGGGCGCGCTGATCGGCGACGCCACACCGCCGGTCACCGAGCGCTCGCTGCCCAGGCCGATCTCCCCGTACGGAGCGAGCAAGCTCGCGGGCGAGGGTTACGCGCACGCCTTTTCCGCGGCGTACGGGCTGCGCACGGTGGCGCTGCGGTTCGCGAACGCCTACGGGCCGTGGAGCGCCAGGAAGTCGGGGGCGATGACGCTGTTCTTCCGCGCGATTGAGGCCGGCCAGCCGATCGTGATCTACGGCGACGGCTCGGCGTCGCGTGACTACACCCACGTGACCGACATCTCCCGGGCGATCGAGCTGGCCCTGGAGCGCGACGTCCCCGGCGGCACCGCGCTGCACGTCGCATCCGGCGTCGAGACCACGGTGCGCGAGCTGGCCGGCCTGTGCCGCGCCGCGGCCGGAGTGCCGGATCACCCGGTCGAGTACCGGCCGGCCCGCGCGGGCGAGGTGGGCCGGAACTTCGCCTCCTACGACCTGGCCGAGCAGCTGCTCGGCTACACGCCGACGATCAGCCGCGGAGACGGCATCCGCAGCACCTGGGAGTGGTTCGCCGAGTCGGTCTTCCGCCAGCGTTAGCAGGCGGTCCGTCCGGTACCTGTCGCTCCGAGGTGCGGACGAGCTCGGCAAGAGCCTCCCGTGGTACCACTCATGGCGCCTGACCCGGCGCTTGCGGGACGGACGGCTACGTCGGACGAGTCTGGTAGGACAGAGCCGTGGCAGGTTCGGGACGCGGTGGCAAGGTGGCCGCCGGCAGCCTGCCGGTGGCCCGGGTGGCCGTGGACGTGTCCCTGCCCCACCTGGACCGGCCGTTCGACTACCTGGTGCCGGAGCGGCTCTCGGCGGAGGCGGTGCCGGGCTGCCGGGTCCGGGTCAGGTTCGCCGGCCGGCTGACCGGCGGGTACCTGCTGCAGCGCGCCGAGGTCAGCGAGCACGAGGGCGGGCTCGCGTTCCTCGAGCGGGTGGTGTCACCGGAGCCGGTGCTGACGGCCGAGATCTTCGGGCTGGCCCGGGCGGTGGCGGACCGGTACGGCGGCACGCTGGCGGACGTGCTGCGGCTCGCGATCCCGCCGCGGCACGCCGCGGCCGAGTCGGCGGCTCCCGAGGGGAAGCCGCCCGCGGCGCCGCCGCTGCCCGGTCCGGGTCCGTGGAG
>JASHOI010000389.1 GCA_030041195.1 Streptosporangiaceae bacterium | reverse complement strand
CCGGCCGCGCGCCCGGCCCGCACCCGGTCGGCGCGCGTGCGCGGCTTCATCTGGCTCGCGGTCGGCCTCGCGGTGATCCTGGTCGTGGCCGGCGCCAGGTACGCTGACAAATACCGGTCCGCCCCGCCGCTCGAGTACTGGAACAACGCCGGCGACTGGTGGTACCCGCAGGACGCCAATCACGAAGCCATCGCCAGGGCCGACAACGCGACCCAGAACACGGCCCCGATCCGTTCCGGCCAGCGGCAGGGTTACGTGATCGCCGTCTGGAACCCCGCCAACGTCACCGAAACCGTCGTCGGGGATGCCTCCGGCGAGACGGGGTGGAACAACCCGGGCTCGGCGACCGAGCAGCTCACGGTCTCCCGCTCGTATGTCGATGTCGCCAACGGCGTCGTCGGGGAGAGCGCCGCGCAGAACATCGGCTTCGGGATGCCGGTCTCGATCCCGCCGCTCCAGATGCGGCTTGTCCGCGTGCTGTGGACCTCGGACCTGTGCCTGCAACGAGGCGAGAGTAACGGGATCGACGTGCTCTACCTGCGGGTCCGCGTCGGCTGGTTCACGAAGACCGAGGCCATCCCGCAGGAGGCCTGGTACCTGATCGGGCCGAGCCACGGCCGCTGCACCGGCTGAGCCGCGGGTGGCTGCCTTAGGTGTCGAGCAGGCCGGCCTGGTATGCGGTGATGACGAGCTGGACCCGGTCTCTGGCACCGAGTTTGGCCAGCAGCCGGGCTACGTGGGTCTTCGCGGTACCCGCTGAGATGTACAGAGAGGCGGCGCGCCTCGTGCTCGGCGTGCTGTACCTGTTCCCGCTCGCCGCGGACCTCGTCTCCAACCCGACCCTCGCCCGGCACCTGGACCAGATCGGCCCCCTGCCTGCCGGCCTGGACGCTCAGGCCACGACCGGGCTGAAGGGCCTCCCGCTCACCCCGTGGCAGAGCCTCGGCGTCGTCGCGCTGTGGACCGTCGGCGCCCTCCTCCTTGGCGCACTCGTCCTGAAATTCCGGGACGCGTGACGCCTCGGCTCTCTCAGAAGGGCAGCGTGCCGTAGCCGCCGGTGCCGTCGGTGGTCCAGATGTGGCCCCACAGGATCCCGGTCGGGCCGTCGTCCGGCAGGGTGGCCAGGTACACGCTGGGCTCGGCGCCTTCCGCGGGCGTGCGGAACCCGCGGTGGTCGTTGAAGTCGGTGTCGGTGTAGCCGGGGTTGGCGGCATTGACCTTGATCGGCGTGTCCCGGAGTTCCTTGGCGTACATGACCGTGAGCATGTCGAGCGCGGCCTTGGACGACGGATATTGCGCCGACGCCGGCATCTGGGCAAGCGGGCTCGCCGGGTTGCTCTGCGAGCCGATCGAGCCCACCTCGCTGGACACGTTGACGATCCGCGCGGCCTCGGCCCGGCGCAGCAGCGGCAGCATGGCGTTGGTGACCGTGACCACGCCGAAGACGTTGATCTCGTAGACCGCGCGCATGTCGTCGAGCGATGTCTGGCTGGGCAGGGCGCGGCTGCGCGCGACGGACGCGGTGCCCGCGTTGTTGATCAGAATGTCCAGCCGGCCGTACTCGGCCTCGATCAACTCGGCCGCGCGCTGGACCGACTTGGCGTCGGTGACGTCGAGCTGGACGAACCGGGCGTCGGCACCGCCTTCGCGCAGGGCGCTCTCGGCCGCCCGGCCTCGTTCCTCGTCGCGCGCGCCGACCAGCACGGTCATGCTCTGGGCTCCGAGCTGGCGCGCGGTCTCGAAACCAATCCCCTTGTTGGCCCCGGTAATCAGGGCGATCTTCGCTGTCATGCCTGTCACGCTACGGCGGCCGTCCCGGAGCCGGGAGAGACCGGCGGAGCCTGGGACCAGCGGTACCACCCTGCGGGTTCCGGCAGGTGGCAAGCTGGAGGCATGGACGCTTCCGCTCCCGGCCGCGCCGAGCTGGCGGCGTTCCTGCGGGCCCGGCGCGCCCGGGTGTCCCCGCAGGACGCGGGGCTGCCGGCGGTCGGGCCGCGGCGGACGCCGGGGCTGCGCCGCCAGGAGGTGGCCCAGCTCGCCGGGATGTCGGTCGACTACTACATCCGGCTCGAGCAGGGCCGCGGGCCGCATCCGTCACGGCAGGTGCTGTCCGCGCTAACCCGGGCGCTGATGCTGAGCACCGACGAGCGGGACTACCTGTTCCGGATGGCCGGCGTGGCGCCGCCGCAGCCGGCCCGGCCGAGCCGCGAGATCACGCCGGGCATCAGGTACCTGCTGGACAGCATGCCCACCACGCCCGCTTACGTCGTCGACGCCGCTTATAACGTCCTGGCCTGGAACCGGCTGGCCACCCACTTCATCGGCAACCTGGCCAGCCAGCCGGACCGGAACATGATCCGCTGGACGTTCCGCCGGCCGCCGGAGCACTCCGCCTGGAGCGACGAGGACTTCGTCCGCTTCACCAGGGCGACGGTCGCCGACCTGCGCGCCGGGTACGCCCGCTACCCCGGCGACCCGGAGATCGAGAGCGTGGTCACCGAGATGCTCGCGCTCTCCCCGGAGTTCGCCGAAATGTGGGCCGCGCACGAGGTGGAGGCCCGCGGGCCGATGTTCAAGCACGTCGACCACCCGGAGGCCGGGCTGCTCGAGTTCGAGTGCCAGGTCCTGCACATCGCCGAGACCGGCCAGCGCATCATCACCTACTGCGCGGTCCCGGGTTCCGCCACCGAGCAGGCGTTCATCCGGCTCGCGGCGCAGCCGGCGAGGCCGACCTGACGCGGGGCTGCCAGGGAAGCTCGCCGGCAGCGCGGCCTGGGTGACGCGGACGATCGCTTCTCGCCTCCGCCGCGCTGACCCGCTGCCCAGCCCGCGGGTCAGGCTGACTGGTTGCAGAACTGCCGCACGAGTCCTTCGATCAGGGCGCTGAGGCCGCGTTCGAAGGACTCGTCCATCCACGCTTCTCCCCCTGGTCTCCAGTCTTCGAGCGAGGCCCAGTTGCGGCGCATCCGGGGATAGGGCCCGGATGCCAGCATCTCCAGCGCGTGCCGGGTGCGATCTCCGACCGCTCCGCCGGGTCCCAGCTCCGCGGCCACCTCGATCCGGTGCAGCGCGTGGCCGTCCACGAAGGAGTCGGTGACGGCCATGACCGTGAACTTCTGCTCGTCGCTGAACGGCGAGCCCTCCAGCGCGGTCAGCGTCTGCTCGGCGTGGCGCAGCGCGTTGTGGGCCATGCCCGCGTTCTGCATGGCGGTCAGCGACCAGGGGTGCTGCACCCGGAGCCGGTAGGTGCGGCGCGAGATGGCGGTGAAGGCGTCCCGCCAGGGCCGCGCCAGCTCCTCCTCGCTCACCAGCAGCTCGCCCATCAGCTGGTCGTCCATGAGCGCGACCAGCTCGTCCTTGGTGCGCACGTAGTTGTAGAGCGTCATCGTGCCCGCGCCCAGCTCCTGGGCCACCCGGCGCATCGAGACGGCCTCGAACCCCTCCCGGTCGGCGATCTCGAAGGCGACCTGCGCGAGCCGCTCCCGGCTGAACCGGGGAGGTCGCCCGGGCGTGCTGCTTGACATTCCGTACATCGTACCGGAATCATTTACGTACGATGTACGGTACTAGATACGGGTTCTGGTTCAGGAGAAGGAGCACGGGATGAAAGCGGCAATCGTCCACGAGATCGGCGGCACCCCTCGCGTGGAGGAGGTGGCGGCACCCGTCCCCGGCGACGGCCAGGTCCTGGTGCGGGTGCTCGCCGCGCCGATCAACGCCGTCGACAAGAGCCGGGTCGCGGGCACGCACTACTCCCGTCCCGAGCCCCCGGCGATCGCCGGCTTTCTCGGCGTGGGTGAGCTCGGCGACGGCCGGCGGGTCATCTTCCTCAGCATGGAAGCCGGCAGCATGGCGGAGCAGGTCGCGGTCGATCCGGCGCAGCTGATCCCGCTGCCCGACGGGATCGACCCGGCGGTCGCGGCCGGTGCGTTCAACGGGGGCATGTCGGCCTGGTTTGCGGTCTACCACCGGGGGCCGGTGCAGCCTGGGTCGCGGGTCCTGATCCAGGGCGCGACCGGGGTCACCGGGAAGCTGGCGGTGCAGCTGGCGCACCTGCGCGGCGCCGGGCGCATCGTGGCCACCGGGCGCAACCCGTCCACCCTCGACGAGTTGCTCGAGCTGGGTGCCGACGCGGTGATCCGGGTCGACCAGCCCGATGAGGCGCTCGCCGACGCGTACCGGGAACAGGAAGGGGACGGCTGGGACCTGATCATCGACTACCTGTGGGGGCATCCGACCGAGGTGCTGCTGCAGACCCTGGTCCGGCGCGACCTTGTCGGCCGGAGCCTGCACACACGCCTGATCGAGGTCGGCGCGATGGCGGGGGGTGATCTTGTGCTGCCGGCCGAGGTGCTGCGGAGTGCCGGGCTGGAGATCGTCGGCATGGGCACCGGCACCGGGGCCGGAGCCGGGGGACGGGAGCAAATCGCGACCGCGATCAGGGAGTTCTACGAGCTGCTGCGCACCGGGGCGATACACGTCGACATCGAGCGGGTTCCGCTGGACCGGGTGGCCGAGGTCTGGCATCGCGAGCAGGGCGGCCGCCGCCCCGTGCTCATCCCCTGACTGCAGGGGTATTCCGGGGCTGGCTCACGCACGGGTGAATCGCGCCGTCACGGTGCCCAGTGCGGTCATCGAGGCCATGTGCAGCGGGCTCCAGGTCATGCCGAACTCCGTGCGGTCGACCTGGAGCTCGGCGGTGAGCACGACGGCCCGCCTGGTCGCCTCCTGGATGTACGCGGTGAAGGTGACGGGCCTGACGTGGCCGGCCACGTCGAGGGCTCCCCGGCACTCCAGCCGGTCCGGGCCTGCCGGGCGTGCCTCGCTCACGGTCAGGACGGCCTCGGGGTGCTCGTCGGTGTGGAAGAAGTCGGCGGAGCGCAGGTGTTTGTCGCGCTGGTTGTGCCCGGTGTCGAGCGAGCCGGTGTCGAAGCTGATCCGTCCGGTCACCGTCCCGTCCGGGCTGACGGCGGCCTGGCCGGCCATCGGCCGGAGCGTGCCGCGCACGGTGATCGCGCCCCAGAAGTGCCTGACCCGGAACTCGGCGGCTGACCTGGCGGGGTCGAGCGTCCAGTTGCCTGCGGCAGTCCCGTCGGCCAGCTGCGACGTGGCGCCCGGTGTGGGTGTAGCGGACCCGTTCATGTGCGTCGAGCTCCTTCGATGGATCGTTGGCAGAGGGTCTCAGCGGTTCGACAACGCGACCCCGCGGAATGTGAGGCGGCGCGCCAGCCTGACATTCGGCTGCGCTGTCTTGTCGAACAGGTGAGAGCAGATGCGACTCAGGGAGCCGTCGGCACCATGACCACCCCATCCGGCCCAACCGGGCCAGCCGTGTCAGGAGGCGGCGGGCCCGACCAGGGCCTGGACGCGATCATGAGCGAGCGGCGTCAGCTCATCAATCTCGCCTACCGGCTTCTCGGCTCCCTGGCCGATGCAGAGGACGCCGTGCAGGAGACCTACACCCGGTGGTACGGCTTGTCCCGGCGGGAGCAGGACGCCATCGCATCTCCCGGCGCCTGGCTGAACAAGGTCGCCGGCCGCATCTGCCTCAACCTGCTCGGCTCGGCGCGCGCCCGGCGAGAGACCTACGTGGGCGAGTGGATCCCCGAGCCGCTGCCCCAGGCCACGGAGTGGGCCGTCGTGCGGCCGGGCGGCGCCATGGACCCGGCCGACCGGGTCACCCTCGACGAGTCGGTCAACATGGCCTTCCTCGTCGTGCTCGAATCGATGACCCCGGCCGAGCGCGTCGCGTTCATCCTGCACGACGTCTTCCGGTACCCCTTCGCCGACGTGGCCGACATCGTCGGCCGATCCCCGGCGGCCTGCCGCCAGCTAGCCTCCTCGGCCCGCCGCCGCGTCCGCGCCTCGCGGGCTGCGCCGATCCCGGCAGCGCCGACGGCGCGGCAGGCCGGCATCGTCAGGGACTTCAAGCAGGCCTGGGAGGCAAAGGACATCGGCGCCCTGATCGCCCTGCTCGACCCCGACGCCACCGTGATCGCCGACGGCGGCGGCCTGGTCAGCGCCGTGACCCAGCCGGTCGAGGGCCGCGAGCAGATCGCGCACGGCTGCGTCGCTTTCGCCGGCCGGGCACCCGGCCTGGCGATCCTGGAGCGCACGGTCAACGGCCAGCCGGGCCTGGTGGCCCAGCAGGACGGCGTCACCGTGGCGGTGGTGGCGTTCGACATCGCCGACGACCGGATCAAGCACATGTGGGCGGTGCTCAACCCCGAGAAACTCCGGCCCTGGACGATGGGCTGACCGGTGCCGCCGGCGGACCCCCTGCACAATGGCGGCCCAATCCCAGACCTACAGGTCGGCGGGCAGGATCGTGAAGACGCCGCCCTGCGGCGGTTTCACCGCGCGGAAGCGCCTGTGATCAAAAGTGAGTATCCGCCTGGTGTCGTATCGATCCGGGCGGGTGAGACACATGCTGTGCGCGCCGGCGATGCCGAGCCTGAGACCGGCATGCTGCCGCGATAGCTCCGCGACGCGTTCGGCGTCAAGCCGGGTGAACTCAGCAACCTGATATACCCCGTCGGCCAGGTCCCTGAGCAACACGAGTTCCGCGGCGGCGCCAGACCTCTTCATGAACATGTAGTCGACTTCGGCCAGCACGAATGGCGAGACGATGAGTGAACCCGCATCGGCGTCCAGTAGTTCGCGTACTGCGGGGCCGTCTGGGTCGCTCTCGTCGTAGCCGGCAATAAGCCCGCTGGTGTCGCAGATGATCACTCCTCGCCGAAACCTTCGGCCAGGATCTCATCGACCTTTCGGGCTAGACCTGCCTCGTCGAATCGGACAGTTCCCCAGCGGCCACGCTTGCGCGGAAGCACTTCGCTGACGCGCTGCTCGATGGCAGATCGGATGAATTCCGCTTCGGACTGCCCCTGCCGCCGGGCAGCCTCGGTCAGCCGCTGCTTGGTGTTCTCTGGCAGGTAGACAGTAGTGCGTACCATATATGTATGGTACCATACGTCGTGGCTTGCTGCGCTAACCCGGAGTGACGAAGGCGACCGCCTCGATCTCCACAAGCTGGCCTTCGTAGCCAAGGGCCGCAACGCCCAGCAGCGTGCTCGGCGCGTCGTGGTCACCGAAGGCGGCGGCGACCACGTTCCAGGCGGTGACCAGATCCTCACGGCGGTCGCTGCGGACGTAGACCGTTGTCTTGAGCACGTCGGTCACCTTGGCGCCGGACTCCTCGAGCGTGATCTGCAGGTTGCCGACCGCCTGGCGCATCTGCCCGGCCACGTCTCCGGGCGCGACCACCTTCCCCTGCTCATCGAGCGGGCACGCGCCGGCGGTGAAGATCACGCGGGCTCCCGGGGCTCCTCCCGGGGCGGCCGCGGCGTAGGCGTACGGCACGCCCGGGAACAGCCGGCTGCTGCGGACAAACTCTGCTGGCATGGCAAAACCCTGCCATCACCGGTGATCGAGCGATATCGATTTACGGCGCGCGGCTGGCTCGGGACGTCAGGCCGCGATCACCCGCCGCAGCTTGCCGGTTTCCGCGTTCCGCGGCAGCGAGGCCACGGCATCGACGGTGACCTCCGGATCGGTGACCCCGGCCCTGGCCAGCGCCGCGCAGAGTTGCCCGCGCAGACCCGCCACGCCGGTCCCGCGATTCAGCAGCACGTGCACGGCGACGCCGCGGGCGGTCTGCCGTACCTGGTAGTCGAGCACGTCCGGCTGGGCCAGCAAGATCGACCGCAGCGCCAGCGGATGGATCTCCGCCTGGCCGTAGCGCAGGATGTCGTCGGCTCGCCCCCGCACGGTGACGCGCAGGTGGCCGTGCTGCGTGGCGTCTGGCTGCTCGGTGAACGAGTCGTTCAGCTCGTACCTGATCAGCGGCTGCAGGTCGTTGAACAGATTGGTGATCAGGACCTTGTCCGAGGGGGTTCCGGGTGGCACCGGGCGGTTCTCGGCATCGACCAGCTCCACGATGCAGCTGTCGGTGGCCAGCGTGATGGCCGGATCGTCCGGCCCGCTGGACCCGATGAGCCCCTCGGTGCTGGCGAAGGTGTTGAAGACCGGGGCGCCGAACGCCTTCCTGATCGCGGCGCGGAACTCGGGTTGCAGCGTCTCGGCGGTGCAGTTCACCAGCCGTGGCGCGATCCCGAGCCGGCCGGCTTCCTGCTCGGCAGCCAGCCTGGCGAGCATGCTGGGGTAGCCGAACAGGCCGTCCGCCTGCAGCTCGTTCAGGCGGCCGACGATCTCGGCGACGGGCAGGGTGACCGGAACGCTGACGAACCTGACCGGGCTGCCGGCCAACATCGACGGCACGAACCTGGTTCCGTGGATCGCCGAGGCCGCCCCCACCATCGCGAAGGTGACCCCGGGGAGCTGCACCGGCCCGTCGGTGCTGGACAGCCCCAGCGCGGCCAGCCGGGTCCGGAAGATCAGGCTGACGAACTCCGCCACGCTCTCCTGGTCATAGGCGAAGATTCCGCGCTGGCCGGAGCTGCCACCGGTCGCCATGCACAGGTAGCCGCCCGGCAGCGGCCGGGGCTCGTCGTGGGTCGCCGCCAGGGCGCGCTCGGCCGCCTCGCGGGTCAGCAGCCGGCCGCTGATCAGGTCGTCGAAGTGATCCATCATCTGCGTCTTGGTCATGACCGGCAGGCTCGCCAGGTCGGCGAGCTCGAACCGTGCCGGGTCGATGCCATGCAGCCGCGTGGCATGAAAGACAGAGCGCTGGACCGCCCCGGTCAGCAAGCGGCGCAGCCGGTCACGCTGCCAGTCATTCAGCTGCTCCGGGGCCATGCCTAGCCGCCGGAAGTGCGCGGGCAGGCCAGCGACGATGTCCGCCTGGATGCGGCCGCGCAGGTCACCGAGTGCCGGCGCACCGCCGTCCGGCCGGGTCAAGAGCTCAGCAAGCATCGGATTCCCCCGTCAATTCGCCGTCCGGCCGTTCCCCGCCCGCGGGCGGCATGGTCTGCAGCACGAGTTCGCTGATGACCTCGGTGGTGGGCAGGTCGGCGCCGCCGGGATTGGCCAGCCGCTCCAGGAAGGCACCGCGGCTGACCGCCAAGCTCAGCTCGGCCAGAACCCGGACCGGGTAACGCGGTGTGCTGCCGGCCCGCTCGTGCAGCCGGGCGTAGACCGAGGCCAGCCGGTCGAGCGTCCGCTCGTGCAGCTCGGCGTACCGCCGGTTCAGCTCGGGCACCCGGGCCGCGTGCAGGCGGAACTCCAGAACCAGCTGCATCCACTCGGGCTCGGCTCGCAACAGCGCGAGGGCCAGTTCCGGAACCGCCTCTGCCAGCTGCCTGCCGCCGAACTGGCCGGCCAGCCGCTCGTTCTGCTCGGCCCGCTCGTCGATCCTGGCTTCCAGCAAGGCCAGGAACATGTCGGCTTTGCTGGCGAACTGGGAATAGACCACTCCCTTCGAGAACCCAGCCTCCTCGGCAATCACATCGAGCGTGGCGCTTGCGTAGCCGCGGGCCAGAAATACCCGGCGCGCCGCCTCAAGGACCAGGCGGCGATTCCGCTCCACCTGCTCGTCGCGGCTCAGCTTGGTCCTCATACCAACGGTATCTAATACCGTTGGTATCTGGTTTGTCAACGCCCGCCCCGCAGCGGCCCCGTGATAGTTGCGTAGCGGCCGCGCAAGACGGTGAAGGGACCCACGCTGTTGTTCCTGCAACAGCGTGGGTCCCACCACCCCGTTGCCACCGCACTGCCACGGCGCTGATGCCATAGCGCTGTTTCCACGGCGCTGGTGCCACGGCGCCGGTGCCACGCCACGGCGGCGCGGTCACCGGTTCCGGCCGGCGGGCGGGTGCGCCTGTTCCGAGCTGACCTGCCGGACCAGCTCGATGAGCTGCGCCAGCGTGTCGAGGCGCGCGGCGTGGTCGCCGCCGAGCTTGGTCTGCAGCGTGGTGATGCCCGCGTCCCGGTACAGCCGAAGCCGCTCGGTGATCATGGCCGGGGTTCCCAGCAGGTTGGTCGCGCGCCCGATCTCGGCGGGGACCCGCGCGGCGGCGGCGTCCCGCTGCCCGGCCAGCCACAGCTCCTGCACCGCGCGCACGTCATCGCCGAACCCCAGCCGGGTCAGCGCGTCGTTGTAGAAGTTCTTGTCGCGGCTGCCCATCGCGCCGATCGTGAAGGCGTACCCGTCGGCGTGCCTGCGCGCTGCGGCCTCGGCGGCGCCGGCGTCGTCGGTGAACTCCACCGCGACCGGGATGACCAGGTCCAGGTCGGCGAGCCGCCGCCCGGCCCTGGCCGCACCCGCGGCCAGCGGGCCGAGGAACACGGGGGCGTGCTCCGGCATGAACGTGTTGCCGATCCAGCCGTCGGCCAGCTCGCCGGTGAGCTCGAGGTTGCGCGGCCCGAGCGCCGCGACGTAGATCGGCACCGGCGTGGGCGGCAGCGGCGACCGGAGCGCGCGGCCGGGGCCGTCCGGCTGCGGCAGCCGGTAGACCCGGCCGTCGTGGCGGAGCCGGTCACCGCGCGCGACCGCCCGCACGATCTCGATCGTTTCGCGGGTCACCGCCAGCGGGGACCCGAAGCGCACGCCGTGCCAGCCCTCCATCACCTGCGGCCTGCTGACGCCGACGCCGAGCAGGAACCGCCCGCCGGACAGCAGCTGCAGCGACATCGCCGACATCGCCACGAGCGCCGGCGACCGGGCGCCGAGCTGCACGATGGACGAGCCGAGCCGGATCCGGGCCGTCTGGCCGGCCAGGTAGCCCAGCTGGGTCAGCGCGTCCTGGCCCCAGGTCTCCGGCACCCACACGGATGCGGCGCCGAGCCGCTCGGCGTCCCGCACGAACGCGGCGTCCTCGGCGGTCGAGACCACCGCGTTGAATCCGACCTGCATGCTCGCGCCCTCCGGGTGACAGCGTGGCGGCAGCCAGCGTCGCGCCAGTGAACGCCGCCGGGCTTACCCTGTCAAGCGGGAGGACACATGCCTGATCAGCCGGTGCTCCGCTACAGCGACTGCCCGACCACCCAGGCGGACGTGCTGATCGTCGCGCCCCCGGCTGTGGTCTGGAAGCTTGTCTGCGACATTCAGCTGCCGGCCCGGTTCAGCAGCGAGTTCAACGGCGGCGAGTGGCTGGACGGCGCCAGCACGCCGACGCCCGGTGCCCGGTTCACCGGGCGCAACTACCATCCGGCCGCCGGCAGCTGGGAGACCACGTCGACGATCTGCGAGTACCAGCCGGAGCAGGTGCTGGGCTGGGCGGTCGGCGACCCGGACCTGCCGTCCGCGCTGTGGCGGTTCACGCTGAACGCCGACGGCGCCGGCACCAGGCTCACCCAGTGGATGCAGATCGGGCCCGGGCCGAGCGGAATCAGCGTGGCGATCGAGGCCATGCCGGACAAGGAGTCGCGGATCCTGGGCCGTCGGCTCGCCGAGCACAGCACGAACATGACGGCCACGCTGGCCGGCATCAAGGAACTGGCCGAAGCCCAGAGCGCGGGCTGACCGCTACTGGCCCCACCGGCCGCGGTGCACCGTGTCGGACAGCGGCTTGCGCCGCGCGCTCAGGTCGCGCGGCGGCTCGGCGCTGTAGCCGACCGAGATCGCCCCGATCGGGTGGAACTGCGGTGGCACCCCGAACGCCGCACGGAACGCGTCGATCCGCTCGATGGGAAAACCGAAGAAACACGCGCCCAGCCCCGCGTCCACCGCGGTCAGCAGCATCAGCAGTGACGCGAACCCGGTGTCGATGTCCCAGTACGGCGACGGCCACCAGGCATCCGACCGGTCGGTGAAGCCCTTGTCCGGCTGGGCGTACCGGTCCAGGTAGGCGTCCTTATTCGAGTGCGGGACGATCAGCAGCGGCGCGTCCACCCGGGCGGCGAACCAGTTCTCAGGATCGGTGTCCGGCCGGACCGCGTCGCGGAACCGGGCAACGTCGGCGGGCGTGTCCAGGACCAGGAACCCCCAGCCCTGGGAGAAACCGGCGGACGGGGCCCGCAGGCCGTTCCGGACGATGCGGTCGGCCACGTC
>JASHOI010000388.1 GCA_030041195.1 Streptosporangiaceae bacterium | reverse complement strand
GTCTGGAGCGAGGCGCACAAGTACGAGCTCTGGTGCAAGATCGAGACCCTGGTGCTGGAGGCGCACGCCCGCGCGGGCACCGTGCCCGCCGACGCGGTGCCGCCGGTGCGGGCGGCGCCGCCGCCCACCCCCGAGGCGGTGGCCGCGATCGAGGCGGTGACCGGCCATGACGTTATCGCGTTCCTGTCCGCGTGGGCGGACAACACGGTCCCCAGGGAGGCCGCCGCTTACGTCCACTTCGGGATGACCTCGTCCGACCTGGTGGACACCGGGCTGGCACTGCAGCTCACCGAGGCCACCGACCTGCTGCTGGCCAAGGCCACCTCGCTGACCGCTGCGCTGCGCGACCACGCGCTCGCGCACCGCTCCACGCTGCGGGTCGGCCGGACCCACGGCATCCACGCCGAGCCTGACCTGTGGGGCCACCGGGTCGCGGACTTCGCCTTCGCGATGGCCCGGTGCCGGGACCGGCTGCGCCGGGCCCGCGAGGCGGTTGCGGTCGGCAAGCTCTCCGGACCGGTCGGGAGCTACTCCAACATCGACCCGGCGATCGAGTCGCAGGTCATGGCCGAACTGGGCCTGCGCCCAGCGCCGGTGGCCACCCAAGTCGTGTTCCGCGACGGGATCAGCGAGTGGGTCAGCGTTCTGGCCCTTGTCGCCAGCGTGTGCGAAGCGGTGGCCCTGGAGGTACGGCTCGGGCAGCAGACAGAGATCTCCGAGCTGGCCGAGCCGTTCGGGCAGGGGCAGAAGGGCTCGTCGGCGATGCCGCACAAGAAGAACCCGGTCCGCTCGGAGCGGGTGGCCGGGCTGGCGCGGATCGTGCGGGCGCAGGTGGTCCCCGTGATGGAGGGCATACCGCTGTGGCACGAGCGGGACATCTCGCATTCGTCGACGGAGCGGGTCGCGCTGCCCGACGCGGCGACGGCAACGGATTACCTTCTCGAGGAGACCAGCAGGCTGATCGGTGGGCTCGTCGTGGACAAAACGCGGATGCTGGAAAACCTGAACGCCACCCGCGGCCTGATCTACACCTCGGCGGTGCTGCTCGAGCTTGT
Organism: Streptosporangiaceae bacterium; assembly: GCA_030041195.1. The sequence goes on along the minus strand of JASHOI010000388.1, from coordinate 21,698 downwards.
CGCCGCCGGGATGTCCCGCGAGGACGCGTACACCCTGGTCCAGTCCGCGGCCATGGACACCTACCGGACCGGGACGCCGCTGCGTGAGACGCTGCGCAAGCACGCGGCCGGGGCGGGCCAGCAGCTGGACGAGGCCAGGCTGGACGAGGTCTGCCGCCCGGAACGCTACGTCGAGAGGCTGGACGCCGTCTTCGAGCGGCTCGGGGCGCTGACGTGAGGCACGTCTACTCGGGCAAGGTGCGCGACCTCTACGAGACCGACGACGGCGTGCTGCTGCTCGTGGCCTCGGACCGGATCTCCGCGTTCGACTACGTGCTGGAGACCGAGATCCCGGACAAGGGAAAGATCCTTACCCAGCTGTCGCTGTGGTGGTTTGAGCAGCTCACCGATATCGTGCCGAACCACCTGGTGGACGCGGCCATCCCGGCCGAGTTCGCCGGGCGGGCGACGGCCTGCAAGCGGCTGGACATGGTCCCGGTGGAATGCGTGGCGCGCGGTTACCTGGCGGGCTCGGGCCTTGCCGAGTACCGGGAGAGCGGCGCGGTGTGCGGCGTGCCGCTGCCCGCGGGGCTGGCCGAGGGCTCGCGGCTGCCGGAGCCGATCTTCACCCCGGCCACCAAGGCGCCGCGCGGCGAGCACGACGAGAACATCCCGGCGAGCGCGGTCGCTGAACTCGTCGGCGCCGGCGCGGCCGCCGAGATCGAGCGGATAACTCTCGCGGTGTACGCGAGAGGCGCGGATCTCGCAGCGCGCCGCGGGATCATCGTTGCGGACACCAAGATCGAGCTCGGTTTCGGCTCCGACGGCACGCTGCTGCTGGCGGACGAGGTGCTGACGCCGGACTCGTCGAGGTTTTGGCCGGGCGGCCAGTGGGAACCGGGACGGAGTCAGCCCTCGCTCGACAAGCAGTACGTGCGGGACTGGCTGACCTCACCGGAGTCCGGGTGGGATCGTTACGGCGGCCAGCCACCGCCGGCGCTTCCCGAACCGGTCGTGGAGCGCACCCGTGATAGGTATGTCCGCGCCTATGAGAGCATCACCGGACAGCGGTGGGGCTAGGAATGGCGCGCCGCGTAGGTCCCCGCCGATAAGGCCCGGGAACTCCGCCCAAAACGGAACGGACCCCCCGCCCATACCTCAGTGGAACCCCCCGCCTATAACTAGTAGTAGGAGTTCGGCTACTCTACGTAACATTGCCGTCATGGTCTGGGGGGCGCGAGAGCGGTGGAATACTGGACGACACATGAATCAGGCTGCCTGCTATCGGGCGGCCTGCCGTCTGGTTGGCCAGAGGTCACGGAGTTGCAGTCGGCAGGCCGTGTAGGCCCGGATAGTGATGCCGCTCAGTCGACCGACGGGAGCATCAGCACTATGACCACACGCCCTGAAACCCGCTATCGCGTACGTGGCGGCCAGCCGTTGCAGGGCACGGTCTTCGTGCAGGGTGCCAAGAACGCGGCACTGAAAATGATCGCGGCCTCGCTGCTGGCCGACAAGGGGCGCACGGTGCTCAGGAACGTCCCGGTCATCGAGGACGTGCGCAGGGCGGTGGAACTGGCCCAGGCGGTTGGCGCAACGGTCAGGTTTCATGAGGCGGAGCGGACCCTGGTGGTCGATGCCTCCGAACTGACCAGCTCGGTGCTCCCGGCCGACATCGCGCGCCGGTTCCGCGCCTCGGTGCTGTTCGTGCCCGCGCTGCTGCACCGGCTGGGCGAGGCGACCATCGAGGGGATCGGCGGGTGCAACCTCGGCAGCCGCAACCTCGACTTCCATTACCGCGGCTTTGCCCGTCTGGGAGCGACCGTCGACGAGGGCGAAGCCACGATCCGGATCAAGGCCGACAAGCTCCGCGGCGCGCACCTGTACCTCGACACCCCGTCGCACACCGGCACCGAGAACCTGATCATGGCGGCGGCGCTGGCCCCGGGCACCACGGTGATCGACAACACCGCGATGGAACCCGAGGTGCTCGACGTCATCTCGTTCCTGACCAAGATGGGCGCCGACATCAGCGGCGGCGGCACCGGCTTCGTGACCGTCAACGGCGTGGACAAGCTGACGGCCGTCGAGCACACCGTGATGCCCGACCGCGTCGATGCCGCGGTCTTCGCGATGGCGGCCGCCATCACCGGCGGGGAGCTCAGCCTGGTCGGCGCCTCCCTTGACCACTTCGGCGTGGTGCGCTGGAAGCTCGAGCAGATGGGCGTGGAGTTCTCCACCCACGGCGCCATCCTCCAGGTCCGCAGGGAACGGGTGATGCGGCCGATCAACGTGATCACCAGCCCGTTCCCCGGGTTCGCGACCGACCTGCAGTCGCCGATCATGGCGCTGAGCACGCTGGCCGACGGCACCAGCTACATCAGGGAAACCATCTTCGATGGCCGTTACACGCTGGTCGGCGAGCTCAACAAGCTGGGCGCGAAGGTGGAGGTGGCGAACAACGCGGCCATTGTTCACGGCCCAAGCACGCTGAAGGGTGCCGAGGTCATCGCGCACGACCTGCGGTCCGGAATCGCGCTGATCCTTGCTGGCCTCGCTGCCGAGGGTGAGACCGTGGTCTCGCCCGGTTACATGATCGACCGCGGTCACGCTTCGGTGGCGGCCCGGCTGACCACTCTTGGCGCCGATATCGACGTGGAGATGGCCGTCAACACCCCTTGATCGCCGTCAACACCCCGTGATTCCGCAGGTCAGCGGACTCACGCGCGCTCATTTTAGTAAGTTTCGGCCTGGGTTCGGTATCGTCACAGCCAGGGCGCCCATAATTGGCCCTTTCCAGCGATCCTCTCCGTGGGTTACCAAATAGGAGAGGCATTCTCACATCGCGGGAAGGCCGACCGGAGATGGGACATGACGTGGCCTTAGGAATGAGGCACAACGGGGGACCCCGCGCATCCAGCACATCCAGCGGATTCGGGTCGCTGTGAACGCCCCGGTCCGGGCCCAGGGCGAGCTCACGATCGGCATCGTCGGGCCGCACGAGCTGGTCGAACGAGTCATGCTGTCCGGAACGTCTGCGGCTGCGAAAGCCGGGACGGTCATCGGCGGGGCGGTGACCGGTGCCGGCGGGGCCGTCGGCCCCGAGTCCGGCCCGCCCAGGCGGCTGGTCGCCGCCGCGTACCGGGACGAGCAAGAGGCCGCCGATCAGGTCGCCCGGCTGGGCGCGGCGATCGACGTCTGCCTGTTCGCCAGCCGGGTTCCTTACGAGTACGCGCGTACCGCTGGCGTGCTTACCGTCCCGGCGACGTTCGTGCCGCTCGGCGGCAGCGCGCTCTATGCGGCGCTGCTGAGGGCCAGCAGGGAAGCGGGCCTTGATCCCGCCCGGTCCAGCATCGACGTGCTGAGCCGGGCCGACGTCGAGGAAGCCTTTGCCGAACTCGGCCTGTCCACGCTGTCCGTGCACGTGCGCGAGGACTCCGGCAGCCCCGCCGTGGTGGCCTCGTTCCACGAGCGGCTGTGGCGGCGCAAGGAGACCTCTGTCGCGTTCACCTGCCTGCAGTCTGTTGCGGCCCGGCTGTCGGCCGCCGGGATTCCGGCGGTCACGCTGCGGCCGACCGGCAGCGACATCCGGATGGCGCTGCGCACCGCCGCGCTGATCGGCGGTTACCGCAGGCTCGAGGACGCGCAGCTCGCGCTCGCCCTGGTCGAGGTGCCTGCGCTGCGGGACAGCGGACGGCGCGGCTCGCCGCGGCAGTCCCGGGACGAGCTGCGCCTGACCGTGCACAGGTTGCTGGTCCAGGAGGCGCAGCGGATTCACGCGGCGGTCAGCCCGACGGGTGACCACGGTTTCCTGATCGTCGCCACCCGCGGGTCCCTGGCCCGGGCGACGGACGGATTCCGGGTCGCGCCGTTCACCGAACGCGCCCGCAGCGAGCTCGGCGTGGCCATCGAGGTGGGCATCGGCACGGGCCGGACCGCGGTGGAGGCCGAGGCGCACGCGCGCGCCTCCCTTGGCCGCGTCCAGGCCGCGAGCGGGCTGCGCGGGTTCGCCGCGAGCCGGGAGGGGTACGCGCCGGTTCCGCCTCCCCGGCTGCCGGAGGGCGGCGCCCGCAGGTCCCGGAGCCTGGATACCTTGTCCCGGCTGGCCGAGAAGCTGTCGGAACGCGACGCCAACCTGGTCGTGGACGCGGAAACCGCCGGTCAGCTGCTTGCCGTCACCCCGCGCACGGCCCGTCGGCTGCTGCACATCCTGGTCGAGGAGGGCCTCGCCTGGCCGCTGCCGCCGAACCGGACGCCGCAGCCCGGCCGGCCTCGCCAGTTCTACCGGCTGGTCGTGGAGCAGCTCGAGCAGCGCCGGCGCGAGGAGCCAGGCAGGCGCGCCGCCCGCTGACCCGCCGATGAGGTCCCGCCGCGTGCCCAACTGTTCCCGCCCATCAGTGTGGAGGGTCCCACGCTGTTCCTGTTCCAGCAGCTAGGGACCCACGACACTGTTCACCGAGGGCAGCCTGGCATGGGATCTGCTACGGCGCGGTGCGGGGGTAGCGGCTGATCACGTCGCGGCCGAAGCGGGCCATTTCCTCGCGCTGCGGGGAGAACTGCAGCAGCATCAGGCCCACCCCGGCCTGTTCGTACGCGCGGAGGCGGTCGATGATCTGGTCCGGGGTGCCGATGAGGCCGCTGCGCAGTCCCCTGTTCGACACGCTGTACTCCTCCAGGGAAACCCGCGACTCGAGCTGGGAGCCCTCCACGAAGTCCTGGTACGACGCGTACGCCTCGGGCGAGGACCGGACGTCGAGGATGCGATCGAGCTCGGCCCGGGCCGCCGCCTCGGTGTCGCGGCAGATCACGTACCCGGATACGCCGAACGACAGCGGCGGCCGGCCCGTCTGGGCTCGCCGGGCGCTCATGTCCGCCACCTTTTCGGCGATGACCTCCGGGGCGTCTCCGTGCATCACGTAGGCATCTGCCTGGTTCGCGATGACCTCCTTCGCCTTGGGCGATTCACCGCCCATGTAGACCGGCGGGAGCCTGCTGGGCTTGGGCTCGAGCACGGCGCCCTCAAGCTGATACAGCGCTCCGTGGTGGGTCACGGTCTCCTCGCGCAGCAGCCGGGAGACGACATCCAGCCATTCCTGGGTGCGCGCGTACCTGGCATCGTGCACGTCGAACGGCGCGCCGTACTGCGCGGCCTCGTCCTTCCACCAGGACGACACGACGTTGAGCGACAGCCGGCCCGGCGCGATCGTGTCGAGAGTGGAGAGCGCCTTGGCGGTCAGCGACGGTGAGTGGTAATTGGGCCGGACCGCGAGCATGAGCTCGAGCTTGCTGGTCACCGCGGCCACGGCCGGCGCGAGCGTCCAGCAGTCAAGCGACGGCGCGCGGTGGCCCTTGATGTCATTCAGGTTCAGCTCGGCGATCAGCGACAGCTCGAAGCCGTGCTGCTCGCTGGCGGCCGCGAGGTCGCGGATGTACGGCCACGCGATCGTCATGCCCTCGTCGCTGACGTTGCGCAGCCATCCGCCGAAGATCGGCATCCAGTACCCGAATCGCATCAGCGCGACCGTCTCCCTGCGGATTCCCCGGCGAGCAGCCGCCCGAGAAAGGCCGCGACCTCGGGCAGCGCGGGCCGCGGCGCCGCAGCCTCGATCTCCGCGTTGTAGTTGGTGGTGGTGTTCACGTCGTAGGTGACCATACGGCCGTCCGCGGTTTCGATGAACTCGAACCCGGCGATCTCTATGCCATGCCGACGGGCGAAGTCGAGGTACCGGTCGATGATCGGGTGATCGAACCCCGCGCGCAGCGCGAACAGGCCGGGCTGGGAGGGATTGGTGCCGGGCTGGCCAGCATTCGCCGGTGCCGCGCCGACCGCGCATGCGTCGGCCGGGCAGAGCTCGAAACCGCCGCGCGCGGTGTCCGCGGTGATCGCGTAGACGAACGCACCGCCGACGATCTCGACCCTGGTGATCAACGGCTGCGCCGCCGGCAGGTACTCCTGCAGCAGCGTGATGCCGTCCACCGGGGCCTGGTACTCGGGCGATTCGACGTACCCGCCGAACTCGTCGTGGCTCGCGAATAGCCGCACCCCCAGGCCCTTGCCGCCCTGGTTGTGCTTGCTGATGAACGGGACCGGCAGCTTCCTGGCCGCGGCCGGCAGATCGGCGGCGCCGGCCACCGCCAGCGTGCGCGGCACGTCGAACCCGGCCGCCCGCAGCTCGGTCAGCTGGGCCACCTTGCTCACCTCGAGCTCAAGCGCACGCCGGCCGTTCACCACGCGCCGTCCGTGAGCCTCCAGCCAGCCCAGGACACCCCGGGCATGGTCCTTGGCGTACGCATGGTCCCGCGTGTGCGACGACGCGCTCAGCCGTGACCAGAACACCCCGTCGGGCGGCGGATCGCCCAGGTCGAGCATGCCCTCTCCGAGCGGCCACTGTTCATAGGGCAGGCCCGCCGCGCCGAGCGCCGCTCCGATCGGCGCAAACCAGTCCGGGTTCTCGTGGAGCACATGAACCTTCACCGCTGTGTAGTCCTCCGCCGCTCGGGGCCGCCACGCACAGGCTATGGGACCGGCAGTTCCGCAGGCACCGCTCGCGGCCGGCCGGGACCGTCGCAGGCGGCTGCCTGAGTCAGTGACGGCGCGGATAGGCCTGCGCGATCGCGAGGAACGCGTCGTTGGCGTCGCGGTCGCCGATCGACACGCGCACACCCTCGCTGCCGTACGGCCGCACGCTCACGCCCTCGCGGTCGCAGGCTTCGGCGAAGTCGTCGGTGTCATCGCCCAGGCGCAGCCAGACGAAGTTCGCTTCGGTCGGCGGCACGGTCCAGCCCTGGGCGAGCAGTTCGCCGCGGACCCGGTGTCGCTCGCTCACCACCGCGTCCACGCGCTCAAGCAGTTCGGGCTCGGCGGCAAGCGACGCGATCGCGGCCGCCTGCGCCAGCGCGTTAACGGTGAAGGTCAGCATGGTCTTGCGGATGGCTGCCGCCACCGGCTCGTGCCCGATCAGGAAGCCGACCCGCAGCCCGGCCAGCCCGTACGCCTTGGAGAACGTCCGCAGCACGGCCAGGTTGGGCCGGTCGCGGTACAGGTCCAGCCCGTCGGGCACGTCAGCGTCCGTGACGTATTCGGTGTAGGCCTCGTCGAGCACGACCAGGCAGTCCCGGGGAACCCGGTCAAGGAAGCTCTCCAGTTCGGCCCGGTGCACCACGGTCCCCGTCGGGTTGTTCGGGTTGCAGACGAAGACCAGGCGCGTCCGCGCGGTGATGGCCTCTGCCATGGCGGTCAGATCATGCGCCTCGTCGCGCAGCGGGACCCGTACCGAGGTGACGCCGGCCAGGTCCGACAGGTACGGGTACGCCTCGAACGAGCGCCAGGCGTAAACGACCTCTGCACCGGGCTCGCCGACGGCCTCGAGCAGCTGCTGGGCGACGCCGACCGACCCGCAGCCTACGGCTACGTGCGCTGGCGGAACCTTGAAGCGCGCCGCGATGGCGTCGGTGAGCTCACCGGCGGCGCTGTCGGGGTACCTGTTGACGTTGCCGGCCGCCTCGGCGATCACTTTCAGCACGGAGGGCAGCGGGCCGAATGGCGACTCGTTGGACGAGAGCTTGAACGCCCGGCCGCCAGGCGCGGACGGAGTCTTGCCCGGCTTGTAGGGTGCGAACTGGTCGAGGATCGGCCGGAATCGCGGAGACTGTGCGGACACCGTTGTCCTCTCGGCTAGGCGACGCCGTGGTTCACAGCGTAGCCGCCGAGGTCAGTGCCTGAATCGCGGCGACCACGGCCAGGGCAGAGGAGCGCGCGATGATCGACTACCACGTCCATCTCTGGCCTCACGCGCCGAACCTCTCGCTGCAGGCCAGCGTCGACCAGATCGGTGCGTACTGCGCGCATGCGGCCGGCCTCGGAATCACCGAGCTGGCTATTACCGAGCATTCGTCGCGTTTCGTCCAGTTCGACGCCGAGCTGCGCGGGTGGTGGGACCGGGATCCGAGCCCGGCACGGAGGGCCGAGGCGTCCGCGATCTGGGACGCCGAGCTTGGCGCCGATCTTGACCAGTACGTCGAGACCGCGCTTGCCGCCAAGGCCGCCGGCCTGCCGGTCGTGATCGGCCTGGAGGTCGACTACTTTCCCGGCCAGATGGACAAGGTGGCCGCGCTGCTGGACGGATACCCGTTCGATGTCCTGCTCGGCAGCGTGCACTGGATCGGCGCCTGGTTTTTCGACGTGCTGGACTGGGCGGAGGCGCAACAGCAGTGGGCCAGCCGGGGGGTCGAGCGGGTCTGGGACGACTACACCAGGGCCCTGGAGGAACTGGCCGGGACCCACGCGGTGGACGTCCTGGCGCATCCGGACCTGGCCAAGGTCGCCGGTCATCGCCCGGCGGTACCCGGTGAGTTCTACGACCGGATCGCGCAGGCCGCGCACTCCTGCGGGCTCGCGGCCGAGCTCAACGCGTCTGGCTGGCGCAAGCCATGTGCCGAGGCATATCCGGCTCCCGCGCTGCTGGCCCGGTTTCACGACCTCGGGGTCCCGATTACCACCGCCTCCGACGGCCACCGGCGCGGCGACGTTTCCTGGCGTATCAGCGACCTTGCCGCCGCGGCGGCCGCGGTCGGCTATTCCGAGGTCACCGCGTTTCGCGGACGGCGCAAAATGCCGCAGCCGCTCTGACCGGCGATCATCAAGGCTGGACTGCCCAGATGGTGTGCCTAGACGCCGGTCGCCAGCACGGCGTGCTTTCGTGACCCCCGAGATGGGGTCGTGAAAGCACGGGTTGACCGGCATACGATTTTGTTCGCCCAGCAAAACAATGAGCCGAGGGCGGGTATCTCCGAGCCCCTACGGCCCGGTGGGGGGGATCCGTGGCGTGGGGTAAGGAGGGAGGTGCCCGTCCTCGACGGCTCGATAGTACAACTCTATTTTCGTCGGCGCGGCCCGGCCCGCTCTTGCGTACTTCAGGCGAACCCTGCCCACATACTGTTTGACAGTCTCCTCGCTGAGCGCCATTCTCCTGGCCACCGACTTCAGCGGCATACCGGTGGCGTAAAGCCGCAGCGCACGCGTTTCCTGAGCGCTCAGAACGGGCCGGTCCGCGGCGTCGTCCGCGGCGAGGATGTACGCGAGGCGGGGCGAGATCCAGTCCATTCCGGCAGCGACCGTTTTAATGGCCGTCTGCACCTGGGAGGTCTCCTCGCTCTTCAGCACGTAGCCGAGGGCCCCGGCGCGGATAGCGGCCCGGACGGCAGGCGGCCGGTCCGATGCGGCGAGGACGAGCACCGCGGGCCCGGCCGTGCGGATCGCGGCAATGTTGCGCTCAACGGTCGAGCCATCGCCAAGGTCGAGATCGAGCAGGACCACGTGTGCGCGCCTGCCCGGCCCGGCGAGCAACGCGTCCACCGTGGCCGCCACGGCGACGACCCGGATGCCGCTCTCCACGTCGGTGACCCAGCCGGCCACGGCGTCTAGCACGATGGGGTGGTCGTCCACGGCCGCGACGTCGATGACACCGGACACGCCGCACTCCCTTCGCGGTGACCGTTACCCGGGTGCGGTGGCTGATGCCGCGTTCCGCCACCGGAGTTCGAGGCAGCCCGGGCCCGCGTCGTTGACGTCGATGGCGGCGCTCCAGTGCGCCCCCGCTGGCACACGTTCCCGCAGCGGCGCCAGGTCGGGAGCGGCCGGCGGCGCACGGTCGAAGGCCACGTACAGTTCAACGTCGTCGCCGGCCGCGAGCACGGTGAGCAGCACCGGGTGCGGCGGAAGAGCGGTCAGCATGCTGTCCACCGCCGCCAGCGCCGCCGCCGCAACCTCGGGCGCCGGGCGCCGGGGCTCGCCGACGACCCGGACCTCAACCGGCAACCCTCTCGCCGCCGCGGAACGCAGCGCGGGCTCCAGTTCGGCAAGCAGCCCGGCCGCGCGAGGCGGCTCGCAGGCCAGCGCGCGCCGCAGGTCCGCAGCGTGCCTGGCACATCGTTCCCGCACGCTGGCATCGGCGGGGTTGAGGGTGCCGTCGGCGATCCCGCGCAGCAGCGGGAGTGCCTCGATTTCCAGCAGGCTGAGCCTGCGGCGCCGGTCCGCACGGACCGCGGCGACCGCCGCACGCTCGGCGGCCGACCGGCTGGCGAGCGCGGCGCTGCGCGCGGCCAGGCCGGCGTGCGTTCGCATGGTCGGCCGCAGCGTCGCGAACACGGCCAGGAATACCACCAGGATGAACGCGGCGGCCGACAGCCGCTCCAGGCCCAGCGGTGTCGCGCCGAACAGGCGGATGACGAAGATGGCGTGGGCCGCGAACACCCCGGCTGCCCCGCACGCCCATTCCCAGGCCGGGCGGCTCAGCACGACCAGCGCGAGCAGCCAGGCGGTCCCGTAGACCGACCAGTCGACGGATCCGGTCGCGCCGTGGGTACGCCGATCCCAGCCGACCAGGACGACGGCACCGATCGCGATCCCGATCGCCGCCGCCGCCTGCGGTCCGGTCAGGCCGCCCGCCCGGGCTCGCGGCACCAGCCATGCGGCAGCGACGAGCATGGCCAGCCAGACCCCGATCGGAACCGCGGGCTGGCGGTAGTCGCGCGCGTAGATGAGCACCGGGACCAGCAACGTTAGCTGCCAGACCGCCGCCACGAGCCCGGCAACCCTGGGTATCTCGGATTCCCAGCCGTCCCAGGTGGCCCGGACGTCGGGGGCCGCTGCCTCGTGGCTCACCGCACGGCCCGCCCGGGATCTGAGGACGCGGGCCAGAACAGGGTCACCGCCGTGCCACCGCCGGGCGCGGATCGCACGGCCGCGCGCCCGCCCACGTCCGCGACGCGCTCGGCGATCGACCGGCGCAGACCCAGCCTGTCCGGATCGACGGCGGCGGGGTCGAATCCGGCGCCCGCATCCCGGATGGTCACCCGGAGGCCGCCCAGGGGCGGCGGCGCGGCGGCCGGCCCCGCCAGGCTTACCTCGACCCACGCCTCGCCGGTCCCGGCGTGGCTGGCCACGTTCACCAGGGCCTCGCGCACCGCGTAGGCCACCGCCACCGCGACCTGTCCGGGCACCGGGGCGGCCGGGCCGGCGGTCCCGTCCGCGACGCCCACGTGCACTTCGAGGCCGCGGGCGCGCATCTCGATCGCGGCCGCCTCGATGCCGATGAGCAGACCGCCGAACGGCCGGTCGGCCACCTTGGCCGGATCGCCGGGGTCGCTCAGCGCGTACCGGAGCAGCGCGACGTCGCGCCGGCACTGGCCCACGAGCTGGCTCGCGTCGGCGCCCGCCCGGCCGGCCGCGGTCAGCGTGTTCAGGACCGTGTCGTGCAGCAACCGCTCGTGCTCGCGGCGCTCGGTGGTCCTGGACAGCGCGACGCGCTGCTCCCTGGCTTCCCGGTCCGCCCTCGCTAACGTGGCGTCGGCCGAGAGCGCGCTGCGCTCGAGCATCCCGCGGGCAACCAAGGCGGCCGCGGCGATGGCCACCAGCAGCGCTGCCGACACCGCCGGCGAGCTTCCGCCCGCCCGCACCGCGGGGGTTACCGCGGTGCCCGCCAGGTACGCGGCGGCCGAGATCAGCGCCAGCGGCACGGCCGACACCATGGGAGCGAGCCACGCCGGAACGAAGAGCTGGCCGACGATCGCGATGTACAGCCAGTTCGTGGTGTCACCGCGGACGGCCGGCGGCACGCACCATCCGGCACCGAGCGCGAGCAGCACGCTGGCCGCCGAGTCGAGGCCGTCCCGCCGCCACACCTGCCATCGGTCACGCAGGTACGCCACGACCACGGCCGCCCAGGCCATCGCCGCGAACGGCCCGGCGAGACGCCAGGGATCGGCCGAGTAGAACGAGTGCCAGATGACCACCTGCAGGGCGATGTAGGCGATCGCCAGGCAGCGGATCGTGCACGCGGTCCACGCCGCAACGGCTCGGAGCGCCGTCATCGCAGGCCCGGCGGGCAGCGCCGTCGGCACCGCCAGCACCCAAGGCCGGCGCTTACGCTGCGTCATCACGCCTGTCATCAAGCGGCAGCATGCCCGGTTGGCCGCGCTCGCGCAATCCATCCGCTATAACGAGCTGGACACGCTGCACACCCCTTGTGCCGTGATCCCGACGGATGTTGACGCTGTGACGAGGGCAAGTGTTTGTGGAGTATGAAACAAATGTCCCGGCCCGGCTACGGGCGGTGGCGGCTGGGTACAGTTACCATGTGAACCGTCTTGGCGAGCTTGAGCGCGCGATCATGGACGTACTTTGGGAAAGCCCGGATCCGCTCACGGTCCGGCAGGTCAGCGGTAGTCTCACCGAGCGTGACCTTGCGCACACCACGGTGATGACCGTCCTTGACCGGCTGGCCAAGAAGGGATTCGCTAGACGGGAGCGGGACGGCCGCGCGTGGCGTTATCGTGCCGCGGCAACAAGGGAAGCGTACGTGACCGAGCTCATGCTGAGCGCGCTGGAGCAGACGGGGGACCGGCAGGCAGCCCTGGCCCGGTTCGCCCGCAGCGTGTCAGACACCGAGGCTGCGGCGCTGCGGCGCGCCCTCGAGGCGCTCGGCCGAGGCACCACGGACAGAGTCCGCGGCGGCGGGGAGTGACTTCACGTGACGGCCGCGGCACTCATCCTTGCCCTCTTCGCGGCCGCTTGCATTCCAGCCGGATCCGCGCTTGCCGCGGCGCGCTGGCCCCGCAGGTCCCCGGCGGTTGCGATCGTGCTGTGGCAGGCACTCGGGCTCGGCTGGGGTCTGGCGGCCGTTGGTGCGCTTGCCGGGTTCGGGGCGGCTGACGCGCGCTCGGGGGTGGCAGGAGGCGCCTTCGCGCTGGTCTCCCGGGTGCTTGGCCGGCATGCGTCGGCGAGAACCCGCAGCCTGCTGGCCGGGATCCTGGGCCTGAGGCTGCTGGCCCTGGCCGCGGGCGTGGTGCTGTTGCTGCTGCTGTGCTGGGTTCTGGTGGCGGCCTTCGCGGCGGTGGTCCGCGCCCGCAGACGGCAGCGGATCCTGCTCAGCCTGCTCGCCCACGGCGACCCCAAGGTCCCCGGCGCGCTCGTGGTCGACCACCCGGCGGCGGCCGCCTACTGCGTGCCGGGCCTGCGGTCCAGCTCCCGGATCGTGATCAGCGCCGGCGCCCTCGACTTGCTTGACCAGGCCGAGCTCGCTGCCGTGATCGCGCACGAGCGCGCCCACCTCCGGGAGCGGCATGACCTTGTGCTGCTGCCGTTCATCGCGCTGCTGCGGGCGTTCCGCTGGTCCGGCGTGGCCCGCGAGGCGCACGCGGCGGTTGCGCTGCTCGTCGAGATGCTGGCCGACGACCGGGCGCTGCGGCACCGCCCGGCCAGGGAACTCGCCACCGCCCTGCTCAGGGTCGGCGCGGCCGGCGGCGTGTACGCGCCGAACGGCGCGCTCGCGGCCGCCGACGGCCAGGTCGCGGCCAGGGTTGCCCGGCTGCTCAAGCCCGCCCCGCGGCTGCCGGTTGCCGCGGTAGCGATGATCGGGCTGATCGCCGTCGCAACCGTCGCGATCCCCGCGGCGTTCCTGACCATGCCGTTCTGAGCTGATCTAGGCGAGCCGAGCTTGAAATTCAGTCCCCGATCCTGATCCGCAGGCGGCGGAATCCCTTCCCCTTGTTCTCGATCTTGGCGACCTCGATCCTGCCTATCTGGCTGGTCGTGGCCACGTGCGTGCCCCCGTCCGCCTGCTGGTCCAGGCCGACGATGTCCACGATCCGGACGTCGGGCACGTCATCGGGGATCAGGTTCTTCGCGGTGCGGATGATGTCCGGGATCGCCAGCGCGTCGGCGCGGGGCAGCACCCGGATGTCGATCGGGCGCCCGGCGGCGATCTCGGCGTTGCAGGCGGTCTCCACCGCGTCCTTGAAGCCCTCTGGCACGACCGGCAGGTCGAAGTCCATCCGCGCGACAAACGGCTCCATGTTCCCGCCGGTCACCAGCGAGCCGTAGTCGCGGAACACCACCCCGCAGAGCACGTGCAGCCCGGAGTGGGTCCGCATCAGCGCGGTGCGCCTGTCGTCCTCGATTGCGCCGGCCACCGCGGTTCCTGGCGGCGGGATCGGGTCGCCCTCGGTGGGGATCAGGTACTCCTCGTCGCCCTTGCGCACCCCCTCGATCCGGGTCTGCACCCCGCCCCAGAGCAGCACGCCGTGATCCGGGGGCTGCCCGCCGCCGCCGGGATAGAACGCCGAGCGGTCGAGCACGATCCCGTCCGGGGCGGCGTCAAGGACCGTGGCGTCCCACTCGCGCAGCGTCTGGTCGTCGAGGTCGAGCCGGTGCGTGCGCCAGGCCGTCACCACGGGCCGTACGGGCCCATGTGCGTCCCAGAACTGCTCCCGCCACCTTGGAAGTTCCTCACCTTGGGCTTGACGTCGGTGAGGTAGATCGCCGCGGCCACGAACGCGACCACGGACAGGATGCCGACCGCGGAGAAACTCCCGCTGGCGGCGGTGCCGATGCCGATCGCCGTGGCGACACCGGTGATGACCAGCCACAGTGGCTTGGTCAGCTTGCCGGCCGCGACGAACGCCTGTCCGGGCCGGCGGATCGCGTCGAAGAACGCGAAGCCCTCGAACCCGAGCGCGGCGATGGCCAGCGCTTCGAAGAACCAGTCGAGCACCGAGAGTGCCGCCGGATGACTGTAAATCACGATCTCACGCTACCTTGCCCGGCTCATCGGGAGGCACGGTCTCGCCAAGCAGGACGGTCCGTCCCTTGTCCGCCGTCTCCTTGCGGAACGATTCGTAGACCTCGAGCAGCATCTGCTTCTGCCGCTCGGTCAGCTCCGGGTCGCTCAGCACGGCGTCGCGAACCCCGAGCCCCGGCGGCCGGTCTTCGAGGAAGCCCGCCTGCACGTACAGCACCTCGGCCGAGATCCGCAGGCCTCTGGCTATCTGCTGCAGGATGTCGGCGCTCGGGCGGCGCAGCCCGCGCTCGATCTGGCTCAGGTAGGGGTTGGATACACCAGCCGCCTGGGCAAGCTGGCGGAGCGAAATCTTGGCCTGTTCCCGCTGCTCACGGATGTAGGCCCCGATTGCTGGCACATTCACCGGACTCATGGTTTCAGTCTCGCTCCAGGTGCTTGCAATTGCAAATTTGCCTCCCGCCGGAGCTGAACCGGCCGGCTGGCGTTGCGTAACGGCCCCTTAGAAGGGCAGGGTCACGCGCACCTCTCCGACCACCCGCCCGCCGCCGTACACCGGCGGCCTGGCCAGCTCGGCAACGGCGGCCACATCGGCCCCGAGCGCGCCGAGCAGCGCGACCGTCACCGCGATGCGCGCCCGCCTGGAGCCGTCACCGTCGTCGATCTTGAACGCGGCGGCGCGGCCGTCGGCGAGCGCAACGGCCTGGACCCCCTCGGCGCCGGACTTCAGCAGCAGGCCCGGGACGGCCTGCACGAGCGCACGGTCCGGGCGGCGGCTGCCCGAGGTCCACTTGGGGTTCGCGCGCATGGCGTCGGCGACCCGGCGCTCGGGGGAGCCAGGCTCGGCCGTGACCAGGGCACCGAACGCCCGGGCCAGGCCCGTCAGCGAGATCGCGAACAGCGGGGCGCCGCAACCGTCCACGCCGGGCGGCACGGTCACCTGCTCGCCGCTGAGCCGCTCGATCGTCCGCCTGATTTCCAGCTGCAGCGGATGGCCGGGGTCGGTGTAGCTGGCCGTGTCCCAGCCCGCCGCCACGCAGGTGGCGAGCATCGCCGAGTGCTTGCCCGAGCAGTTCATGTACAGCCGGCGCTGCCCGCCACCGGCCAGCAGGACCGCGGTCCTGGCATCCTCGTCGAGCGGCAGGTCGGGCGGGCACCGCAGCGCGTCCTCGGTCAGCCCGGCCCCAGCCAGGATCTTCTGCGCCCCGGTGACGTGGAAGTCCTCGCCCGCGTGGCTGGCCGCGGCCAGCGCCAGCAGTTCGCCCTCCAGGTCGAGCCCGCAGGACAGCATGGCGGCGGCCTGCATCGGCTTGTTCGATGACCGCGGGAATATGGGCACATCCACAGCGCCGGCGCTGTGGATGGTGGTGCCGTCGGAGGCCACGACCGCGATCGCGCCCCGGTGCCGTGATTCGGCGAAGCCGGACCTGATTACGTCGGCGAGCACCGGATTCTCATCGGTCATGGGAGGCAGAATTCCTTCTCGTGCGAGCAGTGGTGCAGCGGGCCAGCCAGGCCAGCGTCGAGGTGGACGGTGCGACGGTCGGCAGCTTGCCAGGTCCCGGCCTGGTGGTGCTTGTCGGCGTGACCCATACGGATACGGCGGCGACCGCGGCCGCGCTGGCCAGGAAGATCTATTATCTCCGGATCCTCCGCGACGAAAAATCGTGCGCGGACACCGGTGCGCCGCTGCTGGTGATCAGCCAGTTCACCCTGTACGGCGACACCAGGAAGGGACGCCGGCCGACGTGGCAGGCGGCCGCGCCCGGGCCGGTCGCCGAGCCGCTGGTCACCGCGTTCGCCGACGCGCTGACCGAGCTCGGCGCGAGCGTGCAGACCGGCGTGTTCGGCGCGGACATGCGGGTCATGCTCGTCAACGACGGACCGGTCACGCTGATCCTGGATGCAGAGCCGCCGCCCCGAGGTGCTGGCGGGTGAACGCGAGCGCCTCGGCCAGGTCGGCGCGGCGCTCCTCACTGTTCAGCGCGCGGCGGGTGTTCACCTCGAGCACCACCGTGCCTTGGTAGCCGCGCGGCCCGAGGCTGGCCAGCAGCGCCGCGCAGGGCTGGGTGCCGTGGCCGGGTATCAGGTGCTCGTCGGGCAGGCCGGCGGCCGTGCCGTCGGCCATGTGCACGTGTGCCAGCCTGCCGCCGAGCTCGTCCGCCATGGCCAGCGCGTCCGACCCGGACACGGCGGTGTGCGAGAGGTCGAGCGTGGCGTGCGGGCAGTCGATCTCTACGGGGTTCCAGTTCGGCGCGTACGCGGTGACCTCGGCGGCCCGGACTCGCAGCGTGCTCGCGCGCAGCGGGTAGAGGTTCTCGACCGCGAACTTGACGTCGGTCTCGGCGTCCAGCTGGGTCAGGCCGGCCTCGAAGTCCCTGGCGTACTCGCGCTGCCAGCGGAACGGCGGGTGCACCACGACCACCTTGGCCCCGAGCTTCTCCGCCACCTCCCTGGCGCGGTTCAGCTTGGCCCACGGCTCGCGTCCCCAGACCCACTGGGTGACCATCAGGCAGGGGGCGTGCACGGCCAGCACCGGGACTCCGTGGTAGTCGGAGAGCCGGCGCAAGATGTCCAGATCCTGGCTGATCGGGTCCATGGTGACCATGACCTCGACCCCGTCGTAGCCGAGGCGCGCCGCTGTCTCGAACGCGTCCGGCGTCCGTTCGGGATAGACCGAGGACGTGGACAGCGCCACTTGCACACCGGCAGGTGGGGTGACCTGGTCCAAGGCATCTCCTTCGCGGCTCGCTGGGTGCTGGCGCTTGCCATCCTGCGCTGCCAGCTTATGCCGGCCGGCGGCGCGATCGGCGTCGCAACCGGCTGTCGGTACCTGCGGCTACGGTGCCAGGCATGGGAAAGTCTGCGGCTGCGGCCGCGCTCTACCAGTGCTCGGAGTGCGGCTGGCAGAGCAGCAAGTGGGCGGGCCGGTGCGGCGAGTGCCAGCGATGGGGCACGGTGGCCGAGAGCAAGGTTCCGGCCCGCGACCGCGTGCTGGAACAGGCCAGGGGCCGGGCGGCGCGGAAAAGCCGGATCGGGCTGGCGGCCACCGCCGCCGTGCCGATCGCGGACGTGGACGCCACGGTGGCCCGCGCGCGGCCCACCGGGCTCGGCGAGCTTGACCGGGTGCTCGGCGGCGGGCTTGTCCCCGGCGCCGTGGTGCTGCTGGCCGGCGAGCCCGGCGTGGGCAAGTCCACGCTGCTGCTCGAGGCTGGCGCCCTGGCCGCCGCGGCCGGCCGGGTGCTGTACGTGACCGGGGAGGAATCGGCGGCGCAGGTGCGGATGCGCGCCGACCGGATCGGCGCGGTCAGCGAGAACCTCTTCCTCGCCGCGGAGACCGACATGGGCGCGCTGCTCGAGCACGTGGAGGCGGTGAACCCAGGACTGCTCGTCGTCGACTCGGTGCAGACGATCTCGGTCGAGGGCGTCGACGGCGTACCCGGCGGCGTGACGCAGGTCCGCGAGGTCACCGGCGCGCTGACCGCGCTTGCCAAGCAGCGAACGCTGACCACCGTGCTTGTCGGGCACGTGACCAAGGACGGGTCGATCGCCGGGCCCCGCTCGCTGGAGCATCTGGTGGACGTTGTGCTGCACTTCGACGGCGACCGGCATGCGCAGCTGCGCATGGTCCGGGCGCTGAAGAACCGGTTCGGGCCGACCGACGAGATCGGCTGCTTCGAGCTCGGCGAGTGCGGCCTGGCCGAGTTGCCGGATCCGAGCGGGCTCTTCCTGTCCCGGCTGACCGAACCAGTCCCCGGAACCTGCGTGACCGTGACCCTCGAGGGCAGACGCCCGCTCGTGGCCGAGGTGCAGACCCTGATCTGTGAAGCGGTGTCGGACCCCGTGCAGCGGCGGACGTCGGGCCTGGACTCGTCCCGGGTGGCGATGCTCGTGGCGGTGCTCCAGGCCCGGGCCAACATGGGAATCGGCAAGAAGGACGTGTACTCGGCGACCGTCGGCGGGGTACGGCTGACCGAGCCGTCCGTGGATCTCGCCATCGCACTGTCGCTGGCCAGCGCACTGTCCAGGCTGAACCTGCCCGCCGGGCTGGTCGCGATCGGTGAGGTCGGGCTGGCCGGCGAGATCCGCCGGGTCACCGGCGTGCAGCGGCGGCTCACGGAGGCCGCGCGGATGGGATTCCGGCAGGCGATCGTGCCGCCCGGTTCACCGGGTCTGCCGCCGGGCGAGGACTCGGGGATGGTCGTCACGGAGGCCGGGCACATCAGACAGGCCATCGCCATCGCCCTGGGTACCCGGGCCGGCGACGGCTGAGCCGGGTACCCGGGCCCGACGGCTGAGCCGGGTATCCGGGCTGGCGACGGCTGAGCCGCTCACGGCCGCGACTGGCGGGTGCGCCGATACACTGGCGTCAATGACCGACCGTCCGGGGGACCGGGTGCCTGCCGTGAGCAAGGACCAAGACGAACGCCGTCGCGCCCTGGCCGCGGTCGCGCCCGGCACCGCCCTGCGGGACGGCCTCGACCGGATCCTGCGGGGCAGCACGGGCGCGCTCATCGTGCTGGGTTTCGACCAGGGCGTCGCCGACCTGTGCTCCGGCGGATTCGAGCTGAACGTCGAGTTCTCAGCCACCCGGCTGCGCGAGCTGGCCAAGATGGACGGAGGGATTGTGCTCGACGGCGCCGCGAGCACTATCGTCCGGGCGGCCGTCCAGCTGATCCCCGACCCGGGGATACCGACCGATGAGGCAGGCACCAGGCACCGGACGGCGGAGCGGGTCTCCCGGCAGACCGGGCACACGGTGATCTCGGTCAGCAAGTCGATGCGGATCATCGCGCTGTTCATCGACGGGGCACGGTTCGTTCTCGAGAGCCCGGCCGCGATCCTGTCGCACGCGAATCAGGCCCTGGCTACCCTCGAGCGGTACCGGCGCAGGCTGGACGAGGTCTCCGGCGGGCTCTCGGCGCTGGAGATCGAGGACCTGGCCACGGTCCGCGACGTCACCGCGGTGGCGCAGCGGCTCGAGATGGTACGCAGGATCGCGGGCGAGATCGAGGGCTACATGGTCGAGCTGGGCACCGATGGCAGGCTGCTCGCGCTGCACCTCGACGAGCTCGTGGCCGGGACCAGCCAGGAGCGGGTGCTGCTGGCGCAGGACTACGTGCCCGCGCAGCCACAGGAGCGGACGGGGAGTGCCGCCGCCGTGCTGGCCCGGCTGGAGAGACTGACCCTCGACGAACTGCTCGACGTGGCCTCGGTCGCCGAGGTCCTCGGGTTCGGCGGGCCGGACGCCCTCGACGACCTCGTGAGCCCGCACGGGTACCGGCTGCTCTCCCAGGTTCCGCGGATCCCGGCGCCGGTGGTGGAGGTCCTCGTCGAGCACTTCGGCGGGCTGCAGAAACTGCTGGCCGCTGGCGTAGACGAGCTGAACCATGTGGACGGCGTGGGAGCGGTGCACGCGCGCAGCGTCCGCGAGGGCCTGTCCCGGCTAGCCGAGTCATCCGTCCTGGAACGGTACGTGTAGATCGTCAGCCGAGCGTGAACCGCACCAGATTGCTCGCGGCCCCGCCATCCGATGCCGACGCCGTGTAGCTGCCGGCCGGGGCCTGCCTGCCGTCCCCCTGGCATGAGCCCGCCGAGGTCTGCCGGTTCCAGGAGACCGGCACGATCACCGGCACTCCCCTGGCCAGGTCGGTCGTGAGCTTGGCATGCCCTGCAGCGCAGTCGGCCGAGGCCCACAGCCGCTTCCCGTGCGCGCGCACGACAACCGAAAGGCGCCGCGCGCCGACGTTGAACCCGCAGGTCCTGGCCGCGGTTGACACCACGTCCACGTCGAACTCGGGCAGCTGGCCCTTGCCGTAGCTGGCCTGGGCCACGACCAGGCTGATCACGACGTTGCCGGCCTTGCAGGCCCGCGCCGGGTGCGGGTCGCGGTGCGGCGCGAACGCGGCAAGCTGCTCGGGCACGCCGGCGCCGGCCTGTGCCGCAGCGCCGGCGGCGGGCGAGGCAGACGAAGACGGCTGAACCGAAGGCGAGGGCGGGGCCGTGGCCGACGGTGAAGCCTCTGGCTGCCCGCCGGGCTGGGCCGTGCCCCCGGCGTCTGTGGCTCTGGCCGAATGCCCGTGTGAGGTATGGGCGCCGTCCGCGGCTGTGCTGCCGCCGCCGCTCGCGCCCAGAGTCCCGGAGAACGCCCAGGCGATCAGCGAGAGGACACCAAGGCCGATGGTGAGCGCTATGAACCGGCGGCGCCAGTACGTCATCTCCCCATGCTCACGCCCGTCGGACCCACGCCAATCAGACTCACGCCCGTCTGGCTCGCTGTCGCGCCACTCACCGTGGTCCGGACCGTCTTCGCCCGGTTCGCTCTCGTTCCACGCGCTCCCGTCCGGATCGTCATCCGGCCCGCTCTCGCTCCGGGCGCGCTTGCCTGTCCCGCCGTCACCCCGCCTGCCCCCCAGCCAACTCACCCGATCTGGCTCCCCCAATCCAGCTGATTACTGAGCGTGTTCAAACTCGTAACGTTGAGTATGCAAGAGAAAGCATTCGGCAGCAGCGATGACCCGCCGGCCCGGCGTGCGAGGATCGTGTCCGTCATGACGAACGGGTATGCCGCGCCAGTTCTGCGCTGGTACGCGGGGCACGCGCGGAATCTTCCCTGGCGGCGGCCGGACGCGTCGCCGTGGTCGGTGCTGGTGAGCGAGGTCATGCTGCAGCAGACGCCGGTCGCGCGGGTGCTGCCCGCGCACGCCGCGTGGCTGGCCCGCTGGCCCACACCGCCGTCTCTGGCCGCGGCCGCACCCGGAGACGCCGTGCGGCAGTGGAACCGGCTGGGCTACCCGCGCCGCGCGCTGTGGCTGCACGCCTCGGCACGGATTCTGACCGACGAGCACGCGGGCCAGGTTCCCGCATCGGTGCAGGCCCTGCGCGAACTGCCGGGAGTGGGCGCCTACACCGCCGCCGCCGTGGCCAGCTTCGCGTTCGGGCAGCGTCACGCCGTGCTGGACACGAACGTGCGCCGGGTGCTCGCCCGCCTGGTGCAGGGCGTGGAGTT
This sequence comes from Streptosporangiaceae bacterium, assembly GCA_030041195.1. The sequence goes on along the minus strand of JASHOI010000388.1, from coordinate 134 downwards.
CCCGCCCCGCAGCACCTCGGCCGCCGAGGTCGCGCTGGCCGAGTCGCTGCTGCCGGCGCCGCCGCGGCGCGCCGCGCGGTGGTCAGTGGCTGTCATGGAACTAGGGGCGCTCGTCTGCACCGCCGCCAGCCCGG
>JASHOI010000387.1 GCA_030041195.1 Streptosporangiaceae bacterium | reverse complement strand
AAGACCGTGGTCACCGGCGTCGAGATGTTCCACAAGATCCTCGACGAGGGCCAGGCCGGGGACAACGCCGGCCTGCTGCTGCGCGGCATCAAGCGCGAGGAGGTGGAGCGCGGCCAGGTCGTGATCAAGCCGGGCACCAACACCCCGCACACCGAGTTCGAGGGCCAGGTCTACATCCTGTCCAAGGACGAGGGCGGACGGCACACCCCGTTCTTCAACAACTACCGGCCGCAGTTCTACTTCCGCACCACGGACGTGACCGGCGTCGTGCATCTGCCCGAGGGGACAGAGATGGTGCTGCCCGGTGACAACACCGAGATGAAGGTCGAGCTGATCCAGCCGATCGCGATGGAAGAGGGCCTGCGGTTCGCCATCCGGGAGGGCGGCCGGACCGTCGGCGCCGGCCGGGTCACCAAGATCAACAAGTAGCTAGCCGTCACGTGGCGGCCGGGCCGCACACCGGCCCGGCCGCTACATTGCGAAAGCCCCCGGACAACAGCGGCACAAGGAAGCGAAGGAAATGGCGGGACAGAAGATCCGCATCCGGCTCAAGGCCTATGACCACGAGGTCATCGACAGCTCGGCGAGGAAGATCGTCGACACGGTGACGCGCACCGGCGCGAAGGTGGCCGGGCCAGTGCCGCTGCCTACCGAGAAGAACGTGTACTGCGTCATCCGCTCACCGCACAAGTACAAGGACTCGCGGGAGCACTTCGAGATGCGCACGCACAAGCGCCTGATCGACATCATCGACCCCACACCGAAGACCGTCGACTCGCTGATGCGGCTCGACCTGCCAGCCGGTGTCGACATCGAGATCAAGCTGTAGGGACGCACCGAAAATGACCAAGCAGATCAAGGGAGTCCTGGGCACCAAGCTCGGCATGACCCAGGTCTTCGCCGACGACGGCAAGATCGTGCCCGTCACGGTCGTCGCGGCGGGCCCCTGTGTCGTCACCGCGGTGCGCACGCCGGACGCCGACGGCTACGCCGCCGTGCAGCTGGGCTACGGCGAGGTCGACCCGCGCAAGGTGAACAAGCCCGAGGCGGGCCACTTCATGAAGGCCGGCGTGACCCCGCGCCGGTACCTGGTCGAGCTGCGCACCGACGACGCCTCGGACTACACGCTCGGCCAGGAGGTCACCGCCGAGACGTTCGCGCCCGGTGAGCTCGTCGACGTCACGGCCAGGAGCAAGGGCAAGGGCTTCGCCGGCGTGATGAAGCGGCACGGCTTCCGCGGCCTTGGCGCCTCGCACGGCACCCAGCGCAAGCACCGCGCGCCCGGGTCGATCGGCGGCTGCGCTACCCCGGGCCGGGTGTTCAAGGGCCTGCGGATGGCGGGCCGGATGGGCGGCGTGCGCACCACCGCCCTCAACCTGACCCTGCACGGCGTGGACGCCGACCGCGGGCTGCTGCTGATCAAGGGCGCGGTCCCCGGTCCTTCCGGCGGGCTGATCCTGGTCCGCAGCGCCGTCAAGACCCCGGCGACGAGCCGGTAGGAGGGGCGATGAACGCAACCGTAACCGTCGTTTCTCCGTCGGGCTCGACCGGCGCGACCGTCGACCTGCCGGCGGAGATCTTCGCCGCCAAGGTGAACGTGCCCCTGATCCACCAGGTTGTGGTGGCGCAGCAGGCCGCGGCCCGGCAGGGCACGCACTCCACCAAGACCCGCGGCGCGGTCCGGGGCGGCGGCAAGAAGCCGTACCGGCAGAAGGGCACCGGCCGCGCCCGCCAGGGCTCGACCCGCGCGCCGCAGTTCACCGGCGGCGGTGTGGTGCATGGCCCGGTGCCGCGGAACTACGAGCAGCGCACGCCGAAGAAGATGAAGGCCGCCGCGCTGCGCGGGGCACTGTCCGACCGGGCCGCTCACGGCCGGGTGCACGTGGTGAGCGGGTTCACCGACGGGTTCGAGCCGCGCACCAAGGATGCGCTGTCGGTGCTCGAGACCGTCACCGGGATCGGGCCGAGCGAGGCGCACCTGCTCGTGGTGGCCGCCGCCGATGACGAGCTGACCTGGAAGAGCCTGCGCAACGTGCCGGGCGTCCACCTGCTCGACTCGGGCCAGCTCAACACCTACGACGTGCTGGTCAGCGACCACGTGGTGTTCACCGACACCGCGCTGGACCAGTTCCTGACCAGGTCGGGGTTCCCGGGAGTGGTGCAGGTGGCCGACGCCGGTGCGGCGAAGCCGGCGAAGGCCGCCAAGCCCGCGAAGGCCGCCAAGACTGCGAAGACCGACGAGACGGCGAAGGCCGACGAGACGGCGAAGGCCGACGAGCCGGCCGAGGGCGACGAAGCTGAGGAAGCCGAGGACGAGTCGTGAGCAAGAGCGGCAACCCGCGGGACATCCTGGTCAAGCCGGTGATCTCGGAGAAGAGCTACCGGCTGGCCGACGACGGGAAGTACACCTTCATCGTCGCGCCTGGGTCCAACAAGACCGAGATCAGGCAGGCGGTCGAGGCCGTGTTCCGGGTCAAGGTGACCGGCGTGAACACGGTCAACCGGCCGGGCAAGCGGCGCCGGACCCGCTTTGGCTGGGGCAAGCGGCCGGACACCAAGCGCGCGATCGTGACCCTCGCCGAGGGAGACCGGATCGATATCTTCGGCGGCCCGGTCAGCTAGCCGGGCGATCCATAGGAGCTTGAATACACATGGCAATCCGTAAGTACAAGCCGACCACCCCGGGCAGGCGGGGCGCGAGCGGCGCCGACTTCTCCGAGGTCACCAGGACCGAGCCGGAGAAGTCGCTGGTGCGCCCGCTGCACGCGAGGGGCGGCAGGAACGTGCACGGCCGGATCACGGCGCGGCGCCAGGGCGGCGGGCACAAGCGCTCGTACCGGCTGATCGACTTCAGGCGGAGCGACAAGGACGGCGTGCCGGCCAAGGTCGCGCACATCGAGTACGACCCGAACCGCACCTCCCGGATCGCGCTGCTGCACTACGCGGACGGGGAGAAGCGCTACATCCTGGCCCCGGCCGGGCTGAGCCAGGGCGACACGGTCGAGAACGGTCCTGGCGCCGACATCAGGACCGGCAACTGCCTGCCGCTGCGCAACATCCCGACCGGCACGGTCGTGCACGCGATCGAGTTGCGGCCCGGCGGCGGTGCCAAGATCGCCCGCTCGGCCGGCTCCGGAGTGCAGTTGCTGGCCAAGGAGGGCAAGGTGGCCCACCTGCGGATGCCGTCCGGTGAGATCCGGCTCGTCGACGCGACCTGCCGGGCCACGGTCGGCGAGGTCGGCAACTCCGAGCAGGGCAACATCAAGCTCGGCAAGGCCGGCCGGAACCGGTGGAAGGGGCGCCGCCCGTCGGTACGCGGCGTGGCCATGAACCCCGTCGACCACCCGCTGGGCGGCGGCGAGGGCAAGAGCTCCGGCGGCCGGCACCCGGTCAGCCCGTGGGGGAAGCCCGAGGGGCGCACCCGCAAGGCCCACAAGCCCAGCGACCGGCTGATCACCCGCCGACGCGGCAAGAAGAAGCGGTAGGAGCACTCGACTATGCCTCGTAGCCTGAAGAAGGGCCCGTTCGTCGACGACCACCTGATGAAGAAGGTGGATCTGCAGAACGACAAGGGCACCAAGAACGTAATCAAGACCTGGTCCCGTCGCTCCATGATCGTTCCGGCGATGCTGGGCCACACGATCGCCGTGCACGACGGGCGCAAGCACGTGCCGGTGTTCATCACGGAGTCGATGGTCGGGCACAAGCTCGGTGAGTTCGCGCCCACCCGCACGTTCCGCAGCCACGTGCGCGACGACCGGCGCAGCCGCCGCTAGCGAGAGAACACAAGAGAGCGAGAGACAGCAGATGGAAGCGAGGGCACAGGCGCGGTTCGTGCGCATCACGCCGCGCAAGGCCCGCCGGGTGGTGGACCTCATCCGCGGGATGCCTGCCGACCAGGCACAGGCGACGCTCACCTTTGCGGCGCAGGCGGCCAGCGACCCGGTCGGCAAGGTCCTGGCGAGCGCGATCGCCAACGCCGAGCAGGCGCGGCTCGACACGTCCTCGCTCGTCGTGAGCCGTGCCTGGGTGGACGAGGGGCCGACCGCCCCGCGGTTCCGGCCGCGCGCGCAGGGCCGCGGCTACCGGATCAGAAAGCGCAGCAGCCACATCACGGTCGTCGTCTCCGACGAGCGTGACGGCTCGAGCAGGGAGAGGACCCGCTAGTGGGCCAGAAAGTGAACCCGCACGGGTTCCGCCTAGGCATCACCACCGACTTCGTGAGCACGTGGTATGCGGACAAGCTGTACAAGGACTACGTCGCGGAAGACGTCGCGATCCGCCGCATGCTGCAGCGCGGCATGGAGCGGGCCGGCATCTCGAAGGTGGAGATCCAGCGGACCAGGGACCGCGTCCGGGTCGACATCCACACCGCCCGCCCCGGCATCGTGATCGGCCGGCGTGGCGCCGAGGCCGACCGGATCCGCGGCGACCTGGAAAAGCTGACCGGCAAGCAGATCCAGCTGAACATCCTCGAGGTCAAGAACCCGGAGATCGACGCACAGCTGGTCGCGCAGGGCGTGGCCGAGCAGTTGTCCAGCCGGGTGTCGTTCCGCCGGGCCATGCGCAAGGCCATGCAGACCGCGATGAAGGGCGGCGCCAAGGGCATCCGGGTGCAGTGCGCCGGCCGCCTGGGCGGCGCCGAAATGTCCCGCTCGGAGTTCTACCGCGAGGGGCGGGTGCCGCTGCACACGCTGCGCGCTGACATCGACTACGGCTTCTATGAGGCGCGCACCACGTTCGGCCGGATCGGCGTCAAGGTGTGGATCTACCGCGGCGAGGCCGCGCAGACCAGGGCCGAGCGCGAGGCCGCCGCGGCGGCGCTGCGGGCCGGCCAGCGCCCCGGCCGGGACC
>JASHOI010000386.1 GCA_030041195.1 Streptosporangiaceae bacterium | reverse complement strand
TGACGCCGACGATCTGGGTCTCCCCCCGCTCGAACAGCGCCGAGCCGTGCACCCGGGGGATCACGCCGGCCTCGGCGGACAGCCGCCGGATGTCGGCCAGCCCGCGGCCGTCGATGCGCACGCCGTCGCGGATGATCCGCTCCCGGACCAGCTTCTTGGTCAGCGACCGGAACGCGCCGCTGATCTCCTTCTCCCGGCCCTCGAACTGCCCGCCCAGACGCTCGGCCGCGAGGGCCTTGACCCGGTCGGTCTCGTTCTCCCGGTCCTGCTTGCCCGCGATCGTCAGCGCCTTGGCCAGGTCGTCGGAGATCTCGCTGGCCAGCGCGTCATAGACGTCCTGCTGGTAGTCGGCGAAGACCGGGTAGTCGGCGACCTCCTTGGCGGCCACGGCCGCCACCTGCTGCTGCCCCTCGCACAGGGCCTTGATGAACGGCTTGGCGGCCTCGAGCCCGGCCGCCACCGCGTCCTCGGTCGGCGCCACGGCGCCGCTGCCGGAGTTCGCGAGCAGGCGCAGCGTGCTCGCGGTCGACTCGGCCTCCACCATCATGATCGCCACGTCGCCGTCGTCGAGCACCCGGCCGGCCACCACCATGTCGAATGTGGCGTCCTCGAGCTGCGAGTACGTCGGGAAGCCGACCCACTGGTCCTTGATCAGCGCGACCCGGACGCCGCCGATCGGCCCGGAGAACGGCAGGCCGGCCAGCTGGGTGGAGAGCGACGCCGCGTTGATCGCGACGACGTCGTAGAGCGTGTCCGGGTGCAGGGCCATGATCGTCTCAACGATCTGGACCTCGTTGCGCAGCCCGTGGGTGAACGACGGCCGCAGCGGCCGGTCGATCAGGCGGCAGGTGAGGATCGCGTCCTCGGACGGGCGGCCCTCCCTGCGGAAGAACGAGCCGGGTATCCGGCCCGCCGCGTACATGCGCTCCTCGACGTCCACCGTGAGCGGGAAGAAGTCAAGGCCTTCCTTGGGGTGCTTGGACGCGGTGGTCGCGGACAGCACCATGGTTTCGTCGTCGAGATAGACGACGGCCGATCCTGCGGCGAGGCGGGCCAGCCGGCCGGTCTCGAAGCGGATCTTATGTACGCCGAGTGCGCCGTTGTCGATGGTGACCTCGGCGGTATGCACACCCTCCTGGATTCCAGTCACGGGTGAGACCTCCTTTGTGAGGTCCCGCGTCTGCCCGCCACCAGTGAGCACGCACCGACTGCCTGGCCAGGCCGGCTGTCGGCCGGTCTTCGATCGAAGTTCTCGGCCCGGGTGAGCGGATACCGCTCGGCGGGAGCCATCTCCCTGGCCCGAGAACCACTACCGAGGACCGGCACGCTGGGCGCCTCTGAGCGCTCCTGGGCCGGGGCCGCGGGACGTCGTTGTAGTTTCTTTCTCTTTCGTCGTATTCAGTTGTCCGCAGGTTTGCCTCAACCTACCTGCGCAGGCCGAGCTTTTCGATCAGGTCGCGGTAGCGGTTGATGTCCTTCCTGGACAGGTACTGCAGCAGCCGCCGACGGCGGCCGACCAGCAGCAGCAACCCGCGGCGGCTGTGATGATCGTGCTTGTGCACCTTCAGGTGCTCGGTCAGATCCTGGATCCGCCGAGTCAGCAGCGCGACTTGGACCTCCGGCGAGCCGGTGTCACCCTCACTGGTCGCGTGCCCGGCGATGATCTCCTTCTTCACCGTGGTCTCTAGCGGCACGTTGCTCCTTCGTCACTTGGTCGTCACTGGGTGCCCCGATGGGTATCGGTACCAGACCGCTCGGGGCTGGATGCGCCTGGGCGCACGCCACGCCAGCACACAGCACAGCGTGGCTGTTCCCAGAGGAAAGCCGCATGAGGGCGCAGCTAACCTGGCCGGATACACCGGCCGACTATTAACGGTACCATGCCGACCGCCCCATCACGCCAGCAGCCGGACACTGAGCCGCTAAACCCGGTGCCACTACCCGCCGGCGCAGACCAGACGGGCGGCGTCGACGTCCAGGTGCATCTGGGCGACCAGCTCGTCGACCGAGTCGAACCGCTCCATGCCGCGGAGCCTGGCGAGGAAGTCCACGGCCACGTGCACCCCGTACAGGTCCAGGTCGTCACGGTCGAGCGCATAGGCCTCGACGCTGCGTTCCTGCTCCTCGAAGGTGGGGTTGGTGCCGACCGAGATCGCGGCGGGCCAGCGCTCGGCCTCCCGCCCTGACGGGTCGAGGCTGATCAGCCAGCCCGCGTAGATGCCGTCGGCGGGGACCGCGGTGTGCGGGAGCGTTTCCAGGTTGGCGGTCGGGAAGCCGAGCCCCCGGCCGCGCTGGCGGCCCCGCACCACGACGCCCTCGACCCGGTGCGGGCGCCCCAGGTCGCGTTCGGCGCCGGTCACATCACCGGCCGCGAGCTGGGCCCTGATCCCGCTCGAGGAGATCCGGACGCCGTCATCCGCGACGAGGGGTATTCCCATCGCCGTGAACTCATACTTCTCGCCGAGCTCCGCGAGCAGCGCGACGTCGCCCGCGGCCCGGTAGCCGAACCGGAAGTCCTCGCCCACCACCACCCGCGCGGCGTGCAGCCGGTCGACGAGCACGGCGCGGACGAACTCGTCGGGCCCGAGCTGCGAGAACTCGCGGGTGAACGGCAGCACGCACACCGCGTCGACGCCGAGACCGGCGAGCAGCTCAGCGCGCCGCCTGGCGCTGCTCAGGAACGGCGGATGGGAGCCGGGCCGCACCACCTCGTCCGGGTGCGGGTCGAACGTCACCACCACCACCGGCAGCCCGAGCTCCGCCGCTATCTCGGCGGCCCGGCCCACGACGCGCTGATGGCCCCGGTGCACGCCGTCGAAGACCCCGATGGTGACCACGGAGGGGCCCCAGCCGTCGGGCACTTGGTCCAGGCCCTCCCAGCGGTGCATGTACGGTTCCTCCCCCGGTCGCGTCGGCCTGACTCTCCAAGCCTGCCATGCGCCGCGACCGCCCGCTGCGCGGCGGTCACGGGACGAAGACGGCGAGCGGCCTGGCCTGGCCGGACTGCTCGGTCAGCAGCGCGATCAGCGATCCATCCGGCGCGAACGCGGCGACCGGCCCCGGCGCCCCGACGGGCCAGTCCAGCTCACCGATTGCGATCCTGCCACCGTGCGCGACCGAGCGCGCCTGATCCCCGGTGAGGTGCACCGCCCTGAACGCGGCGCCGGCCGCCTCGGCGAGCGGGATCACCGCGAATCTGGCCGACAGCTGATCGAGGGTGGCGGCGTCGGCGATCCGGTAAGGCCCCACGCGGGTCCGGCGCAGCGCGGTGAGGTGCCCGCCCACGCCGAGCGCCCGGCCAAGGTCGCGGGCCAGCGCCCGGATGTAGGTCCCGCTGGAGCAGGTGATCGTGACGTCCGCGTCCAGCAGGTCGCCGGCCCGGCGCACGGCGCCGACGTCGAAGGCCGTCACGGTCACGGTCCTCGCCGCGAGCTCGGGAGCGGCGCCCTCCCTGGCCAGCCGGTAAGCACGCTTCCCGGCCACCTTGATCGCGCTGTACCCGGGGGGCACCTGCTCGATCTCGCCGGTCAGCGCGGCCGCTGCCGCTTCCAGCGACGCTCGGGAGACCCCGGCCGCCGAGGTCTCGGCGGTCACCCGCCCCTCGGCATCGTCGGTGTCGGTCGTCTGGCCGAGCCGGATCGTGGCCGAGTACTCCTTCTCGCTCAGCGCGAGGTGGCCGAGCAGCCTGGTGGCCTTCTCCACTCCGATCACGAGCACCCCGGTGGCCATCGGGTCCAGCGTGCCGGCATGCCCGACGCGGCGGGTCCCGGCCAGACGGCGGATCCGCCCCACCACGTCGTGCGAGGTCAGGCCCTGCGGCTTGTCGACGATGACCAGGCCGCTCTGGCCGCCCGCCGCTCCCGTCACCGCCCGCCAGCCGGCCGCGATGCAATCACGAGCTGGCGGCGCAGCGCGGTCATGATGTCGGCGACCGGTCCGCTCGCGCTGAAACCCGCCGCGAGCCGGTGGCCCCCGCCGGCCAGCGCCACGCAGGCGCGCCCGACGTCGGTCAGGCCGTTCGACCTGGCCGACACCTGCCAGCACCCGTCGTCGTCCTCCTTGAGCACGACAGCCACGTCGGCCTCGTCGGTCCGGCGCACCACGTCGATCACTGATTCGGCCGCCTCGTACGGCAGTCCGTGTTCCGCCCGGTCGCCGCGGGTGACGGTCGTCCACACCAGGCCGTGGCCGGCCGCGGCGTCCGGCTCGAGCCGCGCCCGGCCGAGCGCGGCGGAAAGCAGGCCAAGGAACCCGAACGGGCTGCGGTCCCACAACTCGTGCGCCACCGCCCCGGGCTCGATGCCGGTCCGCAGCAGCTGCGCGGCCAGCTCATGCACCTGCGCGGACGTGTTCGAGTACTTGAACGAGCCAGTGTCGGTGACAAGACCGGCGTACAAGCCGAGCGCGATGTCCCGGGAGATTTCCACGCCGAGCCTGCCGACCAGCTCAAACGCCAGCACCGCGGTGGCAGCGGCCGCATCATCGATCAGGTTCACGGTGCCGAACCTGGTGTTGGACGCGTGATGGTCGAGCACGATCAGCTCGCCGGCCGCCGCGGCGCTCGCCTCGAGCAGGCCGAGCCGGTCCGGGCTGGCCGCGTCGAACGTCACCATGACCTGGGGCCGCTCCGGGAACACGTCCGGCGGGCTGAGCAGCTCGGCACCGGGAAGAAAGCGGAGAATGCGCGGGATCTCAAACGGCCGGTCGCCGAACGAGGCGATGATGTTGGCCGGCGCAGTGTGGTTGGCCGGCGCAGTGTGGAGGGAAGGGGAGGTGGGCGGGAGCCCGCACCGCGCGTGCAGGGCCTGCGCGACCGCGAGCATCGAGCCGAGCGCATCCCCGTCCGGCCGGACATGGCAGGCCAGGCAGATCTCGGTGGCGCCGTCCAGCGCCTTGACGGCCCGCGCCCATTCGTCCTCGGTGCCCAGATGCTCGGTCGTCACGACCGTGAGTATCTCGCGCTGCCGTTGCCGGCCGCCGGGTAATCGACTAGAGGACCGACCTGTGGGAGGGCTGCGCCCCCGCACACCCCCCGCCAGCGCATGGCCGGTCTGGTGCGCCGCCCGCCGCATTCAAGATCCAATGATCTAGGAGGATCTGGGGCAAATAGGGCTCGCAGCGCAATAACCCGTTGGTTTGCGTCATCACGCTTGCCGGCGCGGCGTCACAGCGACTGGCCGGCTCCGGTGCCGATTCGCCCATCCGCGACAAACCCGGCGCCGCGCCGCGCCCCAGCCCGCCACCTTCGCGCCCCAGCCCGCCACCTAAAAGATCTAGGAGGATCCGCGGCAAATACCGCACGCGAGGCTCCTAGATCTTCGGCGAACCCCGCCGCGGATCCGGAAACCGGCCGTCGGCCCGCACCTGACCGCTCCTGATGCGACGCCGGTCACCACATCGCCGCTAGAGCCTGAGAACAGGCCCGCCACCAAGATCAAACCGCCGAGTTAATCATCTACGAGCCCATACCGCCGCCCAGGCTCCTAGATCTTCGGCAATCCCAGCCGGTCGGCGACCGGGCCGCGACGCCGGCACACGCGTACTCCGGCGTCGCGACTCCTATCACCGCGCTTTTACCGCGAGCCCGGTCAGGCGCGGCCCGGGCGATGTGCGCCGGTTGCCGGGTAACGGCCGAGCGGGCCCGCGCTCTCCGCGCCTTCCCACTCTGTCACCGCTCCGTCATCGGCCGGGCCGCCGCCCACCTCCCCTTCCGCCGCCACGGCGTCCGGGTCAGCATTGTCGTCCGGCTCGGGGCGCACCCGGTAGGGATCCGGGTCGCCAGCGGGCTCGGCGCCCACCCGGGCGGCCGCGACCCGCGCGTCGGCGACGCGGGCCCGGGCCA
>JASHOI010000385.1 GCA_030041195.1 Streptosporangiaceae bacterium | reverse complement strand
TGCTGATGCGGCGGCCGGCCACCGGCGCCCCCACGATCCGAGACTGGCTCGGGGTCAACGGCCAGTGGCCGGGACCTGATGGCGACGGAACCATCGAGGACTACCTGCTCAGCCACACCAGGCTGATCCCGCGGGACATCATCTCGCTCGGCAATGAGCTGAACGAGGAGGTCCTGCGGCAGAAGCAGGCCGGCCACGAGGGCCTGCCGCCAGCAATCCTGCAGCAGGTGGTGCAGCGGTGTGCGAAGCGGTTCGGCGATTCCCAGCTTGCGCAGTGCGCCAATCAGATCTCGTCGGACCTGATGCCGCAGAACGCCGCGCTGCAGAACTACTCCGAGCTGTTCACCAGCACCCAGGCTTACATCAGCGGGGTGCAGGAGGAGGTTCGCTCCTTCGTCCGGATGATCGGCGTCGACCGGTTCCCGCGTGGCGATCTCGAGGCTCTGCAGGAAATGGCCGATCAGCAGTTCGACAAGGCGACGGACCTGGCCTCGGTCCTGTGGCAGAACGGCCTGCTCGGGTACGTCGATGACGTCGGGCAGCGCCGGTTTTACTCGATGGCCGACGTCGAGCAGTTTCACTTCCCGCCAGATGCGGATACGTACGTGCTGCATCCGTGCCTGGTCTACGCGGTAGGGGGAATCCAGCATGTGCCGCCGGGCTTGGTTGGAGCCGGAGGAACCCGCCGTATCAGCGAGCCCACATCCCGTGATCACAACGATACTGACCCGGGACAGGTGCGATCCTCGGATGCGGACAAGGCCGCTGACTACGCCATCGGCGACATCCTCGAGGGCCGATTCGAGATTCTGGACCTGCTTGGGCAGGGCGGCTTTTCGAAGGTCTATCGCGTCCGCGATGACGTCGAGGATGAGGAGCGGGCGCTCAAACTCTTCGACAGCGCGGCCGGGTACGAGGCTGCGCGTCGTGAGATCGGCGCCCTGCGGAAGATTCATCATCCCAACGTGGTGAAGGTCTTCTGGGCAGGTGAGACGGCCGCTGGCGGCTGGTATCTCATCACCGAGTTCGTTGACGGGGAGTCGCTGAATGAGTTTGTCGTCGGAAAGAGGCGCCTTCGCGATCGGGAGGCAGTTGATGTTGCACTCGATCTGCTGGACGCGCTCGTTGCTTTTCATCCTGATTCAGCGCGCCTCAAGCAACTGGATGCTAAACGTCGTGAGGGTGATCTGCCTGAAGCCGAGTCGCACGAATGGATGGAACTGCAAGACAAGGGACTCGTTCACCGCGACATCAAACCGCTTAATGTGATTCTCACGCGCACCGGAGCGAAGCTGGTCGACTTCAACATAGCCTCCAGGGTTGGAGACCCCGTCCGAACGCAGTCAGGCACCCCGCCATATCGGCCGCCCGACGCCGACCTCACCCGGTGGGACGTCTCTACCGACCTGTTCGCCGTCGGCGTGCTGCTTTACCAGCTTCTCTGCGACGGCCGCCACCCGTATCCGCATGAAATGCCGATGCTCAACCAGCCGGTGATCGACCCGAGAACGGTCCGCTCCGATCTCAACCCCGAACTCGCGGAGTTTCTGATCAAGGCATGCGCCGCGGCTAATGCGGATCGCTTCGCCACGGCTGCCGAAATGCTGACGGGCTTGCGGAGCGTCCGCGCTGATCTATGACGTCCGGGGCCTGGCTGGCATTATCGATTCGTGGCCAGCCCCCTCGAACGCCTCGCACAAACCGCGTACGAAGCTCACCGCGACGCCTGCACCGAACCCCTCCCGGCCTGGGAAGACGCCACCGAGCAGGAGCAGCAGGCCTGGAGGGCGGCCGTATCCGTCGTCGCCGCGCAAACCGGCAAGACCCTGTCCGAGGCAGTTCATACCCGATCCCTGGTCATACAGACCGGGGACCAGCGCGAGAGCTTCGACGCCGACTTCACCGTGGGCCGTCAGGGCGAGCTCGTCATCAACGACGATTTTGCCTCCGGCCGCCACGCCCGCTTCCGGCTCGTCCACGGTATCTGGTACGTCCAGGACCTCGGCTCAACAAACGGCACCTCGCTCAACGGACTGCGCATCCACGCAAACCAGCGGCTGAAGAAAGGCGACAAGATCAGGATTGGGCACACCGTAATGATCGTGGTGTCGGCGTGAGCTGTCACCGGTCGCAGGCGGGGCAGTAACGGGCCTGCGGGATGTCAGCCAGCCTTGAGGCGGCGATGGCATCGCCGCAGTTCTCGCACCAGCCGAATCGCCCAGTCGCCAGCCGCGACAGCGCGGCGTCGATCTCGGCGAGCATGCGCCACTCCGCGACCGCCTGATGCCACATGGTGCTCGCCTGCCGAAGGGCCGCCTCGCGCGCGTCCGGCCCGTCGGCATCGGCGGCGACGCGGCGGGCATCGCGGCAATCACGGCTGAGAGCGGTGACCTTCACTTGGTGCTCCTGCCACCGGTACCCGAGGAGGGCACGCCAGTGTGGCAGCGCCGCAGGGTGCAAGTGCCGTGCCTCGGCAGCCGGATTGCGGCGTGCCGTACTGTGCAGCGGGAAGATACTCAGCTCTGCTGACATCGCGTTTCCTCCGTTCCGATACCCCACCCGGCATCACTGCTGCTGGCCGCGTGCCGGGCGGGTTGCTACCGGCGGGCCAGCACAAGCCGACCCTGGCACCCTGCTGTGAACACGGCTGTGACCACAGGGTCGGCTCACCCATCCGCCTGCCAGAATCTGTCCCGTGGACGATGCCATCGCGGTCGCTGTCCTTTCCCACGCCGAGCGCTCAATCCCAGGCGGCGATGTGCTCGCCCTCTACCGGGAGGCAGCATGGTGGCCTGAACGCACAGCGGACCAAGTCGGTGCCGTGCTGCGCACCTGTCCGGCGGTGGGGGCGTGGCAGGGCGAGCAACTCATCGGCTTCGCCCGCGCCGTCACCGACGGAGTTCTGCGCGCCTACATCGAAGACGTCATCGTCGCGCCCGGCTGCCGCGGCAGCGGCATCGGGCAGGCACTGATTCGCCGCCTGGCCGACGAGCTCCGGGCGATTCCGGTGATCACGCTGTTCTGCTCTCCCGAGCTTGTCGGCTACTACGAGAACAGCTCTTTCTCCGCTACCCGCCAGGTCGTGATGCACAGAAGCGCGCATCCCTAGGCGTTGCTCAAGAGCTCGCGGGCGCGCGGGATGGCCGGGCCACTTCTTCGACCTCCTCGCCGAGCTGCACCGGCCCTACGGCACTCTTTCTCGCGACGGCGCAGGCACCAGGTGGGCGATACGGTGCTGCGGGTGGTGACTCTTGAGGACGTGACCCGGCTGGCCGAAGGGCTGCCCGAGGTGACCGAAGGTGAGCGGCACGGCAACCGCACCTGGTTCGTGGCGGGCAAGGCGTTCGCGTGGGACCGGCCGTTCAGCAAGGCGGACATCAGGCGGTTCGGCGACCAGGCGCCGCCCGAAGGGCCGATCCTGGCCGTGCGCGTCGAGGACCTCGGCGAGAAGGAAGCCGTCCTTGCCGCGCATCCGGAGGCGTTCTTCACGATCCCGCACTTCGACGGGTACTCCGCCGTGCTCATCCAGCTGCGACTTGCGACCGAGAACGCATTGCGCGAGGCGATCACCGACGGCTGGCTGGCCTGCGCGCCGCGCAAGCTTGCGGAGCAGTGGCGGGCCGGCTCCGGTTGGGACCGTTCGCGCTAGGCCAGAACCAGAGATGCCGTCGAGTGCCGGAACGTGCTGGCTAGGCACCAGCCCGCGTCGTCGTGGCACAGCGGCAGCACAGGAGATGAGACGGGCAGGTTCAGCCGCACCGGCCCCGAATCGTGAGGTGTGGCCGCGGGGACGACAGCGGGGCGACCGTCGGGATCACCAGGATCGCGGCGCCTGCTCAGGGCTCCTTCTGCCCGATCGAACCGGGCCGGCCGGTCGATGCGAACCACGGTCTGCCGCTCCGCCCGCCAGAGGATTCCTTCGCCGGCCCAATCGAACGCCAGCACCCGTCCGGAGAGTGCAACGGTCAGCGGCGTGAAGCCGTGGCCGATGGGCAGCCCGGGCAACCTCTGGCTCGAGAGGGCGTGGAAGCCGCACGTGCACCGCGGGTCGGGGGCTTGGTGACCGCCTCGGATGCCCCGACGCCGGCACTCCGCCCTTGCGTCAGCCGGATAGCCGGAACCGCCGGTCAGCGGAACGAACACATGGCCCACTTGCCTGGCCAGCTTGTGGGCCCACACCACCCACAGCCCGTCCACCGTGGTGGTCAGCTGCTCTTCGAGTTCTTCGGGCAGGTCAGGCCGGGCGCGGGTACCGGCCACGAAGTCCGCTAATAGGCGATCTCCGCTGCACATGGCGACCTCTTCTCTCGCGTAGCTAACCCGAGGGTAAACCCGTCATCTGCGGCGCGGGGACGAGAACGCGTCCCGGATCGCCTTGATGGCCAGCACGGCCAGCACCAGCGCGGTCGCTTTCCGGCCCCAGGCGGGCGCGGGGGCGGCCGCGGGCCGGCCGGGAACGGCCTGTTCGAGCCGGGCGGCCAGCCGCAGGTGGGCATCGGTCTCCGCTGCCGTCAGCAGGCGCCGTTGCTGCAGGAAGTAGAGCAGGGCGAACCCGGGCGCCACGAGCAGCAGTGCGAGGCCCACGACCACGAATTCCGCCACCAGGGTCGCGGTGGGTGCGCTGCCCGCGGCCAGCGGGAGCGAGGTGGGCAGCAGGTAGGGGTACTGCGCCAGTCCCCAGCCAAATACCACGGTCGCAACGGCGATCGCGGCCGTCAGCCGCAGGATGGCTGCGTGGTACCAGCGCAGCCAGAGCATGCCCAGCACGGCGATCCCCGCGACGATCGAGATCGCCACGAGCGGCAGCGCGATGCCTGTCAGGCGGGCGTAGACGTGTGGCGCGCTGTTCGACAGTTCGGCGAACGTTGCGCCCGCGAGAGCGCCGGTGAGCACGCCGGCTGCGGTGGCGCGCAGCGAGAAGTAGCGCGTCAGCTCTTGGTGCCCGCGCTGGCGGGCCTCCAGGACCAGGTATACCGCGCTGACGTAGGCGCAGGCCGCTACGAACAGGAACCCGGTGAGGATCGCGGTGGGCGACGTCCAGGCGGCGAGGATGTTGCCAACGGGGTGCACGGGCACCCGCCCGGTGGCGACGGCTCCGATGACGGTGCCCATGAAAAACGGTGTAATCAGTGAAGCGGCGGCGAACAGCGCGCCGGTGAGCCGCTGCATCTGCAGCCGCTGCGCGGTGTGCCGGAACGCGAACCCGACGCCGCGCAGGACGATGCCCAGCGCGGACAGGCTGAGCGGCACGAAGAGCGCGGTCATGATGGCCGCGAACGCGGGCGGGAACGCCGTCCACAGCAGCACCAGGATGAAGACCAGCCAGACGTGGTTGGCTTCCCAGACCGGGGTGATGGACTCGTCGATGAGCTCCCGCGGAACCGCGCCGCGGCTGGCGCCGCCCGCCACCAGGTCCCACATGCCGCCGCCGAAATCGGCCCCGCCGAACAGCGCGTACGCTGCGATCACCACGACCAGGATCACGGCGACCGCGATGGCCTCCGGCGAAGGGCTCATGGAGCCTCCGGCCGGCCCGAGGATGCCCCGGCCGCGGCCGGCGAGGGGCCGTACGGCACCTGCTCGGCCTCCTCTTCGGCGGGCGTTTCGTTCCGCCACCGGCGTGACATGACCATCGGGACGCCGATCGAGACCACCGTCAAGATCGCGTACAGGACGAGCATCACCGCCAGCGTGACGGTAACCCCGCTGGCTGGGGTGACCGCCTGGCTGACCAGCATCACCCGGTAGACGATCCATGGCTGGCGGCCGACCTCGGTGACGATCCACCCCGCCTCCATCGCGGCCACCGCAGCCACGCCGCCGAGGGCAGACGGCACCAGGAACCACGCGGTCAGCAGCAGCCGGCGGTGGAACCACCACCACCAGGCCTGCCACGCCGCGAGCGCGAGCAGGAAGAAGCCGATGCCCACCATCAGGTCGAAGCTCAGGTGGATGAGTGTGACCAGCGGCGGCCGCTGGTCCGGGGGCACGCTGTCCCACCCGATGACCTCGGTGTGCGGGTTGAACCCGACCAAGATCGAGTCGAACCCCGGGATGGCGGCGCCGAAGTAGACGCGGCCGTTGATCAGGATCCCGCCGATCCATTCGGGAGCTTCCCGCGTGGTCTTGGTGACGTATTCCATCGCGGCGAACTTGACCGGCTGGTTGTGCGCGACGAACCGGGCGATGATGTCGCCCATCATCACCTGCAGCGGGGCCGCGATCCCGGCCACGGTGAACGGGACGGCGAAGCCGAGCCGGTGATAGCGATCCCGGCGGCCACGGAGCAGTCCGACCGCGTAGACGCCGGCGATGAGGAATCCGGTCACCATGTACGCGGCGAGCACCATGTGTGCGGTCTCGTACGGTGTCGAGGCGTTGAAGAACACCGACACCGGGTCGACTTTGGTGATCTTGCCGTGGCTGAGCGTGTACCCGGCGGGCGAGTTCATCCAGGAGTTCGCCGCGACCACCGACAGTGCGCCCAGGATCCCGAACACCACGATCGGCATGCCGCTCCACCAGTGCGCCCAGGCCGGCAGCCGCTGCCACCCGTACAGGTACACGCCGACGAAGATCGCCTCCAGGAAGAAGAAGATTCCCTCCATTGAGAACGGGAAGCCGATCGCCGCGCCGAACCGGCCCATGAGGCCCGGCCACAGCAGACCCATCTCGTACGACAGCACGGTCCCCGATACCGCGCCGACCGCAACCAGCACCGCCATGACCTTCGACCACCGGCGCGCGAGCAGCAGCGCCGCGGCATCGCCGCGCCTGATGCCGATCCATTCCTCGATCATGATCACGGCCGCGAACGCGATGCCGAAACACGCGAGGATGATGTGGAACCCGAGCGACGACCCCATCTGCGACCGGGCCGGCACCGGGTTCACGGCCAGAACGTGCGCCACTGCGCCCAACGCGCGACCCCCGTCCGCTGCGTGCCCGGATCGCGGCTGCAAAGCCGCTACGCTTTGTGTACCGCTGCCGTACTCCGGGTACACATGGAAGCAGAACCAACGCTCTGCCAGGGGTACGTCGGGTTTATGAGCAGGAGAAACGTCGGAGCGATTGCCCTGGTCATCTTGCTGGGGCTGGTCATCGGCGTACTCGGGTTGGTCGAGCCTGACCTGTACACCGTCGGGGTGCTGATCCTCTTCATCGGCGGCGTCGGTGCTGCCGTTCTGATCGGCGAGTACCTCATCCGGTACTTCACCAGCCGCCGCCCGCCCGCATGACGGCTCCCACGGTTTCTTTCGTCCGATATAGGGCTGCAAGCCAGCGAGAGAGGGGCAAGCGCGCCGATTCCCACCAGCGTGTGCGTGCGCTGCCCCGCATTCTTCTGCCGGACCTCACGTTCCAGGCGCACGCCCAGATCACGGGCGTCCCAGTATCGGGTCCAGATTCAGCGTCCGGGCCCGGGCCCTGGTGTCCGTGATCGCCTGTGCGTTCGCGGCAGCCAGGCTGAGGAATGCCGCAGCCCGGCCCAGGGTCTCGCCGATGGTGTGACCCGCTAGCTGCGCCTGGTAGCCCCGGTACCTCGTTATCTCCCATTCCCGCCTGCGTGGCGGCAGCGACCCCAGCGCGGGCTCGGGCACGGGCCTCCAGACCCAGCCCGTGACCCTCCCTTCCCCCGCGTGAGGACTGGGCGTGCCGGGTTCGGCCAACTCGCCAAGATCGGCTCCGCCGCCGATCTTGTTGCGGACGAAGCGCAGGCCCGCCAGGGTTTCCGCGACCAGCGGGCGCTGTGCGAGAGCTTGGCGTGCCATCACCCTGTCATAGGGTGCTGGGTGATAGCGCACCAATGTGGCGTCAACGATGGTGACCCACCAGACCGCCTCGCTGATCACCGTGAGTCCACGCGATTTATCGGCTGCGCTAACCTCTGACAGTTGTCCGGTGCTCTCGCCCATCGCGGTGACCGACCACGCCAATGCGTTCGCCCCGGCGGCCAGATCCCCGATGTGCTCGCGGTTCCAGGCGGCCCGGCAGGAGACCGAGCAGAACCGGGCGTGCTCGCGCCGCGGCGCGAACGAGGCGCCGCACTGCTCACACTCCCGGATATCTGCTAACACTCGTGTGCTCCCTAGTGCGGTCTGGGCGACTCCGCTTGGCCCGAACCGACCACCTCACCCTTACCGGCGCCGGTAAACGCAAGGTGACAGCGCGGCAAGCCGCCGGCGGTCTGGCGCGCAGTCCGCGCCGTCCTCGGCGACCCGCAAGCTCGGTGCCGCTCCGCCGAATTTAGGTTTCGATCATCGTGCATTCACTTTCTATTCATTTGCAAGTCGGCGGCGCGTTGCGTTAGCCCGATAGCTTCCGGCGCAGCAGGCAGCATGCGGCCCGCCGCGAGACAGGGCCTGAGCACTGGGAGATGCGGTGACCGATATCCGTGCCCGGGACCTGATCGCGGAACTGGATGAGGCATCGCTGGGCCGGGTCCACCTGCGGGCGGTGCTTGCGTCGGGGACGGGATTCTTCACCGATGCCTATGACCTGTTCGTCATCGGGGTGGCCTCGGCGCTGATCACTAAGGACTGGAGCCTGAGCCCAGGCCACCTCGCCCTGCTCAACTCCACCATGCTGTTTGCCGCGTTCGTCGGCGCGTTCGTGTTCGGGCGGTTCGCCGACGTGATCGGCCGCAAGCACGTGTACTGGCTGGTCGCAGTGATCACGATCGCCGGGGCCCTGGGGTCGGCGCTGGCGCCGTCGTTCTGGGTGCTGATTGGGTTTCGCTTCGTGCTGGGGTTCGGCGTCGGCGGTGACTACCCGGTCAGCGCGGTGATGGTGAGCGAGTACGCCAACCGCAAGGACCGCGGCAGGCTGGTCGGGATGGTGTTTGGCACCCAGGCGCTCGGGCTGATCGTCGGCCCGCTCGTCGCCCTGGCTCTACTCGGCGGCGGGCTCGGCGACGATATGGTGTGGCGCATCCTGCTCGGTCTTGGCGCCCTGCCGGCCGCCGCAGTGGTCTACCTGCGCACCCGGATGCCCGAGTCGCCGCGCTACCAGATTCAGGTGCGAGGTCAGGCAGAGCGGCAGCAGATGGGGCTGCGGGCGTTCCTCACCGACCGCCGCTGGCTGATCATGCTGGCGGGCACGGCCGGGACCTGGTTCCTGCTCGACTACGCCTACTACGGCAACACGATCTCCACCCCGCAGATCCTGTCGCTGATCTCGCCGCACGCCTCCACCATGACCAAGATCGCCCTCCAGCTAGCCATCTTCGTGGTCGCTGCGGTGCCGGGCTACGTGCTCGCGATCGCCCGGCTGGACAAGATCGGGCACCGCCGGCTCCAGCTGCTTGGGTTCGCGATGATGGGTCTGTGTTTCCTGATCATCGCGGCGATACCGGGCATGACCACCATGGTGGTCCCGTTCTTGCTGGTGTACGGGGTGAGCTACTTTTTCACCGAGTTCGGCCCCAACATGACCACGTTCGTAATGCCCAGCGAGCTGTACCCGGTCAGTATGCGCACCACCGGGCACGGCATTTCGGCCGGCATCGGCAAGCTTGGCGCCTTCATCGGCGTCTTCCTGTTCCCGCTGCTGAACGACTGGCTCGGGCTGCGGGGCACCCTGTTGCTTACTGCCGGGGTAGCCGTGCTGGGCCTCGCGCTCACCTTGGTTCTGCCCGAACCGGCCGGCCGCAGTCTGGAAGACATGCCGCTGCATGCCCGTGAAACGGCTGTCCTGCCGTTGGGGATTGCCGGTCAGCGACCGGCTGCCGTGAGGCCCCGGATTCGGTGATGAACAGCCGCCCGGACCGCTGCGAAAAGGGCTTGGACCAGCCGTAGCCGCCGGGAGAGCATGTCGCATGGTCGAGATACGGGAGATAGACGCGGACGGCTGGCAGGCCATGCGCGACATCCGGCTGGCATCGTTGCGGGACGCTCCGCAAGCCTTCGCGTCAACCTATGAGCGCGAGGCCGCGTTCGCCGAACCCGACTGGCAGCGCAGAATCGCCCGCGGATGCAACTTCCTCGCCTACACGCCGGAACTCGGGACCGCGCCGGTCGGGATCGCCGGCGGGTTCGAGGCCGGGCCGGGCACGATCGAGCTGGTGGCGATGTGGGTCAGCCCGCGGGCGCGCGGGCGCGGGATCGGCGAGGCGCTGGTTGAAGCCGTTGTCGGCTGGGCCCGGGCCAAGGGTGTGCCGCGGGTGCACCTGTGGGTGGCCGAGAACAATGACCATGCCCGCTTGCTCTACGAGCGCTGCGGGTTCCGGCCGACCGCGGAACAGCAGCCCTTGCCGTCCAATGCGCAGGTTACCGAGATAGGCATGGCACGTTCTCTTGATGGCCGCCGCGCCTGATCGCCGCCCGGGTGAAATGAGCGGCGATCACGGCGCCCGGTCCCGCCTGCGCGGCGGCCTCGGCCGGGTCAGTTGGCGGGCCCGGCCGCGGGACCGCCATCCGGGGCCTGGGCGCGGAGCGCGGCCATCCGCTCGTGGAACTCGTCCTGGTCGATCTCGCCCCGGGCGAACCGTTCCGCCAGGATCTGCTCGGGCGATGGCGCATGCCCCGGCCCGGGCGGGCCGTACGGCCCCGGTCCTCCCGCGTAACCGGCGTAGGGCGGGCCCATCCGGCCGCGCGTGAACACCCGGACGAGGGCGACGATGGCCACCGCGATCAGCACCCAGAACAATATCGAGCCGAGTCCCCACGCCCAGCCCAGGCCGCTGTACCAGAACATCTGTTTGCCTTCTTCCTGCGGGCCTGAACCTTGCTGCCGGCCCCTCCCCGCAGTTCCAGAACACAACCCCAACCTGAACGTCGCCTGCAGACCTGCCGCAGGCGTGCTCTGCAGGCGGGCATGAACGGGATCCCTCGCCTAGCCTGGCTGCACCATGCACTATGCCGTCGGCTCTTCGTTTCGCCTGTCCTCGGTCCTCGACGGGCTCTGGCGGCACGCCGACGCCGCGTGGCGCCACGCGTTTGCCGTGCAGCCGCTGCCGCCACGCTGGCTGGTCCTGGGCAGCGGCGTGCTCGCGCTGCTCGTCGTGGTTTCCTCCCGGGTCTGGCCGGTGGCGCGGACCGTGGTGACGATCGTGCACGAGGGCGGCCACGCGCTGATGGCGCTGGCCACCGGGCGGCACCTGCGCGGGGTCCGGATCTACCGCAGCACCGCGGGCGAAACCTGGTCGAGGGGGCGGGCGGACGGCATCGGTGTCGCGCTGACCGCCGTGGCCGGCTACGTCGCTCCGCCGCTGCTCGGCCTGGGCGCGGCCGCGTTGCTGGCCATCGGGCACCTGACCGCGATGCTGCTGCTCAGCCTCGTGCTGCTGGCCGGGCTCGCGGTCGCGATCCGCAACGCCTACGGCATGCTGGCCGTGCTGGCCGTGCTGGTGGCCGTCGCGGCCGTCTGCCTGTACGCCTCCGCTGCCGTACAGGCCGGGTTCGGCTATGTGATGACGTGGTTCCTGCTGCTGGGCGGCATCCGGCCGGTGGTCGAGCTGGCCGCCGAGCGCCGCCGCGGCGGCGGACGGCGCAGCGACGCCGATCAGCTTGCGCGGCTCACGCCGGTCCCGGGCGGAGCGTGGGTCATGATCTTTGCGGTCGTCGCGGTCGCCGCGCTGGCAGTGAGCGCGCGCTGGCTGGTCCGCTGACCGACCTTCAGGCCATCGCCGACCGCGTCGAGATCGAGGCGCTGCGCGGAGAGTTCACCGACGTGATCCGGCTGGACGGCGACACCGAGGTGAACTACGCCATCTACCACGACCGCTACCGGCGGACCGCCGACGGCTGGAAGTTCACCGAGCGCGTCTACGAGATCCGCTACCTGGACACCACGCCGCTGGCCGGCTCACCGCCGCGCGAAACCGGCGACGCCAGCTAACCGTTCTGGCCCCCATGCGCCGGGCAGCGGTTCTGGTACAAAGGTCGCTGCGGGCGAACGAGAGGGCCTCGTCATGGCGTCTTACGTTGAGGAACTGTTCTCGCTGGACGGCCTCGTCGCCGTCGTGACCGGCGGGAGTTCCGGGATCGGGCGGGCCATCGCCGGGGCGCTGGCGCGCGCGGGCGGGAGCGTCGTCGTGGTCGCGCGCGGCAAGGACCGGCTGGCGGCGGCCGTTGACGAGCTGACCGCGGACGGCTGCCGCGCGGCGTACGTGAGCGGTGACCTGGGCTCACGAAGCGGCGCGCTCGCCGCGGCCGACCAGTCAGCCGAGGTTTTCGGTGAGCCGGACATCCTGGTCAACTGCGCCGGAGTGAACCTGCGGCCGCCGATGGCCGAGGTCGACGAGCAGATCTGGGACGCCACGATGGCGGTCAACCTGGAGGCGCCGTACCTGCTCGGCCGGCGGTTCGGGCCCGGCATGGCCGAGCGGGGCTTCGGGCGGCTGATCCACGTCAGCTCGCAGCAGGCGCACCGCGCCTTCGTGCAGAGCGGGGCGTATGGCGTGTCAAAGGGCGGCCTGGAGTCGCTGTCCCGCTCCCAGGCTGAGGCGTGGTCGCCGCACGGGGTGACCAGTAACACGCTGGTGCCCGGTTTCGTCATGACCCCGCTGAACGCCCGGATCTCCGCCGACCCCGTCCGGGTCGCGGAACTGGCCGCCCGCACGATGGTCGGGCGCAACAGCGTGGCGGAAGACTTCGCCGGCCCGGCGCTGTTCCTGGCCAGCCGCGCGTCCGGGTACGTCACCGGCCAGTCGATCTTCGTCGACGGCGGCCTGTCGGTCCACTGATGCGCACGGTCCGCAGCGCCTCGGGCCGGTGGCGGCTCGCCGTGCGCGATGGCCGCTGCTGCAACGTCGGCGGGCGACTCAGCGCACGGGTGAGGGCTGGGTGGTGTTCTCGGTACGGTCGTTGCCCGGTGGCGGGGCGGAACGCGGTTTCGCGGCGGGCAGCAGCAGGGCCGCGGCGACGGCGACCGCGGTGACGCCCGCCGACCACCAGAACGCGCTGTCGAACGCCGCGGCCTGGCCGGTGACGCCGTGACCGGCGTGCGCGGCGAGCTGGGTCTGCAGGATCAGGGCGAACACGGCGGCGCCGAAGGAGCCGCCGACTTGCTGCAGGATCCGGGTGGCGCTGCTGGCGTGCGGCACCTGGGCTGGCCGAAGGCCGATGTAGGCGGTTGCCATGATCGGGACGGTGACCAGGCTGACGCCTGCGCCGCGGATGACCAGGCACAGGGCGAGGACGATCTCGCCGGTGTGCGCCCCGGCCATGGCGTAGGCGATGGTGCCAGCGACCGCGAGCGCGAGGCCGGCCAGCACAACCGGCCGGGGGCCGATGCGGTCGGTGAGCTTGCCCGCCTGGCTGCGGGTCAGCAGCAGGCCCAGGCCCTGCGGGGCCAGCAGCAGCCCAGCGGCCAGCGGGGTCTGCCCGCGCACCTGCTCGTAGTACAACGGCAACAGCAGCAACGCCCCGTACAGGAACAGGCCGGACAGGAACAGCAGCGCACCCGAGGCGGCGAACGACCGCGACGCGAACAGGCGGACGTCGACGACGGCGGGACGGTGCTGGCCGCCGTGAGCCACCACGCGTCACTCGACCCGATCGAGACCCCCGACACCGGCACGCTCCGCGGCGACGTCCTCGCGCTGCTCCGCCACGTCACCGCGCGCACCAACGAGATCTCCGGGATCCTCAGCTACCTGATAGCCGACCACTTCCGCGCGACGCGGCAGCCGCTCGCCGCGATGCGGCAACGGCTGCTGGCCGGGCCGCCGACCGCGATGCAGCGCATCCTCGAGCGCGCGGTCGAGCGCGGCGAGATCAGCCCTGCCGTCCTGCGCAGCAGGATCGCCTCACTGCCCCGGGATCTGGTCGTCCACGATCTGATCATGAGCCAGGCACCGCTGCCGGACTCCACCCTGATCGAGATCGTCGACGACCTCTTCCTTCCGCTCGCCCACGGGTTCCTCGACGACGGCCGCTGACGGCCCGGCGCCGGACCTGCGGGACGCCGGGTTGCCGGAACGCGGGACCATGGGGGAATGCAGGTGTGCTGGGCCGACGGCAGCGTGATCGCGGTTGAGGCCGCAGGCGAGCCGGACGCGGTGCCGGTTCTGGTGTGCCACGGGCTGGCCGATTCGCGGCTGTCGGCGCACCTGTTCACGCAGGCGGCACAGGAACTGGGATTGCGCGTCCTGGTCCCGGACCGGCCCGGGACCGGCGGCACCGATCCGCGCGTGCTGCGCCACGTCGCCGACTGGGCGCAGGACGCCGCGGTGGTTCTCGACGGGCTGCAGGTCGGCTCGGCGGCGCTGGTGGGCATCTCGGGCGGCGGGCCGTTCGCGGCGGCGTGCGCGGCGGCGCTTCCCGGCCGGGTCCGCAGCCTCACGCTGATCTCGCCACTCGGCGCGCCGGAGTGGACCACGCGCGGGATGGCGCCCGGGGAGCGGATGTCGCTTGAGGTGGCCCGGCGTGCTCCCGCCTTTGGCGGCTGGTTCCTCGGCCGCCTGGCCGCACTGGAGCGCATCAGTCCGCGGCTGTTCCTGCGCGTCGCCACCAGCGAGCTGCCCGACGCCGACCGCCGGGCCATGGGCGAGCCAGGCACCCGTGACGCCTTCCTGGCCGGCTACGCCGAAGCGTTCCGCCGCGGCACCGAGGGGGTTGCCCAGGATCTGCGCGTGCTGACCCGGCCCTGGGGTTTCGAGCTCGCCGCGATCACGGTGCCGACCTCCATCCACCACGGGGATGCGGATACCACGGTCCCGCCCCAGCACGCCCGGCGGTACGCCGAGGCGATACCGGGAGCGCGGCTGCACCTGCATCCCGGTCACGGGCACTTCTCGATCCTCAAGGCTGCCCGGGAGATCCTCGCGCCGCTCGCGGCGTAGCGGCTACCAGTGGCCGCGGTGCACGACTTCGTCGAACGGCCGCCGGTCCGGACGCCTGATCGGGGCCAGCGGCCGGTCGGCCGGGTAGCCGAGCGAGATCATCAGCGCCCAGTCGCGGTCGTCCGGAATGCCGAGCAGCTCGCGGAGCCTCGGCAGGTCCCCGACGCCCGCGTGGCTGCTGCCGATCCCCAGGTCCGCGGCGGCGATCATCATCTGCATCGTCGCCTGGCCGAGGTCGAACGTGGCCCGGCGGAAGGGGTTCTCGACGGCGGGGCCGACGACCACGATCGTTGCGGCCGAGTCCGCCACATGGCCGGCTCCCCGCCACACCGTCGCCAGCTCAACGAGCTGCTCGCGGTCGGTGACCAGGACGAAGTCCCACGGCTGCCAGTTCTGCGAGGACGGTGCCCGCCGGCCCGCCTCGAGGATCTGGTCAAGGTCGGCCGCCGGGATCGGGCGGCCGGCGAACGACCGGACGTTACGGCGTGAGGTGATGGCGTCCCAGGTCTGCATGACGGTGCCAACGCGCCCGGCGGCGGGTTCATTCTCGCCGCCGCCGAATCGCCCGGGCTAAGAGCTCTTCTTACCCTGCCCGCTCGGCCGGGCCGCCGACGCTGGCTTCTTGGCCTGCGCCTCGTCGGCCACGTGCTGATCCAGGGCATTCATCAGCCGGGGCGCGAGCCGGTCCGCGAGCGCCGGCGCCAGCGCGTCGGCCAGTTCGGCCGCGAATGCCTCAGCGAGAAGCATCTTCTCGAGCATCCCGGCGCGCGACCTTCCGCGCCCGGACCCGAATGCCTGCTCGAACAGGGCCGCGGTCGCGGCCATGTCACGCCCGGACGATCCGGGGGACGTCCCGGAGTCCTGGAAGATGTCGCGGATCAAATCGTCGATCACGGACTCCATCTGGTCCCTGCTCGTTTCCCTGGATGATGAGTCAGCTGCCATGTCCATTCCTTTGCGATATCCCGATCGCCCGCCCCGGCCGCCCATCGGCCGGACCCGGGGCGGGCGCCTCCCTTGCTCGCTGCGCCCGCTGTTACCGGGCGAGCATGGCGAGCAGCAGTGG
This sequence comes from Streptosporangiaceae bacterium, assembly GCA_030041195.1. The sequence continues at coordinate 2,806 of JASHOI010000385.1, read as the reverse complement.
CTGCTCCATCCCGTGTCCGCCACGCTCGCGGCGGCGGCGCATCATGGCGGCGAGCATGAGCGGATGGTCCATGACGCTGTCGCTCTCCTCGTGGCGGTGGGCGAGCATGGCGAGCATGGCCAGCATGAGTGGCTGCTCCATGTCGCGCCCGCCACGCTCGCGGCGGCGGCGCATCATGGCGGCGAGCATGAGCGGCATGTCCATGGACGGACCGTCGTCCTCCTCGCGGCGGCGGGCGAGCATCGCGAGCATGAGTGGGTGCTCGATGCCGTGTCCGCCGCGCTCGCGGCGGTCCATGAGCGAAGCGAGGAGCTCGTCCTCGGCCATGTCGGCCATGTCGGCCATCTGGCTGCGCTCTGCGGTCATGGTCATGAATCCCCCTTTTGGGCAGTAATCGTGCGTAGACGGAAATTGCTGCAGGGCAGCCGTGACGCTGCGCGCTGCATGTGTGCTGAAGCACCGCGCTTGTACCCGGCCGCCCCCGCCGCGACACCGGCCGCCGGCTGAACTTCAGCGAGCCTTCTAATCCCCATGACAATCGAGGTCATCAGTCCTAAAAAAGCAACCGCGACGCCAAGTTCTCATACGCCGCTGGCAATCCCCGGTGGCTGGTGTCGATATGGGGCGCGGCCGTTCGAAGCATCAGCAGAGGGAGGCCCGGGCAGCGGGCCGGCCCAGGTGATGGAGGGAGGCAGGAACGTGCGATTCCTGATGACGGTGACGGCGGGACAGCAGCCGGACGAGAAGATGATGACGCAGATGGGCCAGCTGGTTGAGGACCTGACCAAGGCCGGGGTCCTGCTCGCGACCGGGGGCCTGGACCCCGTGGGCACGCGGGTCTCCGCCGTCGACGGGCAGGTCACGGTCACGGACGGCCCGTTCACCGAGGCCAAGGAGGCGATCATCAGCTTCGCGCTGGTCGACGCGCGGACCAAGGAAGAGGCGATCGAGCTGGCCCGGCGGTTCTGGCAGGTGGCCAGGACCGGTGAGGGAGCGATCCAGCAGGTCTACGGGCCGGAGTGACGCCAGGATTGCGCGGCCGCGCACGCGGGTGATCTGATCGGCTGGGTGAGCGTGCCGGAAGCGCACCGGGCGGTCGAGGCGGTCTGGCGGCTGGAGTCGGCCAGGATCATCGCGGGCCTGGCCCGCATCGTGCGCGACGTCGGCCTGGCCGAGGACCTCGCGCAGGAAGCCCTGGTCGCGGCGTTGCGGCAGTGGCCGCAGGCGGGTATCCCGCCCAGCCCGGGAGCCTGGCTCATGGCCACCGCCAAGCATCAGGCCATCGACCGGCTGCGCCGCGACGAGCGGCTGCAGCGCAACGTCGACCTGCTGGGCCACGAGCTCCGGTCCCGGCAGCAGGGCGCCATCTTCGGCGGCTCACCGGATCTCGACGCGGTGACCGATGAGGACTTCGTGGCCGACGACGTGCTGCGGCTGATGTTCGTGGCCTGCCATCCGGTGCTGTCCGCCGAGGCCCGGGTGGCGCTCACGCTCCGCCTCCTCGGCGGGCTGAGCACCGGCGAGATCGCGCGGGCGTTCCTGGCCGCCGAGCCGGCGATCGCGCAGCGGATCGTTCGCGCCAAGCGGACCCTCGCCGACAAGCGGGTCCCGTTCGAGGTCCCGCCAGCGAGCGATCGCCCGGCCAGGCTCGCGTCCGTGCTCGAAGTCGTCTACCTGATCTTCAACGAGGGGTACACGGCGACCGCCGGCGACAACTGGATCCGCCCGGAACTCTGCTACGAGGCGCTCCGGCTCGGCCGCATGCTGGCCGAGCTCAGCCCGGACGAGCCCGAGGTGCACGGCTTGGTGGCGCTGATGGAGATCCAGTCGTCGCGGATGCGGGCCCGGCTCGGCCCGGCCGGAGAGCCGGTCCCGCTGCTAGAGCAGAACCGCGGAACCTGGGACCAGCTGCTGATCCGCCGTGGCTTCGCCGCGCTGCTGCGCGCCCAGGCCATCGGCAGGCCGGCCGGACCGTACGTGCTGCAGGCGGCGATCGCCGCCTGCCATGCCCGCGCCCGCAGCGGTGACGAGACCGACTGGGCGCAGATCGCGGCGTTGTACGGGCTGCTCGGCGAGATTTTGCCCACGCCGGTGGTCGAGCTCAATCGCGCGGTCGCGGTCGGGATGGCATTCGGCCCGGCCCGCGGGCTGGAACTGGCCGACGCCCTGACGTCGCGGCCCGAGCTGCGCAACTATCACCTGCTGCCCACCGTCCGCGCCGACTTCCTGGCGAAGCTCGGGCGCCACGCGCAGGCGCGCGCCGAGTTCACCCGTGCCGCGTCGCTCACCCGCAACGCCGCCGAGCGCGCCGTCCTCCTGGAACGCGCCGCCGCCTGCTCACCCGGGATTACAGGGTGAGGCCGGACTCGAGCTGCACGAGCGCCCTGTCGGTGAGTTCCGCGACGTCGGCGCCGGGGTCGTCGTTCATCTCGGCGAGCACGGCCATCGTCGCCCCGACGACGGCCCCGGCGATCGTACGGACCTTGAAGTCGTCAGGCGGCAACCCGGCGCGCTCCGCCATCGCGTCGGCCAGGAACTGCATGAGCCGGGAGAACTGGTTGAGCATGGCGGCACGCAGCCTGGGCACCGCGAGGATGAGCGCGACCCGCTCCTGCTGCTCGGCCTTCTGGCTGGGCGTCATGCCAGCGAAGACCGCGGCGAACGCGGCCCGCAGCGCCGGGACCGGGGCCAGTTCGGCCGGCTGTTTCTGATAGGCGGCAACGATCACCGGGTCGTATTCGTCCTGCAGCACCACGTCTTCCTTGGTGGGGAAGTAGCGGAAGAACGTGGTCTCGGAGACCTCGGC
>JASHOI010000384.1 GCA_030041195.1 Streptosporangiaceae bacterium | reverse complement strand
GAGCCCGGCACCGGCGCCGGGACCTGAGCCGTCGGCCGCGGCCAGCCCGGCCACGGTCTCGCCGGGCTGCAGCGACAGGAACTCGCTGAGCGGCGCGCCGCCGGCCAGCCCTGGGGAGTGCGCGCTCGGCGGCAGCGCCGGGAGTTCCAGCACGCCGAGCCGGATGAGCCGGCCGTGTGAGGTCACCACGCCGATCGTGCCGCGCGCTGTCGATGCCACGGCCGAGACGATCGTGTCGTGCGCGGACCGCGGGCCAGCGGCGTCGTGGCCCTTGCGCTCGGCCCCGGGAGCCGGGTCCGGCGGGCCGGCGTCGTCTCCGCTGCTGGCCGTCCTGGCCAGCAGCCCGGCCGAGGAGAGCAGCACCGTGCAGGGATCGTCGGCCACCTCCATCGGCACGGCGGCCGTCCTGGCCGCGCCGCTGCTCTCCAGCAGCACGGTGCGGCGCGGGGTGGCGAACTTGTCGCTGACCTCCGCGAGCTCAGCCGAGACCACCTCGCGCAGCCGCTGCTCGGAGTCCAGGATCGCGGTGAGCTCGGCGATCTCGCGCTCCAGGGTCTCCCGCTCCCGCTCGAGCTCCAGCCGGTCGTAGCGGGTCAGCCGGCGCAGCGGGGTGTCCAGGATGTACTGCGCCTGGATCGCGGACAGGTCGAAGACGGCCATCAGCCGTTCCTTGGCGGCCGCTGCGTCATCGCTGGTGCGGATCACCTGGATGACCTCGTCGATGTTGAGCAGCGCGATCAGCAGGCCGTCGACCAGGTGCATCCGGTCCTCGCGCTTGCGGCGCCGGTACGCGGTGCGGCGGCGGATGACCTCGATCCTGTGGTCGACGTAGATCTGCAGCAGGTCGCGCAGGCCGAGCAGCCGCGGCTGCCCGTCGACGAGGGCGACGTTGTTGATGCCGAACGTGTCCTCCATCGGGGTCAGCCGGTACAGCTCCTCGAGCACGGCCTCGGGGTGGAACCCGGAGCGCACCTCGATCACCAGCTGCAGGCCGCGATGCCGGTCGGTCAGGTCCTTCAGGTCCGCGATGCCGGCCAGCTTCCTGGCCTGGACCAGGTCCTTGATTCTGGCCACGACCTTCTCGGGCCCGATCCCGTACGGCAGCTCGGTGATCACGATCCCGGTGCGGCGCGGGGTGATCTTCTCGATGCGCGCCGTCGCCCTGGTGCGGAAGATCCCCCGGCCGGTCTCGTAGGCCTCCCGGACCCCGTCCAGCCCGACGATCTTGCCGCCGGTCGGCAGGTCGGGGCCGGGCACGAACCGCATCAGCTCGTCCAGGCTGGCGTCCGGGTGCGCGATCAGATGACGCGCTGCCGCGACGACCTCGCCGAGGTTGTGCGGCGCCATGTTCGTGGCCATCCCGACGGCGATCCCGGCGGTCCCGTTGACGAGCAGGTTCGGGATCGCGGCGGGAAGCACGTCCGGCTGGGTCAGCGTGCCGTCGTAGTTCGGCACGAAGTCCACGGTGTCCTCGTCGAGCGAGGCGGTCATCTCCATCGCGGGCGCGGCGAGCCGGGCCTCGGTGTAGCGGTAAGCGGCGGGCGCGTCGTCGCCGCCGAGCGAGCCGAAGTTCCCGTGCCCGTCGATCAGCGGCAGGCGCATCGCCCAGTCCTGCTGCATCCGCACCAGCGCGTCGTAGATCGCGGAGTCGCCGTGCGGGTGCAGGCGCCCCATCACCTGGCCGACGACCTGAGCGCACTTGGTGTACGCCTGCTGCGGGGTCAGGCCCATCTCGCGCATCTGGTAGAGGATCCTGCGCTGCACGGGCTTGAGCCCGTCCCTGGCGTCGGGCAGGGCGCGCTGGTAGATCACCGAGTAGGCGTACTCGAGGTAGCTGGCCCGCATCTCCTCGGTGACGTCGATGTCGATGATGTTTTCCTCGAAGTCCTCGGGAGGAGGGGTTGTCGTGGTGCGTCTTGGCATGACCGCCATTGTGCCTCCCCGCTGCGACAACCTGGCAGCGGCGCGCGGTGGCCGGGGGCTGGAGAAGGTGCCGGGCCGGGCGGTGCGGAAGGCGCCGGGCCGCCGCCCGTGCCTGGCCATTATTAGCCGAATGGCTTAATATTAGCCGCATGGCTAATGAAACCGTGGTATGCACCTACCGGGTCAGGCCCGACGCCGAGGACCGCTTCGCCGGCCTGCTCAGCAGGCACTGGCGGACGCTGCACGGCCTCGGCTTCGTCACCGGGGAGCCGCCGCTCGTGCTGCGCGGCACCGATGGGGGGCTCACCTACGTCGAGATCTTCACCTGGGTCGAGGGCGGCTTCGGCCTGGCGCATGAGCACCCGGACGTGCTCATGATCTGGGAGGCGATGGATCCCCTGCTCGAGGACCGCGACGGCCGGCCAAAGTGGGAGTTCCCGCACTTCGCGAGGGTGGCCATCGGGGCGTGAGCTCGCAGCCAACGGGAATCGCTGACCTCGAGTCCCTGGAGGCCGTGTTCGCGGCGCTGGCCCATCAGTCGCGGCGGACGATCCTGCTCGTGCTGCACGCCCGCGGCGGCGAGATGACCTCGGGCGAGATAGCCGCCCGGTTCGATTGCTCGTGGCCGACCACCTCCCGGCACCTGGGGATCCTCCAGGAGGCCGGGCTGGTGCACGTGGCGCTGCGCGGGAGGCAGCGCGTCTACCGGCTCGACACCGCCCGGCTCCGCGCGGTGGCCGGCACGTGGCTGGCCCGCTTCGACAAACCCGCCACCGCGCCCTAACCACCCCCCACTACCCGAACCCCCCCCGGCGCGGCGGGCAGCACCGACATTTCACGGCTTACGTTAGCGCCGTGCCCGGGTTTGCCCCTTTTGCGGTCACCGAAGCCGTGAGGAGTCGAAGCGATCAAGCGTGAGGGGACGGGGGCGTTAGAGGGCTGGGCGCGCGCCTACCAGGCTGAGGGCCCTGGCCGCGAGCCGGCAGCCGCTGGCCAGCGCCTCGCCGGGGGGCTTCTTGTCCAGCCAGGCGGGCAGGAACCCGGCGCAGAACGCGTCGCCGGCCCCGGTACCGTCGACGATCCGCTCGATCGGCGGCCCGGGAACCCGGAACGGGTCGGGCCGGCCGTTGGCGTAGAACAGCGCCCCTTCGCCGCCGAGCTTCATCACGACCTGCGGGTACCACGCGTTCAGCACCCGCGCCGCCTGCTCTGGCTGGTCCCGCCCGGTCAGCACCCGAGCCTGGTCACCGTTGACGAACAGCAGCGTCGCGCCGTTGGTCAGCTGCAGGAACGGTTCGGCGCCGACCCGCTCTAGCGGTGCTGAAGACGCGCCGTCGACGGACACCGTCATCCCGGCGCGCTGGGCGTGGCCGAACGCAGCGAGCACCGCCGCCCTTGAGCCCTCGTTGAGCAGCGTGTAGCCGGAGATGTGCAGGTGGCTGCCCGGCGTGAACAGGTCCTTGGGCAGATCATCGGGTGACAGCGCCGCGTTGGCCCCGGGGTCGGAGAGCATCGTGTGGTCGCCCTTGTGGGTGACCATCACCACGCAGGTGCCGGTGGGCCGTTCGGGGTCCATGACCAGCCGGGCGTCCACGCCGTAGCCCATCAGCTCCATGTCCCGGTTGCGGCCCGCGATATCGGCGCCGCGCCGTCCCACGAACGCCACCTCGGCTCCGTCCACAGCCAGCCAGGCGGCGATGTTCGCACCGGAACCCCCGCCGTGCATGGTCACCGTGGCTGGCGTGTCGCTGCCCTTGGCCAGCGGCAACGCCGCGTGGGCGACCGTATCCGTCATGAGATCGCCAACGACGACAACGCGCGTCATGTGCCGTCACCACCTTGGTCGCCGAGCTGATCAGCAGAGCGCCGCGGGAAACGCTCAATTGCTCTTTGGGTGCTAGCGGATAGAACTTTACAGTTCCGGAGGGTAGTCTCGCGCTGTTCGTGTTCCGAATCCGTGAATAGTGGCGATTCCGATCAAGTCGGAAGGACCATCGGCCGCCCGGCCACCACGAGCACCACCTCGTCAGACTCGGCGGCCAGCCGCTGGTTGAGCCACCCAAGCTGGTCGCGGAAACTCCGGCCGGCTTCGGTCGGCGGGTGGACGCCGGAACCCACCTCGTCGCTGACCGCGACCACGCGCGCCGGCGTCTGCCGCCACGCCTCGACCAGCTCGTCGGCTTTCGCAGCGATCAGCCCCGGGGTCCCCGCCTGGTGCTGCATCGTCATCACCGCGGCCAGCCAGGTCCCCACGCCGTCGAACAACAGCGCGCCCGGCACCGACCGCAACGCCCCGGCGGCGTCGGCACTTTCTACGGTGCGCCACCACGGCGGCCTCCTGGACCGGTGCGCCGCCACCCGCTCGGCCCAGTCAGGATCGGCCGCGGGCGCGGTGCCGTCCGGGTAGGGCCCCGCGGCCAGATAGGTCACCAGCGGCTCGGCGGCCAGTCTGAGCTCCGCATGCCGTGACTTCCCCGACCGCGCCCCGCCGAGCACGAGCACCCGGCGTGGCTGGGCCGGTGCGGCCGCCGGCCGATCACGCGGCGCGGTCAGCACGTCTCCGTCGGCCGGCAGGACCGCCCCCCAGAAACCGCACCGCCGTGCCAGCTCATCCTCGGACGGGATCCGGTGATCGGCGTGCAGCACCGCGGCCACGGTGCCGTCGCCGACGAGACCCCGGCTGCGCAGCGCGCCGAGCTGGGCCGGATCCTGCACCAGGTCGAGCAGCACGATGTCGTAGGGGCGGGCACCGGCCGGCGGCTCCGGGGTGACGCCGGACCCATCGGCCACGAGCAGCCTGCCGCCGTCCGGCCCGGTCACGGCCCACGCGCCCGGAATCCGCTGCACCTGATACCCGGCCGGCGGCTCGCCGGAGCCGATGTGCAGCCGGCCGTCCACGACAACCCGCGCGGAAGCCCGGGCGCGGCCTGCCGCACGGAGCCTGGCGCAGGAGGCGCATCCGCAGCCCTGCTGCGGCCAGCCGCCGCCGCCTCCGGTGCCGGCCAGGCGGACCTCCATCGGCCTCCTAAGATGCTGAATGGGTGCTGAATGGCCCAGGTTCGGGCGCTGAGTGGCTAAGCTTTAGCGCCGTTGACCGGCCTGATCCTAGCCACCGAGGCGGTGAGCAAACCATGACGTGGACCTGGCAGCTGGAGAAGGAAGACGGGACCGTGCTGACAGCGCGCGGCCTGCCGAAGGAGAGCTTCGGCAGCCAGGGCGACGCCGAGAGCTGGATCGGGGAGAACTGGCGCGCCCTGCTGGAGGCCGGGGTCGACCAGGTGTCCCTGCTCGATGAGGGCCGCGTCGAGTACGGCCCGATGAGCCTGCATCCAGGGAAGTAACCGTCCGGCTCAGGAGCGGGTCCGCGGGCTGGCCGTGGCCGCCGGGTCCCTGAAGATCACCGGGCCGAGGACCTCGTCGATCCGGCTCATCAGCGCGGGGTCGAGGCGGACGCCGGACGCCCCTGCGTTCTCGCGCACCTGCTCCGGCCTGGTCGCACCGACGATCGCCGCCGAGACCCCGGGGTTCTGCAGCGTCCACGCGACGGCCAGCTGCGCCAGCGTCAGCCCGGCCTCGCCGGCGATCGGCTTGAGCTGCTGCACCCGGCCCAGGATGTCGTCGGTCAGGTATCCCTTGATGAACCTGGACCCGCCGGCGTCGGTCGCGCGCGAGCCGGCCGGGGCGGCCGAGCCGGGCAGGTACTTGCCGGTCAGCACCCCCTGCGCGATCGGCGAGAACACGATCTGGCCGATGCCCTCCTTCTCGGACAGCGGCAGCACCTCGGCCTCGATCACCCGCCACAGCATGCTGTATTGAGGCTGGTTCGAGACGATCCGGTCGAATCCCATCTCCCCGGCGATCCGCAGCGCGGCGGCGATCTCCTCGGCCCGCCACTCGGACACGCCCACGTACAGAACCTTGCCCTGCCGGACCAGGTCGTCGAAGGCGCGCAGTGTCTCCTCGAGCGGGGTCTCGTGGTCGTAGCGGTGCGCCTGGTACAGGTCCAGGTAGTCGGTCTGCAGCCGCCGGAGCGAACCGTGCGCCGACTCCATGACGTGCTTGCGCGACAGGCCGCTGTCGTTGGGGCCGGGACCGACCGGCCAGTACAGCTTGCTGAAGATCTCGATGGACTCCCGGCGCACGCCGTGCAGCGCCCGGCCGAGTACCTCCTCGGCCCTGGTCCCGGCGTAGGCGTCCGCGGTATCGAAGCTGGTGATGCCCTCATCGAGCGCGGCGGCCACGCACGCGATGGCGGCTTCCTCTTCCACCTGCGAACCGTGGGTAATCCAGTTGCCATAGGCGATTTCGCTGATCTTCAGCCCGCTGCGGCCGAGATGACGGTATTCCATGGCATCCGACCCTAGCCGCCACGCCGGATCCGCTGGCGGGCGGTGATCAGATCTTGTCGCCGGGCTTGACCCTGGGCGCCGGCATGCGCAGCCGGCGCAGCTGGGTGTTGCGGACGGCCACGTACATCCGGATGCCCCGGGTGTTCTCACCGGGGAACCGCTGCTGCGCGAGCTTGATCACCCGGCCGGAGACCAGGATGCTCTCGGTGACGATCACCGCGAGGATCAGCAGCACCGCGTAGTCGACCACCGCCGACTTCCGCAGCGTCGGTACGAACAGCAGGACCACGAGCACCAGCACGCCGAACATGTAGTACTCGCTGAGGCTGCGCCTGGAGTCCACGTAGTCACGCGCCAGCGCGCGGACCGGGCCCTGGTCCTTGCGCGGCAGCGCCCAGTTCTCGCCGCGGCGCATGGCTTCGGTCCTGCGGGCGCGGGCCGCACGGTCGCGATCGCGGCTCTGCTGGCCTGCGGCCTTCCTGTCGGCGGGCGCCGAGTACGGCTGCCGGCGCCGGCGCTCAGCCTCGCTGCGCTTCGGGGTCGGCCTGCCCTTGCTCTGTGTCTGGCCGGGCCGCTCGGCCGTGGCATCGGCCTCGGGCGTACCCTGCGCGTCCTGATCCGCCTGATCGGGCAGCTCAGGTGCGTCGGCGCTGCGTCGTCGGAACACGAGTTCAGCATACCGGGGCGAACCCCGCAGACCGCTAGGTCACGCTTTGACTCGGCAGCTCTTGCACCCGCCGATGCCCACCGGGATGACTGACCTTGCTGGCCGTCGTAGGGTGGAAGTGAGCACCTGTCGGCAACATCCGTTGACTTGCGCAGCAACTGGTTTCTGGCCGCTGCCGCAGCCCTGCGCAGCGGCGAAAAGGTAATGAGGGGAAGGTCGCGCTTATGGGCGTGATGAAGCGGGTTTCGACGATCTTCCGTGCCAAGGCCAACAAGGCACTTGACAGGATGGAGGACCCCAGAGAAACCCTGGACTACTCGTACCAGACGCAGCTCGAGTTGCTGCAGAAGGTTCGTCGCGGGGTGGCCGATGTGGCAACCTCGCGCAAGCGTGTTGAGCTGCAGATCAACCAATTGCAGCAGTCGTCGGACAAGCTGGACAGGCAGGCCAGGGATGCGCTCGCGGTAGGCCGGGAGGATCTTGCCCGCGACGCGCTGACCCGCAAGGCCGGGGTTCAGAGCCAGATGAGCGACCTCAACACTCAGTACACCGCGCTGCAGGGCGAGGAAGAGAAGCTGACGGGGGCTTCGCAGCGGCTGCAGGCCAAGGTGGACGCCTTCCGCACCAAGAAGGAGACCATCAAGGCCACGTACACCGCCGCCGAGGCGCAGACCAGGATCAACGAGGCGTTTACCGGCATCTCGGAAGAGATGGGCGATGTCGGACTGGCGATCCAGCGCGCCGAGGACAAGACCGAGCAGATGAAGGCGCGGGCCGGCGCGATCGACGAGTTGATGGCCTCCGGCGCGCTCGACGACATGGTCGGCGGGCCCCGCGACGACATCCAGGCCGAGCTGGACCGGATGGGCGCCGGGCACGACGTCGAGGCCGAGCTGGCACGGATGAAGGGCGAGCTCGGCCAGGGCACCGCGCCGCGGCAGATCGAGGGAACGGCGAACGGCGCCGATGCGTCCCCTTCGGGAGCCACCAGGGCGGCGAGCGACGGCCAGGCGGCGCAAGCGGTGCCCCCGGCTCAGCCCGCTCAGTCCGCCGAGCAGCCGCAGGCGGGTGACGGGACATGATCGTCCGGATCCTCGGCGAAGGCCAGCTGCACGTCGACGATTCGGCCGCCCACGAGCTGAATGAGCTCGATGCCAAGCTGGAGGCGACGGTCGAGCACAACGACGAGTCTGGCTTCAGGCCTGCTCTCGAGGAACTGCTGGCCAGGGTCCGGGCGATCGGCAGGCCGGTTGAGCCGGGGGCCCTTGAGCCGTCCGAGTTGATCCTGCCCGGCGAGGGCGCCACCATGGCCGACGTCCGCAAGCTCCTCGCCGGCGACGGGCTCATCCCCGGCTGACAGCGGCGCCGCCGATGGCCTCCCGGAAGCGGCCCGCCAACCGGGTCCTGGCGGGTCAAGGAACGCCCCAGCTCGCCCTGGCGTTGTACCGAGTGGCCGGCGCGTGCTGGCCGGCTGCCCGGAGGCGCATCGCGCAACCCCCGAGTTTCGTGCAGATCACTCCGGCGGCTGAGATGTAATGGAGTAAGACGGCTCGCCTCAAGAGCTGGATGAGCCGCAACGAAAGGGAGGCGCCGCAGATGGCGCGCACTCGCTATGCAAGCGACCCGGGGCTGATCGCGCGGATGGGCGCGACGATGTTCCTGCTCGGGCTCGTGTTCACGGGGTTCTTCATCGCCCTGTACTTCGTGCTGTTCGCGTACGGGAACCGGCACGGCGGCGGTGGCGCCGGCGATGGTCTGGTCGTCATCGTGCTGCTGATCGCCCTGGTCGTGGCGTTCAGCTCCTATTACTGGTCCGACAAGATCGCGCTCAACACCGCGAGAGCCCGGCTGGTCACCCCGCAGCAGGCCCCCCAGCTGCACGGCATCATCGACCGGATCTGCGCCCTCGCGAACATGCCGAAGCCGCGGGTGGCGATCTCGCCGGTGTCCATGCCGAACGCGTTTGCCACCGGCCGCAGCAGCAAGGTGGCCGTGGTGTGTGTCACCGAGGGCCTGCTGCAGCGGCTCGACGAGAAGGAGCTCGAGGGCGTCCTGGCGCACGAGATGTCGCACGTGGCGCACAAGGACGTCGCGGTGATGACCATCGCCTCGTTCCTCGGCATCGTCGCGGCCCTGCTGGTCAGGTTCGCGTTCTACTCTGAGCTGTTCGGCGGCGGCCGGGGCCGGGGCGGCCGGGGCAACAACCAGAACGCGCTGCCGATCATCCTGATCGTGATGGTGGTCGGCATGGTCGTGTACGCGATCAGCTTCCTGCTGATCCGGCTGCTGTCGCGGTACCGCGAGCTGTCCGCCGACCGGTCCGGCGCGCTGCTGACCGGGCAGCCGTCCGCGCTGGCCAGCGCGCTGGTGAAGGTGACCGGCGACATGGCCAGGATCCCGACCAGGGACCTGCGGCAGGCCGAGCCGCTGAACGCGTTCTACTTCGCCCCGGCCCTGTCACCCAGGGGCCGCAGCGAGATGAGCCTGTCCAACGTCTTCTCCACGCACCCGAGCCTGGAGAAGCGGCTGGCGCAGCTGGACAAGATCGCCAAGCAGCTCGGCAGGTAGCCAGGTGGGCTTCCTTGACGCGCTGCTCGGCCGCACCAAGCCGGTGCCGCCGAACCTGGACGCGCTGTTCGCGCTGCCGTCTGCGGCGATCACGCTGCAGGCGGCCACGGACTTCACCCCGACCGGTACCGGCTCGGTGTGCTTCCGTGCGGCCGAGGGCAAGGCGTTCAGCGACATCGAGAAGGACGTCCGCGACCTGCTCAGCATGGGCGACAACAAGACGCCGGTCGATGTGACCGAGGACAAGTACGGCTTCACCTGGCTGGTCTGCCACCACTCGGCCGACGACGTCGAGGGTCTCGTCACCGACCTGCACGCGGTGAACTCGTCGCTGGAGAACGCCGGCTTCGGGCCGCAGCTGCTGTGCACGATCCTTGGCTTCCGCGACGCGGCCGGCCACCCGCTCGGACTCGTCTACCTGTACAAGCGAGGCACGTTCTACCCGTTCGCCCCGCAGTCCGGGGAGCGCCGGGACAACGCGACCGAGCTGCGGATACGCGGCGTGCTCGGCGACGATCTCAAGATCGAGCCCGATCTCGGCCGGTGGTTCCCCGTGTGGGGCGCCCCGGGGCTGTAACCGGGGCTGGCCCGGCTGTAAGCCACGCCCGGCCCGGACTGCCCCCGGTATGCACGTTGACGGTATACAAACTTGGGCCAAGGCCTAAGGAATGACGGGGCCGGGGATATGGTTGGGGAAGCAGAGAAGCGAAGCCGCGCCGCAGGGGCGACGGCAGTCGGACGCGGGAGCTAATCCAGATGACAGTTCAGGACCAGGCCACCCAGGGCATCATCCTCACCGATGCCGCGGCGGCCAAGGTGAGCGGCTTGCTGGAGCAGGAAGGCCGCGACGACCTTCGGCTGCGCATCGCGGTGCAGCCCGGCGGCTGCTCGGGCCTGCGCTACCAGCTGTACTTCGACGAGCGCGAGATCGACGGCGACATCGTCAGCCAGTTCGGCACGGTCCAGGTGGTCACCGACAAGATGAGCGCTCCCTACCTCGGCGGGGCCACGATCGACTTCGTCGACACGATCGAGAAGCAGGGCTTCACGATCGACAACCCGAACGCCACCGGGTCCTGCGCCTGCGGCGACTCCTTCCACTGACGGGCCTTGGCATCCGCCGGCGTGCGACGCCGGCTTGGGCACAGGCCCGAACCCTCCGGGGCCGGCATTGTGGCCGTGCCACCGTGACCGCGTGACGCTGGCGGGGTAACCTGAGCGGGCTTCGCTCACGTGCCGTCCCGCAGAGAGAGTTTTTGCCGTGCGCATTGCCGTCACCGGGTCGATCGCGACCGATCACCTCATGACCTTCCCCGGCCGCTTCGTCGATCAGCTGATCCCCGACAAGCTCGACAAGATCGCGCTGTCCTTCCTGGTCGATGACCTGCAGATCCGGTACGGCGGGGTAGCCGCCAACATCGCGTTCGGCATGGGCTCACTCGGCCTGCGGCCGTTGCTCGTCGGCACGGTCGGGGCCGACTTCGCCGAGTACCGCGCCTGGCTGGACGCACACGGCGTCGACACCTCCGCGGTCAGGCAGTCGGCGGCCCATCACACCGGCCGGTTCATCAGCACCACGGACGCCGACCTGAACCACTTCGCGTCGTTTTACCCGGGCGCGATGACCGAGGACCAGAACATCGACCTCGGCGAGCTGGCTGGCTCGGTGGACCTGGTCCTGATCGGCGCCAGTGACCCGGATGCGATGCGGAACTTCACCAAGCAGTGCCGGGACCATCAGATCCCGTTCGCGGCCGACACCTCGTGGCAGCTCGCGCGGATGGAGGGAGAGCAGGTGCGCGACCTGGTGGACGGGGCCGCCTACCTGTTCTGCAACGAGTACGAGTGCACGCTGACCGAGCGCAAGTCCGGCTGGACCGCCGATGAGGTGACCGAACGGGTGGGCATCAAGGTCACCACGCTCGGCGCGGCCGGGGCCCGGGTAGACCGGTCCGGCCAGCCGCCGGTCCTGGTCGGCCCGGTCACCGGGGTCGAGCCGGTGGAGCCGACCGGCGCCGGGGATGCGTTCCGGGCCGGTTTCCTCGCCGCAACCGCGTGGGGACTCAGCCTGGAGCGCGCGGCGCAGCTCGGCAACCTGATGGCGGTGCAGGCGCTGGAAGCGGTCGGGCCGCAGGACTACGAGATCGAGCCGGGACCGCTGGCGAAGCGGTTCGGGGCCGTGTACGGGGCCCAGGCGGCCGAGGAGCTGGCCGCGCACCTGACCTGACAAGGGTTCACTACCCGATGTAGTAATCAGCGGAGCGGCCCGCTGGGCGCGAACCGCCGCGCGGTAGCGTGGCGGGCATGGGTCAGACGAACGTTCTCAGCGTCGCGCTCGTTTCCGGCTACCACGGGCCACCGCAGCTGACCCTGCCGCGGGTGTTCACCGAGTGGACGCTCGATCCCTGGGCGCTCGGTTTCCTGCTCCTGCTCGGCGGGCTCTACCTGGCCGGGGTGTGGCGCGTGCGCCGGTCCGGCAGCCCGTGGCCGGCCGGCCGCGTCGTCGTGTTCTGCGTCCTCGGGCTCGGGTTCTGGCTGATCGCGACCATGTCCTGGGTGGCCGTGTACACGCCGGTGCTGTTCTATGTGCGCTCGGTGCAGACGATCCTGCTGCTCCTGCTGATACCGCTGTTCCTCGCGCTCGGCAGGCCGCTGACCTTGATCATCGAGACCGTGCCCGGGTTCGGGCCGCGGCTGGACCGCGCGATCCACAGCCAGGCCGCGAAGATACTGACGTTCCCGGCGATCACCACGATGGTCCTGGTGATCACGCCGTTCGTGCTGTACTTCACGTCCTGGTACGTGGCCGGGTTCCACAGCGTGGCGGTGCGGGAACTGACCCACCTGGCGCTGATGATCCCGGGCTTCGCGTTCTTCTGGACGCTGCTCCGCGTTGACCCGGTGCCGAAGGCCTACCCGTACGTGGTCTCACTGTGGGTGAGCGGGGCCGAGGTGGTCGGTGACGCCGTGCTCGGGCTGGCCGTGATCGCCGACGTCAACCTGATCGCCGGCCCCTACTACCACGCGGTGGCCTATCCGTGGGGGCCCAGCCTCTCCACCAGCCAGGTGCTCGGCGGCGGGACGCTGTGGATCCTCGGCGACATCGTCGGGCTGCCGTTCTTCGCCGCCCAGCTCATCCAGATGATCAGGGAAGACGAGGCCGAGGCCAAGGTGATCGACGCGGAACTAGACGCCCGCGAACTGAACGCCCCGGAAGAGACGCAGGACCGGCCGTGGTGGGAGTCGGATCCGCGCTTCGCGGGCCGG
>JASHOI010000383.1 GCA_030041195.1 Streptosporangiaceae bacterium | reverse complement strand
TACGCCGATGTAGCGGCGGTCCAGGTAACCGGATTCGAACGGGTCCTGACCGTGTCCAAGACGGATCTTGTCCTTGGGGGCGGCCTGATCCCCGGCGATTCCCAGGAGTACCGGACCCACCTGCGGGTCCAGACCTTCGACCAGACACTGGGCTTCTGGCAGGCGGCCTATTCCCCGGAGGACTTTGGCCGCTGGCTCGAGCCGGTCAACCGCGCGATCCGGCAGGCCTGGCTTTCGGCCGCCGCTGACAAAGCCAAACGCGAAACCGAGTGGCTCGTCGGCGAGTTGTCCCGGCTGGCGGAGCGGCTTGACCACCGCACGCTCACCCGGTCGGACTTCGATCTGCTGACGGCGAGAATCATCGGCGGCTGCTAGCCGCGCAGACCTCGTCATCGGTGCCAGCGCACGACGCAGAAGCCGTGCCGCAGGGTTGGCGGGGTCGGTGACCAGTTCCGGGCGGACGGCCTGGTCGTGGCCGCGCACGTAGCTGACCGGCCGCCGGTAGGCCCGGCCGGTCTTGCGGCCGGTGTAGGAGACGAGCATCAGGTTCCCGCCGAGCGGCGTCGCGAACGGCAGGGAGCACCGCCCGCCGGTTGCCGGTTTGGTCTGTCCGCGTCGCGTTCAGGCCGGCTATCCGGGGATCCTTTTGGCTAGCGGCCCATGCGGGCGTAGATGCGGGCGGCGAGGGCAGCGAACACGACCAGCAGGCCGCCGCTCCACGCGAGGGACATGAGGACGTCGTGCGCCGCCGGGCCGCCGAGGATCAGCGCCCGTTCGGCATTGACCAGGGCGTCGACCGGCTGATGGGTGCCGAACGCCTGCAGCCAGCCGGGCATGGCGGACGACGGCACGAAGGCCGCGGAGGTGAAGACCAGCAGGAAGATCACGGGAACGGCTGCCGCCTGGGCCGCCTCGGGGTCGCTGACCCGCAGGCCGAGACAGGCAAAGCCCCAGGAGACCGCGTACCCGAACGCGATCACCAGGCCGATCGCGGCCAGCAAGGGGCCCGCGCCGTGCGGGCTGCGGAACCCGGCGGCGAAGCCGACACCGATCATGACCGCGACGACAAGCAGGTTGCGGGCCAGGTCGGCGACGGTCCGGCCGCCGAGCACCGCGATCCGGGCCATCGGCAGGGTGCGGAACCGGACCAGGATGCCGGTGCGCAGGTCACCGGACAGCCCGACCGCGGTGCCGACCGCGCCGAACGCGACCGTCTGCGCGAAGATGCCCGGCATCAAGAAGTCGACGTAGTTCGTGCCCGGAACGTGGATCGCGCCGCCGAACGCGTAGCGGAACAGCAGCACAAAGATCACCGGCTGGATGGTGGCGAATACCAGCGCCTGCGGGGTGCGCAGCTGGGTCAGCAGGTTGCGCCAGGCGACGTCGGCGGTGTCCGAGATTGCGCTGGTGATGCCGCAGGCCGCCGCCGCAATGCGGCCGGCCCCGGTTCCGGCCGCGACCGGGCGCGGCGCTGTCGCGATCGTGCTCATGCTGCTTCGCCTCCACGGGTGAGAGAGAGAAATACGTCGTCCAGGGTGGGCTCGCGTACCGCGACCGACACCGGGTCGGGTGCCCGGCCGTCCAGCGCGCGCAGCATGCCGGTGAGCTCGCCGGAACCGGCGGCCGACCGGACCTCGATCCCCGCGCCGGTGCGCTGCGGCCGGTAGCCCGCCGAAGCCAGCGCCGCGTCGGCCGCCTGAGCGGCCTCCTGCCGGCCAAAGTCCAGGTGGAAGACGACCGTGCCGAACCGGGCCTTCAGCTCCGCGGGGGTGCCGGTGTCGGCCACCCGCCCCGCGGAGATGATCACCACCTGCTCGGCCAGCGCGTCGGCTTCTTCCAGGTACTGCGTGGTCAGCAGCACCGTGGTGCCGGACCTGGCGAGGTCGCGCACCGAGTCCCACAGCGCGAAGCGGCTCTCCGGGTCCAGGCCGGTGGTGGGCTCATCGAGGAACAGCACCGGCGGCCGGTGCAGCAGCGCGGCAGCCACGTCGAGCCGCCGCCGCATCCCGCCCGAGTAACCGCGCACCAGCCGGTCCGCCGCCGCGTTCAGCCCGAAGCTGTCGAGCAGTTCGTCGGCGCGCAGCCGGGCCTGCCTGCGGCCCACCCGGGACAGCCGCCCGATCAGCCTGAGGTTCTCCCGTCCGGTCAGGTTGGGGTCCACGGCCGCGAACTGGCCCGCCAGGCCGATGACGCGCCGTACCCGCGCCGCGTCAGTTACGACGTCAAGCCCGGCGACGGTGGCCCGGCCGCCGTCGGGGCGCAGCGAGGTGGCCAGGATGGAGACGGTGGTGGTCTTGCCCGAGCCGTTCGGCCCGAGCAGCCCGAGCACGGATCCGGCCGGCACCGCCAGGCTGAGCCCGTCCAGCGCCTGCACCTTGCCGAAGGCCTTTCGCAGGCCGCAGGCCTCGACCGTTGGTTTGCTCATCACGCAAATCCCTTCTCGCTCCGCCGTTGGCGGCCCGGCGGCCCGGCCGTTCGGCCGCCGCCATGTAGAAGGTTAGATACCTAAGGGTTAGATGTCAATCCGTTAGATGTCGATGCTTCGCGTATGCTGGCTGACGTGCCACGACCGCTCCCGATCGGGCTCCGCCTGAACCAGACGGCCCACGTGGTCGAGCGCGCGTTCGACGAGACTCTCGGCGAAGCGGGCGGCAGATTCCCGCGCCGGGCGCGACCATCTGCTGCCGCTAAGGGTGCCGGGCCTACTCCCGCAGTTCGGTGAAGCCTGCGGCTGCGAAGTCGCCGTCGAACGCGAGCGCCTCGCGGATCCGCCTGACTCGCATGAGGTCGAAACTGGTTGCGTCCACGAACGAGTACTCCCGCTCGTCGTGACGTCGCAGCCAGGTCAGCGCGCGTTCCTCGGCGTCGTCGCTCACCCGCATGACCGCCACCCGGGGCGAGGCGGCCAGCGAGTCGAGGAAGCTCGCTGCGGCGGCGTGCCCGGCCCGGCGGCGCAGAAACGTCCAGGTCTCGCCGCGTACCTCATTGCTTGTGATGAGTTGCGCGTCCGCGTAGGAGCGCCACAGCCGTGTGGCTTGGTCGTAGTGGCCGTCCCTGCGGTTGCGCAGAGCGACCCAGAACGAGGTGTCGACAAAGATCACCGGTAGACGACGTCGTCCACCGGTGCCGGGTCGAAGTCGTCGGCGCCGATCGTGGCTGTCAGCGGATCGTCGTCCAGCGGCGGAAGCGGCTGAACCGCCGCCCGCACGAGCCGGCGGATCAGTGCGGCCTTGGATAGGCCCTCCCGGGAGGACATCCGGTCGAGGGCCTCGCTGAGATCGTCGTCCAGCATGATCTGCAACCTGGTCACCCCTTCATGTTACGTCACTTTTGAGTTTGACGTCATTGACAATGCTCCGTCGC
>JASHOI010000382.1 GCA_030041195.1 Streptosporangiaceae bacterium | reverse complement strand
GACCGGTCGACATCGGCATGCATCTCCAGCACGGTCGACTTGCCCGCGCCGCCGAGTCCGCCCGCCATGACCGCCCTGCGGTCACACGCAACGTCAGCCGCAGACGCGTACATGTCGTCTATAAGGTCGCGCTGAAGGAGCTGCCGCTCCGTCGTCCACCTGTTGTCCGCGGCATCGACGTACCGTACGTCAGTGGCCAGACCACGAGCCCTGGCGTCAGCCAGCTCGCCGCGAATGTGCTGCACGCGGTCATCGTGCTCAGCGTCGGTCAGCGGCTCCGGCCTCAGTCGCCGCCCATCCGCGAAGTCTCTTTCGTCGTGACCGCCTTGGCTATCCAGCTGGCTGTGCGAACTCGGATGCCAGTCGGGCAACCGGTCCAATCGCTGGCGAAGGCCTTCCCGCGACCATGGCGCCGGACGGCCGGCTAACTCTGCCCGATCTCCGGCTGCCCGGCCGTCCGCCGCTGGCCGATGACCGAGCGCAACCTGCTCGCTACCCTCCCTGGCGGGCAGCCCCTGGTCCATCGGCCCTCTCCCCATGAACTGGCCCTCCTCGTAACATCCAGTCCAGGCAACCGCAGAGGGCATCCTTTTGTCTATCTTGCCGTTGGCCGTGATGCGCTGAAGCATGTCGCGCCGGCTTCCAAGGCCCTGCGCCTAGCTTTACGCATGGTCCTGCACGTGGAAGCTTTCCGCGGGGCGGCCGCGCTGGCCCTCGTCGTGTCGGCTGCAGTGCCTGTTGCTAGCACCGGCAGCACGCCAGGGGGTGCAGCGCGTGGCTCCGCGCCGACCCCTGTCTGTGAGTGGAGGCAGTGGTATGTCCTGAATGCGAGATTGAACCTATGCAGCGATTAGTCCCGTACGGTAAGTAGTCAGAGATAGCCACGAATGGGCTGTTCGAGTGAACGACGGGTGGATACTGATGAGCCAGGGGTTCACGGTCACGCCGTTCGTACTGCAGGTGGGCAGCCAGGATGTGGCCGGTCTGCAGGACACCTGTAGGGCCATCGCAGAGGATGTTGCGGGCACGCTGACGGCGATGGCTGGCTCGGCCGGTCATCAGGGCTTAAGCGCAGCACTGACCGGGGCGGCCGGGCGGGGTAACCGAGCTTTCACCACGATGTGGGCAGCCTACGGTCACACGAGTCAGGGCCTCGCCGCCTCGGCGCAGAACTACCTGAATGCCGACCAGAAGGTCGTGAGCAATCTAGGGCCGTTTCTGGGCGCCTTTCGCGAAGGGCTGCAGCCGTGACCGGCACCGACCTGGCGGTGCCCGCCGGAGACCCAACGGCGCTGCGGCAATTAGCAGCCCAGCTGCGCATGACCGCCCAACGGAGCGGGAAGCTTGGCGCGAACACCAGCGACCTCACCGACGCGATCACCTCGGATGCGCAGTGGACCGGCGCCGCTTCCGACTCATTCAGCGCCTTTACCGCCAACCTCAGCAAAGGTGCCAGCGCGGCCGAAGCGCCGCTGGCGCGCATCGCTGACGCGGTCGACAACTACGCCAACGTGCTCGACGTCGCGCAGCAGAAGGCACAGACGGCCACCGCCATGGCCCAGGCGGCGCAGAACGACCCCACCGGCTCTCTGCTTGGCACGGCCGAGCAGTACGGGCTGGACGCGATGGACGCCCTCGGCGCCTTACAGGAGGCTGGGGACCAGGCCGCCGAGCAGGTCACCTCTGCAGCTGACGACCTCGAGGTGGGGAGCCTGTTCGGGGCACAGGGCCAGGTGGCCACCTGGGCCAGCAGCCAGCAGGCGCTCGGCACAGACGTCCTGTGGAACCTCGGCGACCCAGTGCCGGGGCAGACTGAGATCTTCCCGGTCGATGATGGCCTCGGGACAGGAACCGAGACCATCCCGGTAGATGACGGCCTGGGCCCGTGGATCGAGACCATCCCGGTAGATGACGGCCTAGGCCCGCAGATCGAGACCATCCCAGAAGGGCCCCAGGGGCCGCTCGTCAACTACGATGCGGATGATCTACCCGGGCTTGACGGCACCGGCAAGATTCATACCGGACCGGAAGGCCTTCCTGGTTACGTTCCGCCTGACTGGACACCTGAGGACCTCGAGCAAATTCGCGATGATCTGAAGAGAAGTATCCAGACCCGCCAGGCTGAGCAGGCCGTGAAGGGAGAAGATCCCGGGCACCGGGCAAGGATCAACGCCGAGATACAGCTTCTCCGGCAGGTCCAGAAGAAACTGAGCGGATCGTGAGGGGTTCCGGTGAGTTCCCACAGCGGAGATGAGCTCATTGAGATGCTGCTAGCCGGTGAGGATTTCCCCGGCGAGGAAGGCAAGGCTGCCAACGACCTGCTGCGGCAGGTTCTACGCGGATACCCGGCACAGAACCTCAGCCGCCTTATTCACAGCGAGAACAGCAAGGCGGTCGAGAGCGGCGCGTTCGTGGTGTCTGAGCTCGGCGCACAGGCAAGTCAGATTCTCGATGAGGTCGATTTCCTGCTAAGCCATCCGTCACGGAACGCACGATTCGACGCGCTCGATGCTGCGCTGGTCGGCGCATCCGATGAGCATGCGGCGGTTCTCGCGAAGGCGATAATGCTGGTCGCCGATCCTGACCAGGCAGTTCGCTGGAAAGCTCTCCAGTTCCTGGCGAGGTCATCGCGGGATCAGCTTGCAGCAGCCGCCCCGTCTCTGGCCGATCAACACGTAGCCGACCTCGTCACGTGGCTCATGGCCATGGGAAACGACGGGGGTAACCTGCCCGAAATTCTAAGTCGCCTCCATGATTCGGATAAGACGACCCGCATGTTCGCGGCAGCTGCCGCAGCGCGTGTGGCTGCCACCGACCGGCGAGGCATAGAGCAAGCTGCCGCATCAGGTGACCCGGAAATCCGGTCCTTTGCCGAGAGCGTCATCTCGATGCTAGACCTCGACCGCAAGATCCGCATCAGGCGCGAGCGGCGGCGCAGAGACCGGGAATAGTTGTGAGGTGCTGCACCAAGCTGCACATCGACCCGACTTGGCTCACGACCACGGATCAGGAGCAAGCTCGTCGCGCTGACCACCGGGGTTCTTGGCTTGTCATGAGCGGAATCTGCGCACTAATCTCGGGTCGGTTTGTTGCTCAAATCCCGTACGCGCGTTCGCTATGACTCGGAATGGGGCGCAATGGCGGACAGCAACAGCTTCGAGACGTGCCCCACCGATATCGTTCACGCATCCGCGGAGCGGGTCTGGGAGCTGTTGACCAATCCAGCTCGGCTCGACTGGGTCGGCGTGAAGGTCGTCGAGGCGCCCGCCCGCGCCCTCGCGGTCGGCGATCGGCTGGTCTTCGGGCCTGCACCCGGGCTGCGTATGTTGTGGAATGTGCTGTCTGTCGAGCCGCTGCGCAAGCTTGAGCTCGACATCAAGGTGCCCTTCGGCATCAGGAACCACGAGATCTTCGTCGTGTCGCCCCTCGGTAGCGACGGGTGCCGCGTCACCTTCACTTGAAACTTCAGCTTCCTTCCAGGTTGGAGGGGACGATTCATCCGCCGCGTCGTGCGGCGCGATCTCGTCAACAACCCGGCCAGGGCGCTCGCGCAGCTGAAGAAGGCGGCGGAGTCGAGCGCCTGATAGCTGTGATGACCACCAAGCTCCACATCGAGCTATCGGCCGACGAGCTCCTCGACCTCACACCGGGGGTGGAGTCCACCGCCGCGGCAGGCTCAAGCTCGGGCAGGGAGCGAGTGCTTGGGGGTGCGGGACGGTCATGATCGGATGTCGTAGGTAACGAGCGACCGCGGCGGCAGGGTCGCGGTGAACGCGCTGTTCTTCACCGTGATCGGGGACTGCGCGGACAGCTGGTGGGATGTGTCGGTCAGGTACGGCGTGACATGCGCTCCGCTGAGCCCGGGCAGCGAGAAGGTCACGACCTCGCCGCTGTGGGCGGTGTTCAGAACGACCACCGCGATCGACCCGTCGCTGTTGCGAAACGCAGTCACATCCAGGCCCGCGTCGCTCGTCGTCGTACCGATGCGTACCGCGCCCGGGCGGACGAACCGGCTGTAGCTCGCGAACGCCCACAGCCGGCCAGAGGCGGCGACGGTGTTGCCCTTGACGTCAACCAGTCCCGTGTTGGGGCCGGTTACGGTGGTCGTGCTCGTGTTCGCGCCCCACAAGTAGAAGAACGCGTTCAGGTTTGCGGCTGTCAGGCCGGTGTAGATGTTCTGTGCCCAGGTGAATCCCGACGACGCTGAGCCGTCGTCCCAGGCCGGGTCCCACGGCTGGAGGCCGAACGGCGCCCACTCGGTCTCCCAGACCGGTTTGCTCCAGCCCCTCAGCGGCGAGTTGGGCGGGACGAAGTAGCCGTGACTGGTGAACAGTGCCGTCGCCGTGTTCGCTGCCTTATCGCTCTCGATCGCGGCCGCGAACTGCTGCGCGTAGTTCCAGCCGACGCTGGCGCAGCACTCCGCGCGCGTCGAAAGACCGGACCGCGCGAGCGTCGCGCCGAGGATCGCCATCAAGTTGGCCGTCTGCGCCGGGCTCATGATCATGCTGTCCTGGGGAGGCGCGATCGTCGTCTCGTTCTCCGGGCCCACGTAGCTAAGCGGGACGCCCGCTGCCGCGTAATCCTCGGCGTACTGCACGAGGTAGTTGGCGTAGGCCTGGCGCCAGTCACCGCTCTTGCAGCTCGCGCCCGGGACCCCGCACACCGTGCCGCCCTTGATCGCCGAGTCGTTGGTCTTCATGAACGCCGGAGCGCTCCAAGCATCGGCGAACACGTCGCTGACGCCATAATCGGCCTTGATCTGCTTGGCGAACCACAGCTGCCCTTGATCCTGGTCGATCTCGGCGAGCGTCAGATACGACGGGTTCCCGGCCGGACTGCTCGGCGCCCTCGGCTCGATCGTGAACCCCGCGTCCGCGCTGATCTCGTTGCGCAAGATCGTCAGGCCTGCCCCGCGCGTCGGGCTGTAAAGCAAGCTCAGCACCTGCTGCCGGACCGAGGCCGGCGCGCTCATCAACGCCTTGGCCTGCCCGAACCCCTCAGACACACCAAACCCGGCGATCCGCTGATACTGCTCGGCAGAGATGATCGTGACTTTGGCATGAGCGGTGGCCGCGACAGCCTCACCGCTGCCACTCGAGCCACTGGGGCCGCTGGAGCTACTGGAGCCGCTGCAGCCCGCGAGCATCGCAGCGGCCAGCAGCACGATCACCCCGCAGGTCAGAACGCGCGAGCGCCCGTCCTGCCGCCGACGTCTCACAGCGCGACCACGCTTGCTGCTAATGCGACCGCGGCGCCGATGCATTCCGGATGATGGGATCGCATGAGGTTGAGCTCCTTGCCGGGTTGGCTCGACGTCCATGCTGAAGACTCCGGCAGCCAAGCACAAGTCGTCTGCGCGGGTCGGAATCCGTGGCCGTGGCGGTGGCTGGCGTCACGTTCCGGCCCTTCATCGCGGTCAGGGTGCCGCGGCTGGGTGCATGGCCCAGAACCTCAGGTAGCTGCGGTGCAGCCAGTCATCGACCCAACGCCGGTCTGGCTGGTCGGGAATGGCAGAGCTGTCGCGCAGCTCGGTGAGCCGGGCCTCGGCGTCGCTGATGGCGTCGAGGACCTCGGCCAGCGGGCGCTCTCCGCGGCGGATCGAGCGCAGGTACCCGCGGTCCGGCTCGGGAACCGGCAGCGTGATGCGCCCGGTGGTGAGAAGCTCGACGCCCTGCAGCCCGAGCCGCAGCGCGTGCATGGCGTACTTGGTGTCATAGCCGTGCACTGCCACCAGCTCCGGGCGGTTGGTGTGCGCTCCTGGCTGCCCGGTCATCGCGGCCTTCTGCGCGTTCAGGTAGCCAAGGAACCGGGCGGCCGCCTGCCGGGAGACGAAACGGTGGGCGTTGCTGACCAGCTCTGCCCCGGTGTCGTTGCGGAACACGACCTCCTCATCGGGCACGAACAGCACGAGCAGCACCGTCGGGTTCCCGCCCATGGCCAGCCGGGCCCACTTGCGCGCGGAGTAGATGACGACATCCAGGTCGCCGGCGCCGGAGCGATTCGCAAGGCCGCCAGGCTTGTCCCACACCGTGTGCCGCTCGTACTGCTCGAACCGCACCGATGGCGCCAGGCCGCGGATGCCGTTCGGGACGCGGGCTAGGCCGGTGACGAACCGCGGGGGCTCCAGGCACAGGCCCATTTCGTCCCGGTCATCCTGCCCAATGATCGAGGTGCCGTGCACCCCCGAGCCGACCTGGACCCGCAGGATCATGCCATCTTCGGCGATC
>JASHOI010000038.1 GCA_030041195.1 Streptosporangiaceae bacterium | reverse complement strand
GCAGTTTTACGACGAGAAGATCGCCGCTGGCGACGGACACAACTCCGCGCTGCGCAAACTCGGCAACCGCTGGCTCGAAGTTCTGTGGCATTGCCTGGACAAAGGTGTCGTCTACGACGAAGCCATCCACACCGCCAACCGACAGCGAGCACGCGGCCTCAAAGCTGCCGCGTGAGGTTGACAGAGGGTGTCTCATGGCATGTGCTCCCCGTTGGCGTGGTCCAGTGATTGCTGACCGCTCCACCGCAAGGTCTGGCGTCAGACGGCCGCCTCACACTGCTGGTCTGGCGTCAGGTGCAAGGCGGCAGCGAGCTGACGCAGTTCGGATAGAGGCCAGTGCGTGGCGATCCGGAGTCACTGCCTGCACCGCCACGTGGTCGGCGCCGACTTGGTGCAGCGCCGTGATCCGCGCGGCGATGCTGTCGGCGGGGCCGGCCGAGCCAGTACGTCGACTACCCGGTCGCTGCCCGAGGCCCGGAAATCCTCCTGAGTGAAGCCGTCCCTGGCCAGGCTCGCGGTGTAGTTGCGCATTGCGAGGCAGCCGGTCAGGAAGCTCCTGGCGATCTGCCGATCACGGGCAGGGGCCTCATCCACCACAACCGTCAGCTCCGGTGCCAGCGCAGCCTCCGGCCCGAGAATGTCCCGCGCCTGCGCGACCTGGCGGACGGTCACGAGATACGGATGCGCCCCGGCGGCCCGGCTGCGAGCAAGGGCCAGCATCTTCGGGCCAAGCGCTGCCAGCACCCGGCCACTGGCCGGCACCGGCTCGGACGCGCTGTCCAGCCCGGACCGATACCGGTTCATAGCCACATAGGGCCGGTCGTAACGGGCATTGAACTCGCCATGGCTGACGCCCAGGCCGAACACGAACTGGCCCGAGTGACGATGCCCCAACTTCGAGCGCTGGCGGGCAACCGGCACCGGGTCGTGGTCCCAGATGCTCACGATGCCGGTGGCTATCCTCACCCGCCGGGTGGCTTCGAGCAGCGGCTCGGCATATCGCACGGAGGCACTCTGACCGATCCACAACGTCTGGTAGCCGAGTTCCTCGAGTGCTGCCGCTCCGTCGATGACGGCTCCGGCCAGATTCTGGCCGCCGCTGCGGAACGCCGCGCTCCAGGCCGGACTCCAGTCGCCGATCCTGCCGAGCTGGTCTCGGGTTGCCATGTGCACTCTCAGGTGAGATGTCAGGTCAGCCGACCGGCAGCGGCAGTGCTCGGAGCCGGACGCGGAGTGGTGCCTGCGGACTAGCCTACGTACAAATAAGTGACATGTCACGCATCTGCCAATCGCACCCGTCCGCCAGCCCCGCCTGCGAGAGCGCCGGGCCCGCCGGTTCCGCGGTCGCTCGGCTGCGGTCGCCGCTACCGGTTTCCGACGGCAGGCGGCGCCGCCAAGGTGCCCCTGGAGACCAGGGTCCGGTAGATGCCATCAAGGGCCGCCTGGAGTCCGGATTCGCGATCTTTCGGGAGACCGTCAAAGAACAGCCGACGGACGAGGGCCACGTGACCGGGAGCCACGTTCTTGACCGCGGCCCAGCCGGCAGCTGTCAGCTGAATGTCAGTAGCGCGCCGGTCAGATGGCGAGGCTGCCCGTTCGACCAAGCCCCGGCCCGCCATCCGCTGCACGTGATGAGACATCCGGCTGCGCTCCCAGCCGACATAAGTCGCCAGCGCCGAGACCTGCATCCGGCCATCGGGAGCGGCCGACAGTGCGCTCAGCACGTGGTAGTCACCCAACTGCAGCTGCCCATCACTCAGCAGCTGCCTGTTCATCTCATAACTCAGCCGCAGCTGCACCTGCATGAATGTAATCCAGATCCGCCCTTGCGACTCATCAAGCCAGACAGGCTCGGCCTCCGCCTGCTTATCCCGTCCCTGCCCCTTGGCCGCATGGTCACGTGGCTGAGGCAGTCCAGGCCGGTCATCCTCGTATGCAGATTTCGGTGACATGTCACAAAGCTTAGTGTCATCCAACCGGGCACCGAGGCGAGCCTCTGCAGTGCCCTGGCAGACCTGCTGAACGCCCTGAACCTGCCAAAGCCTGCCGCGGGCACTGCGGGATCGAATACCGCCTGTACTGGATCCGCGACATGGACTTCGACGAGGACCGCCGCCAGATACGAACCGCCGATGGACCGCGCATCATGGCGAGCCTCCGCAACCTGGCCGTTACCATCTTGCGCCGGGCGGGGCAACCAGCAACCCCGCTGCCCTGCGCCACCAAGCTCGGCGGCCCAGCCGACCCCTTCAGACGATCATGAACTGCTAATCGACTTTGCCGATGCCCTAGCTGGTGCCCTCCCCGGATGTTCAAAACGGCGTGAACGACACGCCGGGCCGACGGCCATCGGTAGTCAGTCCGTGAGGCTGAGTGCGGCTCGAGGCCGCGGGTCCGTCCGCTGCGCCTACGCGGTACCGAGCCCACGAGCACTTCGCTGCGCACGGTCTGCGAGCAGTGCCTGTGCTCCCTGCCCCATGACGACGAGGATCGCCCGCTTGACGCAGACATCGCAGCCGCCGAACAGGTCACCGCCACACTCGCGGATGGCCGGAAACGCTAATCAAAGCCACAGGACCCGGTTGCCAGTCGAGCTCGAGATCACTCGCCAAATCACGGTCGCCGCGGGATTCCGCTCCCGTTCGTCGTCGAGCGAACCGACCTCGTGGTGGGCGTGGCCGAACGGTTGGCCCGATTCCACACCGGCAGCAACGGGCCGCTCGCGCTGGTCAAGCCCGGGCTCGGTGAGCTAGCCCACAATGAGGGCTGCTCGTTCCTGCCCGACCGTTGGACCGATGTCGTCTATCCCAGGAACAGCGCTGCAGTTCTGTTACGTGGGGTAATGGCGGCCTCTCGCTGGGTAAAGGACAGGCTGAAGGGGTTAGCGGTCGGCCTGGTAGGGGGCGGGGGGCGATGCCGGATGGAACGCCGGGCTGGCGCTGGGACCGTGTTGTGGCTGTGGGTGTGGTGATCGGGACGCTGGTCATCGCCGCTGCGATCGTGACGGTGTGGCTGTGTGCCCAGGCCATGGCACGGCTAGGCGAGGTCGCCGACGGACTGCACGGTTCTGGCCTGCTGGCGGGGCACGCTGAAGCGGCCGCAACTTCCGCGCAGTCCGAGGCCTTGTGGGCTGGGGTCACGGCCACGGTGCTGGCCGTGTTTGCCGTTGCCGGGTTCGCCTGGTCCCTGACGCATCTGAAGACGCAGGCCCGGGCGCAGGCTGAGGATCGCCGGGTCACGGCAGGTCAGCGTGATGAGCTGGTTGCGCTCGTGCACTCGACGGTGTCGGTGCTGGGCGAGATTGCCGGGCAGATCCGCAGCAGGGCAGCCGATGCGGTCGCGCGGACAACGAAGATGTCGGGGTCGGTTGCCCAGACGTCAGCGACGATGCAGGAGCTGGCTGACAGCGCTGGCTCGATCGCTGGCAACACCCGCGCAGCGGGCAAGGCCGCTGAGCAAGTGCAGGACACGATGGGTGAGATGCACCAGCAGGCCGGGGCCATCGCTGCGGGTGCGCTGGCGCTGGGAGAGCGCGCCGGTGAGATCGGCAAGATCTTGGAGTTGCTGAACCAGTTCACCGGCCAGACCAGT
Organism: Streptosporangiaceae bacterium; assembly: GCA_030041195.1. The sequence continues at coordinate 4,712 of JASHOI010000038.1, read as the reverse complement.
CTGCTGGCGCTGAACGCTGAGATCGAGGCGGCCAGGGCGGGTGAGGCGGGCAGAGGCTTCGGCGTGGTGGCGGGTGAGGTGGGCAACCTGGCGCAGCGGTCGATCCAGTCGACCGATTCGATCAGCGCGATCATCGCGGCCGTGCAAGGCGAGGTGAGTGCAATGATCACTGCGACCGAGCAAGGTGCCCGCCAGGCCGACCAGGTCAGCGAGCTAATGCGGTCGGCAGCGGGGATGCTGGAGGACTCGGTCCTTGCCACCGGGCAACAGAAATCGGCCGCTGATCAGGTGGACACCGCCTTGCAAGAGATCCGCACCGCCACTGAAGAGCTGGAGACCGGGCAGCAGCTGCGCTTCGCCCACGCCGAACGACTCGAAGCGCTCGTCGGTGACCTAAACACCGCCCTGCAGCACACGCCAGACGCCAGCAATGCCGAGGCAGGCATCCGGCTCCAGGCTCTCGGCGACTGGGCGACTTGGGCGGCGAGGCACCAGCCCAATATGCCCTAGAGGTGGTGGTGTGGGCTGGGCCTGGCTCTGGGCCGGGCCGACGGCGGTGGCCTTCGGTGCTGGTTGGCTGGCCAGGCGCCGGATATCGGAGCTGGCCGACCTAGCGGCGGAAGGCCACGTTCTCATGTCGCAGCAGCACCAACTCAGCGCCCGTGGACACCTGGTTGCGCGTCAGCACCGTCAGGCAACCCAGCAGACAACGGAGGAGCAGGTAGACAGCCGAAATGGTCTGCGCGGGGCCGTAATGGGTAATGCTCGCTCACGGAGCCCAGGTGACAGGGATATCTCGTGCCCGGCCGACCGCCACTGGCCCCGTGGCGCTCAGGCCATCGGCGGGCCATCCGCCCTAATGGCCCTGCGACAGCGGGTCCACTCGCGGATGGTGGTCACCGAGTGTCCGCCGTCGGGCATTGGTCTAGTGCAGCGCCGTTGGCGGGCAGTCGGCGGGGTCGGTGACCACGCACATCGGTGATCCCGCAAGGTACGCCGCGACGTCCAGCCGGCGACGGTTACAGCGTGGCGACGTACACGGTGGCGCACATCAGCGGCGGCGTCCCTGACTGGCTGGTGGGCTGCCTTCACGACCATTGCTGTTTCCGTTGCCGCTCGTGTCCAGCTAGGGGAGCGCTGACGGTGTGCGGCCCAGTCAGCCTGCTCACGGTGCGGGTCGCTGGTGGGCCGCTTCCCGCTCTTTGGGCGAAATCCTTGCCCGGTACGTCACGACGCTGTTAGGTTAGCCTCGCCTTAGTTAGGGAAGCCTTGCCTCATAACACCGGCTCTCGGAACCGGGAAGGAGCTTCGCGATGCGTCTGCCCGGATCCCTGCCCTGGCGGTCCGGCTCCGCTGCTGCGGTGGCGCTGGCGGCCGCCTGCCTGGGGGTGGCTGGCTGCGGGTCGGGTTCTGGCTCGGCCACGCCGCAAGGCCTGAAGGGCACCGAGGTGGGGACGTCGGCCAACTCGGCGTACGCGGCCGAGAACGCGGCGGCGGGGACCTCGCTGACGCCGGCGGCCGGCTCGTTCCTGGCCGGCAAGACCACGGTCAGCGTGCTGGGTTCCACGACCCCGGTGAACGGCGACGTGAACCCGTACGCGATCTGGCCGGTGACCCAGACGGTCGGGACGGTGCAGGCCGGTGACGTGCTGGTGGACAACTTCAACAACGCGTCCGACGACCAGGGCACAGGCACCACGATCGTGAACCTGCACCCCGATGGGCAGTTCAGCGTCTTCGCCCAGTTGCCGCAGAGCATCGCTGGCTGCCCGGGCGGGGTCGGGCTGACCACGGCGATGGTGCAGCTGAAGACCGGGTGGGTGATCGTCGGCAGCCTGCCAAGCGCGAACGGCCAGATCTACTCTGCCGGGGCCGGCTGCCTGATCGAGCTGTCCGCGGACGGCAAGCTGGCTGGCACCATCTCCGCGCCGTACCTGGACGGGCCGTGGGACGCGGCGGTCAGCGACAATGGCGCGACCGCGACGCTGTTCGTGGCCAACACGCTGTTCGGCGTCACCCCGGACACGACCCAGATCGACAGGGGCGACGTGGTCCGGCTCACCCTGGCCGAGAGCACGACCGCGCCGCCGAAAGTGACGGCCGAGACCGTCGTCGCCAGCGGCTTCGGCGAACAGCCGGACGCCTCGGCGTTCATCAAGGGCCCGACCGGGCTCGCGCTCGGCGCGGACGGGACGCTGTATGTCGCCAACAACGTGGGTAACTCGATCGCGGCCATTCCGGACGCGCTGACCAGGGCCACGTCCGGCGGGACCGGCACCGTGCTGACCAGTGGCGGGCAGCTGGCCAACCCGCTGGGGCTGGCGTTGGCGCCCGGCGGGGATTTGCTGGCAGCCAACGCCACCAACGGCAAGATCGTAGAGATCACCCCGGGCGGCAAACAGGTAGGCGAGTTCTACGCCGACGACGACATCGGCCAGGAGCCACCCGGCAACGGCGACCTGTTCGACGTCGCCGTCAACCAGGCAGGCACCGGCGTGCTGTTCGTCAACGACGGCACCAACGTGCTCGATCTGCTGCACGCATGACCAGCGATCAGACCAGCCGCCGGTCGGTGCTGCGCAGCGGGCTGCTGGCCGACGGCGCCGCGGGCCAGGCCATCGCCGCCGCGGCCGCCGACACGGCCGGCCAGGCAGAGCCGCTCACCGGAGCGCGCGGTGATCCTGCGCCGGGCCTTCTCCTGCAACAACGGCACCACCGCGTTCACCGAACGCTGGCCGCCGGCTTCCTGCCCATCTTCACCCGGCTGGCCGAAACCGACTCACTGAGGCAGTTCACCACCACACCGCCAGCGCCGTGTTCGCCAACCCGCCCGGCGCAGCAGCGCCCGGCGACTGGATCGGCCGGACGCTGCCCGGCTGACCCGCGGGACCGCGTTCGGGCTCCCGCAAAGACCGGTGATTCACCTGACAACACAACTGATCCGAGGGAGTGACCGACCATCATGCACCTGGTATTCCGGCATCGCCAGCGATGGCGTGCCAGGGCATCGGCAAGAGCGGTCACGGTGCTCGCGCTCAGCGCCGTGACCGCAGTGTTCCTGACTGCCTGCAGTTCTTCGCCGGCATCGTCCACGTCATCGACGACCCTGTTCGGGACCGCAACCCAGCAGCAGTGCACCTTGGTGGCTGACGTGCTGTCCGACGGCCCGGACCCGACCGCCGATCCCGTCGGTTACGCGGAGGCGCAGGTTCTGCCGCTGCGCCAGCTCACGATCACCGATACCGCGCTGCGCCGTGCGGTGGCGCGGCTCGCCGACGCCTACCAGGCGTACGCCAGCACCGACGGCGCTGCCAACACCACCGCGGCGCTGCAGGCATCCGACGCCGAGGCCGCAGTCAACGCCATCTGCCCGAAAGCAGCGAACTGATGAAGACATCACGAGCACACAACCACCGCAGCGCCGCCCGCCGGGTGGCGGCCATCGCCGTCCTCGCGATGCTGGCCGGGCTGCTGGCCGCGTGCGGCGCCGCGTCGGGCGCCGCGGTCAAGGGCTCGATCACGCTCTACAGCGGCCAGCACGAGCAGACCACCCAGTCGCTGGTGACCGCGTTCGAGCAGAAGACCGGCATCAAGGTCAACGTCCGCTACGACGACGAGGACACCTTCGCCGATGAGATCCTCGCCGAGCGGGCGCACCCGATCGCCGACGTGTTCTACACCGAGAACTCGCCGGTGCTGGAGTACCTGCAGGGCCTGGGCCTGCTCGCCCCGGTCGACGCCTCGACGCTCGCCCATACGCCGGCGAAGTACAACTCGCCTCAGGGCGACTGGGTCGGCGTCTCCGCGCGGGTGAGCGTGCTGATCTACAACCCGTCGCTGATCAGCAAGTCGCAGCTGCCCACCACCGTGCTGCAGCTCGCCAACCCCAAGTACAAGGGCAAGCTGGCGTTCGCCGCCGGGGAGACCGACTTCCAGCCGATCGTCACCTCGGTCGCCCGCACCTACGGCCAGGCCGCCGCCTACAACTGGCTGGAGGGCATCAAGGCCAACGCCGGCCAGCATGTCTACCCCGACAACGAGACGATCGCCGATGAGGTCAACCGCGGCGCGGTCGCGTTCGGCGTGGTCAACCAGTACTACTGGTACCGGCTGCGGGCCGAGCTCGGGGCCGCTAACGTGCACTCGGCGATCACTTACTTCGCGCCCCGCGACCCCGGCTACGTGCTGGACATCTCCGGCGCCGCCATCTTGAAGTCGTCGAAGAACAAGGCCGACGCGCAGGAGTTCCTGGCGTTCATCGTGTCCAAGCAGGGGCAGGAGATCATCGCGCACTCGATCAGCTTCGAGTACCCCCTCGACGACGGGGTGCAGACGGCCGCGCCCGAGACGCCGTTCGGGAAGCTCCAGCCCAACCCCATCACCGTCCCCGAACTCGGCAACGGCACCACCGCCATCGCGCTGCTGCAAAAGGCGGGGATGCTGTGACCCAGGCGACCGGGACCGGGCGGGGGGTCTCCAGCGCCGTGGTGGTCCCGGTCGCTGCGACACCGGCCAGGCGGTGGCGGCGCCCCGGCCGCCGTCACCGCGGCCGTCCCGCCGCGCTGACCGCTGTCAGCGTCATGGTCGCCGCGGTGGTCATCGTGCCGCTGGCGTTCCTGCTGACCGAGGCGCACGGTGCGGGTGCCGGGCAGGTCGCGGCGCTGATCGTCCGGCCGCTCACCGGCCAGCTGCTGTGGAACACCGTGCGGCTG
>JASHOI010000381.1 GCA_030041195.1 Streptosporangiaceae bacterium | reverse complement strand
GTCCGCTCCAGCGGTGCGCCCGCGATCTCGCCGACGCCGGGCACCATCACGTCGCGCGCGGCGTCACCGGCTCCGCGCGCCGCCCCGGCCGCTGCGACCAGGACCGCCAGCACCGGCAGCGAGAGCAGGTGCGTGGCCCGCAGCGCCGGCACCAGCCCCGTGAACAGGGCAGCGAGGACGTCGGTGCCCACGCTGATCCGCCGCGCGCCCAGCCGGTCGACCAGGGGACCGCCGAGCGCCTGCACCACGACATACGGGGCCGTCTGCGCGAACGCCACCAGGCCGGTCAGCGTCGCGCTGCCGGTGGTGGTCAGCACCAGCCAGGGCAGCGCCAGGAACGACATCCGGGTGCCGAGCGCGGACACGCCGACCGCGCCAAGGAAACCGGTCAGCGGGCGCCGGTCACGATCCGGTGTCATCGGCGGGCTGCTCGGGGCTGGGGAAAAGCTGGAACTGAACGATCACGCGCCGGGTCTGTGGCCGGGGGCGATCGTCGTCATGCCGGCAGGACGCGCAGAGCTCGTGGAACCGCCGCTTCAGCGTCTCCGCCTCTGCCAGGTCGAGATCGAGCAGCCAGTGGCTAAGGTCCGACACATCGGCCCAGGGGCGGCCGAGCACCTCCGGCGCGGCCTCGATGCCGTCGGCGAAGTCGATGATGCGCTCGGCGTACAGCCGGGCCACCGCGCGCAGGTACTCGCCGCCGATCGCGCGCTCCGAGGAACTTGCCTCCGGCATGTCGAACGACAGCATCCGGTGCGTCGCCCGCCAGTACCGCTCGCGGCCGCTGCCGCGCCCCGGCTCGTCGGTGACGAAGCCGTAGGCCGCGAGCTGGCGCAGGTGATAGCTGGTGGCCCCGCTCGACTGCCCGACCCGCGCGGCGAGCTGCGACGCGGTTGCCGGGCCGTGTTCGACGAGTTCGGCGCGCAGCCGGATCCGGAGCGGATGGGCCAGGCCGCGCAGCATGCGCGGCTCCAGAACCAGGTCCCTGCCCGGGTCGAACCCTGGGAGGGGGGCATCGCGGTCGTCGGCCATGACCGCAACCTACACTGCAAAGCTATCTTTGCAAAGACTCCTTTGCATTCGGGCCGAGGCGATCGGCCCCAAAGTGGCGGGCTGTTCACCGCGGCGTCATCGCGGGACGATTGACTGAGCCGGTCAGCCAGCGGGAGGGACGCCAGGCCGTGGAACGTGTGGTAGTGGTGGGCGGCGGTGTGCTCGGCACGATGCACGCGGTGGCAGCCAGACGGCGCGGGCTCGACGTGCTGCACATCGAGCGGGAGCCCGAGGCGCGCGGCGCGAGCGTCCGCAACTTCGGCTTGATCTGGGTCAGCGGCCGCGCCGCCGGGCCGGAGCTGAGCCTGGCACTGCGGGCGAGGGCGGGCTGGGAGGAGCTGGCCGCCGAGGTGCCCGGGACCGGTTTCCGGCCGAACGGCTCGCTGACCCTGGCCGGCGACGACGCGGAACTGCAGCTGCTGAAGGAGGCGGCCGCGCTGCCGGACGCTCCGGTCCGCGGGTTCGAGCTCATCGACGCGGCCGCCGCTCGCGAGGTCAATCCGGCGCTGCGCGGCGAGTTCGCCGGCGCCCTGCGCTGCCGCAGGGACGCCGCGGTCGAGCCGCGCCTGGTGCTGCCCGCGGTCCGCGAGCACCTGCTGGCCGAGGCCGGCCGGCCGCCGGGCTACGGCTGGCTGGCGGGCCGCGAGGCGGTCGAGATCGCGCCGCACGCCGTGCGGGACCACACCGGGGAGTGGCACCGCGGTGACCTGGTGGTGATCGCGACGGGCGCCAGCCACACCGGTGTCGCAGGCCCGCACCTGGCGGGCTACCAGCGGCCGCCGGTCCGGCGGGTACGGCTGCAGATGATGCAGACCGCGCCGCTGCACGGCCGGCTGACCACGTCGCTGGCCGACGGCGACTCACTGCGTTACTACCCGGCCTTCGACCTGCCGGGCAGGGCCCGGCTGGGGCCGCAGGCGCCGGCCGCGGCGGCCGCCGCGGCCCAGCTGCTGCTCGTGCAGCGGCTCGACGGCAGCCTCACGATCGGCGACACGCATGAATACGACGAGCCGTTCACGTTCGACGTACAGGAGGACGCCTACGACCACCTGCGGGCACGGGCGGAGAAGCTGCTCGGCTCGCCGCTGCCGCCGACGCAGCGGCGCTGGGCCGGCGTCTACAGCCAGGTGACCGGCGCCGACCTGTACCACAGATCCCAGATCGCGCCGGGCGTCATCCTGGTCACCGGACCGGGCGGCCGGGGCATGACCTGCGCACCTGCTATTGCCGAGGAGACGTTCACGTGACATCCACGCCGATCACCGTCGCCTGCCTGGACATGGCGGGCACCACCGTTGCCGACGACGGCAGCGTGATCGCAGCGTTCTCCGCCGCGGTCGAGCAGTTCGGGCTGCCCGAGGGCACGCAGGGCTACGACGACGCGCTGGCGTACGTGCGCCAGACCATGGGCCAGTCGAAGATCGAGGTGTTCCGGCACATCCTTGGCGCCGAGGACGCCGCGCAGCGGGCCAACGCGGCGTTCGAGGGCCACTACGCCCGCTCGGTGCGGGGCGGCGACGTGGCGCCGCTGCCGGGCGCGACCGAGACCTTCGCCGCGTTGCGGGCGGCCGGGATCAAGGTGTGCCTCGCCACCGGATTCTCGCCGGCCACAAGAGACGCCCTGCTGGACGCGCTCGGCTGGCGGCCACTGGTCGACCTGGTGCTCTCGCCCGCCGACGCTGGCCGCGGCCGCCCATGGCCCGACCTGCCGCTGACCGCGTTGCTGCGGCTCGGCGGGGGAGCGGTCGGCGAGCTCGCCGTCGCCGGGGACACGCCCAGCGACGTCGAGTCGGGCCTGCGGGCCGGAGCGGGCCTGGTAGCCGGCGTGCTCACCGGCGCCGCCACCCGGGAGGACCTCGAGCAGGCCAAGGCGCCGGTGATCCTGGACACGATCGCCGACCTGCTCCCGCTGGTCGGCGCCGAGGTCCGCTAGCCGGAAGACCAAGGGGCCTGCGGGTGCAGCAGGCCGGCGACGGCGGACAGCACGTCGGCCACGGCGCCGTCCGCCGTGATCTCCGGGTCGTCCAGGGCGAGCGGGATGCCGACGCCGTCGACCAGCGAGATCGTGAGCACGGCGATCTGCCCGGGGCTCATCCGCGGCGCGAACCTGCCCGCCTCGGTGCCGCGCCGGACCACGTCGGCGACCAGCCGCCGCCAGGCGCCGTAGTCGCGCAGCGCGTCGGCCCGCATCTCGGCGTCCCTGATGCCGAAGTGCCAGGACTCGATCCACAGGCGGCCGGGCCCGGCCGCGCCCGCCTGATAACCGCGCAGCGCGCCGGTGACGATGTGGCCGAGCTGTTGCCAGGGGTCGTCAAGCCCGGCGAGGTCCGCCTCCAGCGCCGCGATCTCGGTGCCGGACGCGTGCCGGAACGCCGCGACCAGCAGGTCTTCGCGGGACCCGAAGTAATACTGCAGCGTGCTGACCGGCACGCCGCTCTCCGCGGCCACGTCGGCGAACCTGGTGGCGTCGGCGCCCCGCTCCGCGATCACCCGGCCGGCCGCCTCGAGCACCGCCACCTTGCGCCGCCCGGCGCGCCGCTGGCCACGGCCGATCTGGCTGACCGTCGTCACACGGCCTCCAGCACGGCTGCCGGTTCCGCCTCGTCACCGGGCTCCGACAGCGGGGGCAACGTCCCCGTGCTGAAGAACGCGGGCAGCCACCGCCGTGCCGCCAGCATCAGCGCCGCGCCCACCAGCAGCGACCCCGCGCCGATCAGGAACACGCCGCCGATGCCGCCGAAGCTGGAGTAGCTGCTCGCGGCCGGCCAGTACGAGACGATCGAAAGAACGAACGCGGCCAGCAGGGCCAGCCCGCCGAGCCCGGGCAGGATCCCACGGAAAACCAGTGCGCGCACGCTGCCTAGCAGATCACGCCGGAAGAACCAGACGCAGGCGAACCCGGTCAGCCCGTAGTAGAACGCGATCAGCAGCCCGACCGAGGCAGCCGAGTCGGCCAGCACGTTTTGCGACGCCACGGTCAGCGCCACGAAGAACACCGCCGAGGCCGCGCCCATGGCCAGGGTCGCCACCGTGGGCGTCAGGTAGCGCGGGTGCATCCGCGCGAACGCCCGCGGCAGCGCCCGGTGCACGGCCATGGCCAGCACCGCACGCGCCGTCGGCATGATCGTGGTCTGCGTGGACGCGGTCGCCGAGGTCAGCACGCACAGGATCAGCAGCTTCCCGGCCGCGCTGCCCAGCACCAGCGTGGACATCGCGCCGAGCACGTTGTCGCTGTGCTGGGCCAGGAACGCGGGCCCGGCGAAGACCAGCGCGGCCACGGCGACCACAGCGAACACGGCGACCAGCAGCACGGTGGAGGCCACGGCGGCGCGCCCCGGGGTCCTGGCCCGGTCCCTGGTCTCCTCGTTCACGCTGAGCGCGCAGTCCCAGCCCCAGTAAACGAACACCGCCAGCAGGAACGAGTTCGCCAGGCCGCGGAACGAGCCGGTCCACGGGCTCAGCCACGCGGCCGACAGGTGCCCGGCCCCGGCCAGCGCGTGGCCGGTGCCCGCCTTGACGAACGCAACCACGGCGAAGATGCCCAGCGTGACCAGCTCGATGGCCAGCAGCGCCTGCTGCAGCCGCGCCGATATCTCGATCCCGCGGTAGCAGATCCAGGTCAGCACCGCGATGAAGACCACCCCGGCGGTGGTCACCCAGACGACCGAAGAGGCGGCGCTCTCCAAACCGGCGAGCTGCAGCGCGTAATGGCCGGCGATCTGGGACAGGCTGGCCATCACGATCACATCCGCCGCGATGATGCCCCAGCCGCCCATCCACCCCACCCACGGGCCGAACGCGCGCGCGGACCAGGTGAACGTGGTCCCGCAGTCCGGGTCGGCCTTGTTGAGCTCGCGGAACGCGTAAGCGATGCACAGCATCGGCAGGAACGAGACGATCAGCGTTCCCGGGCTGTGCACCCCGACGATCGCCACAACCAGGCCGAGCGTGGCGGCCATGCTGTAGGCCGGCGCGGTCGACGAGACCGCGATCACCACGCTGGACAGCAGGCCGATTGCTCCCGTGCGCAGTCCCTTGTCCATTGCGTACCACCGCCTTCGTCGTTGCCTCCTGACCCCGACTGTACGGCAATACCATATTACTGTACAGGTTTTTGGTATGGGAAAATTTCCGTAACGTGACGCCCCGGGGCCGGCCTGGCGCCGCGGCGCGAACCCGCGTCGCGCCGGACTTGCCGTGTCGCGGCGAGTCATGCAAGGTGATCATCGGCGGTCCATCGCGCATCCCGCCTGCAGAGGAACCCATGACGACGGACAGCGACGCCCCCGGCAAGCCGGCCGGCATCCGCGACGTGGCCAAGGCCGTCGGCGTCTCCGTCGCGACCGCCAGCCTGGCCATCAACGGGCAGCCGGGCGTGGCCGAGGAGACCAGGCGGCGCATCGTCGCCGCGGCGCAGCAGCTCGGCTACCGCGCCAACCCGCAGGCGCAGGCGCTGCGCCGCGGGCGCACCATGACCTACGGCTTTGTGGTGCGCAACTTCGCCAACCCGTTCTTCCTGGAGGTGCTGAGCGGGGCGCAGCAGGTCGCCGCCGACGCCGGGGCCACACTGCTCGTCCTTGACTCCCGCTACTCGATCGAGCGCGAGCGCCGGCACGTGCAGGAACTGGCGGCGCAGCGGGTGGCCGGGCTGGCCATCGCCCCGGTGGGGCCCGGCGAGTCGGTCCGGCTCTGGCAGGTGCTGCGTCCCGGGGCCCCCGCGGTGGCGCTGAACGCGTCATCGGACGGGGTTGTCGGCATCTGCCGGGTCCGCCCGGACAACGCGGCAGCGGTCGAGCTGCCGATGCGGCGGCTGGCCGAGCTCGGGCACGAATCGGTCGCGTTCCTCTCCGCGCCGCGCCAGCTGATGGCGGACCCGGACCGGCTGCGGCATTTCCGGCGCCTGGCCAGGGAGCTGGGGCTGCGGCCGCGGATCATGTACTCGCTGCTCACGATCGCCGACGTGCAGCACGCCACGGCGGCGCTGCTGGCCGGGCCGAGCGCGCCAACCGCGATCATCACGAACTCCGACTACACGGCGCACGGGGTCTACAAGGCGGCCCGTGAGCTCTCGCTGCCGGTCGGGCCCGGCGTCTCGGTCGTCGGCCACGACGACCTGCCCACCTCCGAGCTGCTCGACCCGCCGCTGGCGACGATCCGGATGGACCACCGGGCGATGGGCACGGCGCTCATGCAGCGGCTGCTGGAATCCGGGCCACCGGACGACTACATAGCCGACGTTGAGCTCGTGGAGCGCGCCTCGCTGCAGCCGCCAGACCCCTGCTTACCTGCCGGGATGGACGGCCATCGACCAGTGGCGACAACTCGGTAACGGCTCTTGACACCCGCACAGGCCTGGGCGAGCATACCGATGCTAAACGTTTTAGGCATTTAGGGGCCTATGCATTTTGCCGGGGAGGGTCCACTCACTTCCTGACATTTACTGTGCGCGGCTTTCTGCGGCCGCGCTCGCGTCATCGGGATGGGGAAGCAACAGGAGGCATTCGCGTGAGATCGCCACATCGGTACGCGCTCGCCGCGCTCGCGGCTCTCGCGCTGCTGGCGGCTGGCTGCTCGTCGAGTTCATCGCCGAGCTCGAGCAGCGGGACCAACTGGGCCACGGCCACCTCGGCAGCGGCAGGCGGAGGGATGGCCAAGCTCATCGCCGCGGCCAAGAAGGAAGGCACGCTGAATGTGATCGCGCTGCCCCCGACCTGGGCGAACTACGGCACGATCATCAGCACGTTCGAGAAGAAGTACGGGATCAAGGTCAACTCCGCCAACCCCGACGGCAGCAGCCAGGACGAGGTCAACGCGATCAAGCAGGAGAACGGCACGGCCGCGGCACCGGACGTCGTGGACGTCGGCATGGCGGTCGCCCTGGTCAACACGAACCTGTTCGCGCCGTACCAGGTCAGCACGTGGTCCGACATCCCCGCCGCGCAGAAGTCAGCGACCGGCCTGTGGTACCAGGACTACGGCGGTTACATGTCCGTCGGCTACTCGTCCAAGTTCGGCACGATCACCTCGCTGAGCCAGCTGCTGGGCCCGAAGTTCAAGGGCGCGGTCGCTCTCAATGGCAACCCGACCGAGGCCAACGCCGCGCTGAACGGCGTCATGATGGCCAGCCTCGCCAATGGCGGGAGCGCCAGCAGCATCGCCAAGGGCGTGTCCTTCTTCCAGCAGCTCAAGGCGAAGGGCAACTTCGACTCGGTGCAGGCGACCGGCGCCACGATCAAGGCGGGCACCACTCCGGTCGTGTTCAACTGGGACTACCTGAACCTGCCCAGCTACGTGGGCGTGCCGAACTGGAAGGTGTTCATCCCGTCGAACGCCGTCCTGGGCGGCTACTACGCTCAGGCCATCAACAAGAACGCGCCGCACCCGGCCGCCGCCCGGCTGTGGGAGGAGTTCCTCTACTCACAGGCCACCGACGGCGGGCAGAACCTGTGGCTGGAGGGCGGCGCCCGGCCCGTGGAGCAGCCGGCCATGACCTCCAACGGCACGATCAACTCGGCGGCGGCCTCGAAGCTGCCACCGGTGTCCGGGACGCCGGTGTTCCTCACCCAGGCTCAGGCCACCAACGCCGCCACCTACCTGGCCGCGAACTGGGCCAAGGCCGTCAGCTAGCGAGGCGTGGTGGCCGCAACCGCGACGACCGGCGCCCGGCCCGTGCGGGCCGGGCGCCGGCTTCGGCTTCCCGCCTGGCTCGGCACCACGCCGTTCCTCGCCTACGTCGGGATCTTCCTGCTGCTCCCGACCGGGATCATCGTGGTCAACGCGTTCCGCAGCCCGAGCGGCGCGCTGAACCTGGGCAGCCTGAGGGTGCTGTTCGAGTCCGCCGAGCGCAGCTACTTCACCGGGTCGTTCGAGCTGTGCCTGATCTCGTCGGCGCTCGGGGCCGCGCTCGGCGCGATCCTGGCGTACGCGATCGCGTCGGGTGACCCGGACGGCGCGGTGCGACGGCTGTACATCACGGTCTCCGGGGTGCTGGCCCAGTTCGGCGGCGTGACGCTGGCGTTCGCTTTCGTGGTGCTGATCGGGCCGGTCGGCCTGCTGATACACGCGAGCTGGTTCTACAGCTTCCCGTGGGGCATCGCGGTCATCTACACGTACTTCCAGGTCCCGCTCATGGTGCTGGTCTTCCTGCCCGCGATCGACGGGCTCAAGGCGCAGTGGCGGGAGGCCTCGGAGAGCCTGGGCGCGTCGGCGTGGCAGTACTGGCGGTACGTGGGCGGGCCGCTGCTCGCGCCCGCGTTCTTCGGCGCGGCGCTGTTGCTGTTCGCCAACGCGCTGTCGGCCTTCGCCACGGTCGTGGCCTGGGAAAACCAGATCGCCTACATCGTTCCGCAGCAGATTTACGTCGCGATCAACAGCGAGGTCGGCCTGAGCAACGTGAACCAGGCCGACGTCCTTGCCCTGGGGATGATCATCATGGTCGCCGTCATCATGACCGGGTACGCGTTCCTGCAGCGCCGGGCGGCGCGATGGCTGCGGTAACCTCCGTCGGCGAGGCGCCGCTGGCCGCCCCGGCCAGGCGCCCGCGCGGCATGCAGGCCGGGCGGCGCCGGCGGCTGAATGCCTTCCGCTACGTGGTGTTCGCGTTCTTCGCGCTGTTCTTCCTGCTGCCGCTGCTGGCGATGCTGCGGTTCTCGCTGGAGGGCACCACGCTGGGCACCTGGTCGGGCAGCGCGTGGTCGCAGATCTGGTCCTACCAGGGCCCGCCGCCGCTGCTGTCCGCCGTCGAGATCACGCTGGAGCTCGGCGCGCTGACCAGCGTGGTCACGCTGGCGCTGCTGGTCCCGACCATGATCTGGATCCGGCTGCGGGTGCAGTGGATCAGCCCGGGCTTCGAGTTCCTGTGCCTGCTGCCGCTGACGATCCCGGCGATCTCGCTGGTGGTCGGGCTGGCCCCGGTCTACAACAGGATCAGGCACTACGAGCTGTCCGCGCTGATGCTGTTCTTCGCCTACGTGATCCTGGCCTTGCCGTACGCGTACCGGGCGCTGGCCGCCGGGCTGAACGCGATCGACGTCAAGACGCTGGCCGAGGCGGCGCGTGGCCTCGGGGCGAGCTGGTTCACGGTTATGTTCCGGGTGATCGCGCCGAACATGTGGCAGGCGATCCTGAACGCGCTGCTGCTGTCCGCGGCGCTGGCGCTGGGCGAGTTCACGATCGCGTACACGTTGCTCTACACCAACCTGCAGGTCGAGCTGTACTCGATCGACCGGAACACGCCGAACGCCTCGGTGATCTTCTCCACCTCGCTGGCCGCGCTGGTGTTCGTCTTCCTGCTGCTGTTGATCGTTGCCTACGCTGGGCGCCGCCGGCGGCGCGGAATGAGGTAGCGCACGTGACTTCGCCACAGACCAGCACCAAGAACGCGGTCGCCAGGGCCGCCGTCGAGGTGCGAATGCAGGGGCTGACCCGCAGGTACGGCCAGGTTGTCGCGCTGGACGGACTTGACCTGACCGTGCAGGCCGGCGAGCTCGTCACCCTGCTCGGGCCGTCCGGCTGTGGCAAGACAACAACGCTGCGGCTGCTGGCCGGGCTGGAGGACGCCGACGCCGGCCAGATCATCGTGGGCGGGGCCGACGTCACCCGGCTCCCGGCCAGCAAGCGCGACATGGGCATGGTGTTCCAGGCCTACTCGCTGTTCCCGCACATGACAGCGCGGCAGAACGTGGCGTTCGGGCTGCGGCTGCGCCGGATGGGCTCGGCGCAGCGGGACAAGAAGGCCCTGGAGATGCTGGAACTCGTCGGCCTGGTCACACAGGCCGACCGGTACCCGCACCAGCTCTCCGGCGGGCAGCAGCAGCGGGTCGCGCTGGCCCGCGCGCTGGCCATCGAGCCGCAGGTGCTGCTGCTCGACGAGCCGCTGTCGGCGCTGGACGCGAAGGTGCGGGCGCAGCTGCGGGACCAGATCCGGCGGATCCAGCTCGACGTGGGCATCACCACGCTGTTCGTCACGCACGACCAGGAGGAGGCGCTGGCGATCTCGGACCGGGTCGGCGTGATGCAGGACGGCCGGATCCAGCAGCTCGCGCCGCCGACCGCGGTCTACTCCCGCCCCGCAACCGCGTTCGTCGCCGAGTTCGTCGGCCTGACCAACCGGCTGGCCGGCACGGTCAGCGGGTCCACGGTGACCGTGCGCGGCCGCGACCTGCCGTTGGTCGACGTGTCCACGCCGCCCGGCCCGGCCATCGCGCTGATCCGGCCGGAGGCGGTCACGCTGGCCTCGGACAGCTCCGGCGAGTCCGGGCCGCTCACCGGCACCGTGATCGCGTCCACGTTCCTCGGCGCGACCAGCCGGGTGACCGTCGACCTGGGCGACACCACGATCATGGCGCAGCTCAGCACCGCAGACGCCACGGAGCTGCCCGCTGGCAGCAGGGTTTCGCTGACGATCCGGCCGGATCCGGTGCTGGTGTCTGCCGACGCGGCGCCCGCCGCCGAGGCCGAATCGTGAGCCGAGGGCGAGCCGGGAGCGCAGTGTGAGCGGTCGGCACCCGCCGCTGACCACCGATCACCGCCTCGGGGCCGGGGAGGTGCTGCGCCGTGGGGCCAGCGCGCCGTACCGGGCCGTCCGGATCATCGACGGCGAGCCGCATCTGGTGCGCGCGGACTTCCATGGGGCTGGGCAGGGGCTGGGTTCCGCTGCCGCGCGTCCGCTGCTCTGCCTCGCGCACATCACGGACCTGCAGCTTGCGGACGTGCAGTCGACGACCAGGTTCGAGTTCCTGAACCGCTACTTCGCCGACCCGAGGTACGCCGAGATCGTGCCGGTGCAGCGCCCGCAGGAGGCGCTCACCGCCCACGCGGTCGACGCCACGCTGCGCACCCTCAACGCGGTGCGCGGCCCGGTCACCCGGGCGGCGCCGGAGCTCGCGATCAACACCGGCGACGCGATCGACAACGCGCAGTGGAACGAGATGCAGGCGTTCCTCGCCCTGTTCGACGGCGGCCTGGTGCGGCCGGGCTCCGGCGCGCCGGGCTATGCCGGCGTGCAGTCGCTGGACTGGCCGGACGACGTCTTCTGGAAGCCAGATGGCGCCGAAGGCGACGACCTTTTCCGCCGTGAGTTCGGCTTCCCGCACCATCCCGGGCTGCTGCAGCGCGCGATGCTGGAGTTCCCGGCCACCGGTCTGGCCATGCCCTGGCTGTCGTGTTTCGGCAACCACGAGGCACTCAACCAGGGCGTCGGGGTGGTCACCCCGGACCTGGCCGCGGCGCTGGTCGGCAGCAGGAAGCCGGTGCGGCTGCCCAGCAGCTTCGACCACGACCGCGCGCTGGAGCTGTTCACCGAGCACCCGGAGGCCTTCATGGCCGGCCCGGCGCTCGAGGTCACCGCGGATCCCCGCCGCAGGCCGGTCACCAAGCGCGAGTTCGTCGGAGCGCACTTCGGGCCCGGCGCGCGTCCGGCCGGGCACGGGTTCACCGAACGAAACCGCCTGCACGGCACCGCGTACTACGCCTACGACACGCCGGCCGCCCGGCTGATCGCGCTGGACACGAGCTGCGCCGCCGGCGGAGCGGCGGGCTGCGTCGACCACGACCAGGCGCGGTGGCTCACCGAACGCCTCGCCGAGGTGCACTCGTCCTACCGCGGGCCGGACGGGCGCGAGGTGCGCACCGAGCACGAGGACCGCCTGGTCATCCTGTTCTCACATCACGGGATCGACACGCTCACCAACACCAGGACCTTCGGCGCGGGCGGCGAGCCCCAGCTCGGCGCCGCCGAGATGCTCGCTTTGCTGCACCGGTTCCGCAACGTGGTGCTGTGGCTGAACGGGCACACGCACACCAATGCGGTGCGCGCCCGGCACGACCCGGGCGACCCGGGGCGCGGGTTCTGGGAGGTCACCACGTGCTCGGTCGTGGACTGGCCGTGCCAGGCGCGGCTGGTCGAGATCATCGATGCCGGCGGCTGGCTGTCGATCGTGTGCACGATGGTCGACCACGACTCGCCGCTCGCCCCGGTCTCCCCGGGGCCGCCGCTGACCACGGACGACCTCGCCGCGCTGCACCGAGAACTGGCGGCGAACATGCCGATCATCGGCGCCGACTCCGCCCGGCCCGGGCTGGCCGGCGACCGCAACGCCGAACTCCGGTTGCCGCCGCCGTTCCCGCTGAGCCGCCTCGCCGCTGGGTAGCCTGCTAGCCGCGGCGCTGCGGCCGCGGCCACTCGACCGCGAGCACGACGTTCCGGTCGGCAGCGGTCCCGGCGCCGGCGCCGGCGTCGGCCGTGATCAGGTCCCGGACCTGCCAGTCGTTGGCGGCCAGCTCGCGCGCCAGCGCCGCAAGCTGGGCCGGGTCCGCGGGATCCCCACGATCGCGGTAGCTGGCCGGGGCCGCGCTGTCGATCACGGTGCACGCGATCGCGAGGCCGCGGTCGGTCTCGAGCAGCTCGATGATCCTGGCCTGCTGCGGCCAGTCGATGTGCGACGCGGTGGTCACCTGCCAGAACCCGCCCGGGTATCCGTCCTGCACGATCGCGGTGATCGCGTGCACGTGCGTGTGCCCGTTCACCCAGGCCACCACGCACGGACGGGCGAGCAGCAGGTCACGCAGCTCGCCGGCCAGCACGCGCCGGTCGGCACCGGGCGGGCGCCGGTCGTTCACCAGTGTCTCCAGCGAGTGGTGGCTGAACAGCAGCACCGGCCGGGACGCGCAGGCCCGGAGCTCGGCCGCGAGCCAGCCAAGCTGGGTGGCGTCGATCGAGCCCTGCCACCCCCCGTGCGGGTTCACGGTGTCCAGCACGAGGCACCGCACCACGCCGTGGTCGAAGCCGTAGTAGGCGGTGCCCTCGCCGACGTTGCGGCTGGTGTAACCGTGCCCGGCCGGACGGCCCGACGTGCGGAAGTGCTCGCGCACGTGGGACGCGCGGGTGACCGGCACCCGCCCCGGGTCGGGCGTCACCGCGAGCCGTGGCCCGCTGGCCAGCTCGGCCAGGGCCGCCACGTCCGATGTCTCGAACCGGCGCAGCGCCCCGGCGGCGTCGATACCGTCCGGCGGGGTCACGTACTTCACCGCGCCGACCGGATAGTCGTGCAGCCAGCCCTCGGCGGGCACGGTGCCCTGCAGCATGTTGTCGTGGTTGCCGTGCACGGCGTACCAGGGCACGCCGATCCCGGCGCCGCGGAACGGCCGCCGCATGGCGGTCAGCACGCCCGGCACGTCGGGGAACCCGTACCGGCTCCGCGGCAGGTCCGGCTCGCCGCCGTCGGGATGCCAGTACCGCTCGTCCTCGACCTCGGGTCCGGCCACGCCCTCGTACCGCTGCGGGTCGCCGGAATCCGGCAGCACCGGCGCGCCGTCGAGCAGGTCGATATAGGCGCGCAGCTCGTTGCGCTGGCAGTTGTCGGTCGCGTCGCCGGTCACCACGGCGAGATCGACCGGGCCGCCGGACAGCGGTGCCGCGCGGATCTCCCGCACCGCGCGGACCATGGCAGCGGCCACCTGGTAGGTGAACAGCTCCTGGGCCCGGTAGGTGCCGATGATGCCGACATCGGCGCGCAGCGGCGAGTCGGGGTCGGAGTACCGGTCGAGCAGCTCGGCCCGGCCGGGCGACTGGTGATCCATCACGTGGGTGTCCGACAGCTGCGCGATCACCAGCAGCGGCCGGGCCGACCGGTGCCAGGCGGGCGGCAGCGCGCGGCCGGCCAGGTCATCACGTATCGCGTGCCGCTCGCCGTCGGCCGGCACCAGGCCGCGGTACCCGCCCTCACCCGCCTCGCCCGGAACCAGGCGCTGGCGCGCGGTGGTCAGCGAATCCGCTGTCACCGGCGCTCGGCGACCAGGACCGGCACCGCCGGCGGCAAGCTGACCTGGACCGATGTCCCGGGCGACATCGCTGAGGCCACGCCGCTGGGCTGGTCGACCTTCACCGACACGTCGCCGGACAGCAGCACGCTGACCCGGGTCACCGAGCCGAGGAAGGTCTTCTGGGTGACGATGCCGTTCCCGCCGTCCTGGACGGCGATCTCCAGGCCCTCCGGCCGGACCAGCACGTCGACATCCCCGGACAGCCCGGAGGCGGTCTCGCCGTGCACCGGGACGACCGTGCCGAGCGCGCTGACATCGTTCGCGCCCTGCAGCTCTCCCGGTATCCGGTTCATCGTCCCGACGAACTCGGCCACGAACGCGGTCGCTGGCTGGTCGTAGAGCTGGCTGGGCTCGGCCACCTGCTCGAGCCTGCCGTCCCGCATCACGCCGACCCGGTCGGCCATGGAGAGCGCCTCTTCCTGATCGTGGGTGACGAACAGCGTAGTGGTGCCGAGCCGCTGCTGCAGCGCGCGGATCTGCTCGCGCAGCTGCAGCCGCACCTTCGCGTCCAGCGCGGACAGCGGCTCGTCCAGCAGCAGCACCCGCGGCTCGATGGCCAGGGCGCGGGCCAGGGCGACCCGCTGCTGCTGGCCGCCGGACATCTGGTGCGGGTACTTCTTGGCCTGGTCGGTCAGGCCCACCATCTCCAGCAGATCCGCGGCGCGGCGGCCGCGCTCCGAGCCACGCTGCTTGCGCATCCGCAGCCCGAAGCCCACGTTGTCCAGCGCGGTCATGTTCGGGAACAGGCTGTAGCTCTGGAAGACCATGCCCATGTCCCGCCTGGCCGCCGGGATCCGGGAGACGTCCTTGCCGTCGACGCTGACCGAACCGGCATCGGCGGCCTCGAAGCCGGCCAGGATGCGCAGCGCCGTGGTCTTGCCGCAGCCGGACGGGCCCAGCAGGGCCACCAGTTCTCCCGGCGCGATGTCGAGCGAGAGCCCGTCGAGGGCGCGCACGGCGCCGAAGTGGCGGCTGAGGTCCGTCAGGGCCACCGGCGCGCCCGGTGAAGAGGGATGGGGAGGTGGGTGGGGGGCGGCGCTGGCCACGCCGCCCTCTGCCTGCTGCCCAGCCGCTGTGTTCATGGTCATTCCGGTTCCCCCATGGTTTGACTGAAGTCCTGCTGGGCGACGCTGAACAGCGCCACCTGGGATCCGCCGCGCCTGCGGGCGCCCCGGCCGCCGACGACCACGATGATCATCAGCAGGATCCACGTCACGAA
>JASHOI010000380.1 GCA_030041195.1 Streptosporangiaceae bacterium | reverse complement strand
GCCGTGCGCCACTTCAGCAACGCTACGTCATCCCCGATAACGCCCCCGCCCCGGCCACCCCGCCCCGCGCCGCCCGTCCCCGCCCCGCCGCGCGCCGCCCGTCCCCGCCCCGCCGCGGTCTTTAAAGATCTAGGAGGATCGGGTGCGGTATTTGCACTGAATCCTCCTAGATCTTTATGAAATGGCAGGAGTCTGCGCCGATGCGTCGCCAGGCGGTGGGCGGGCTGGCGGCGGTGCCAGGAGATGCGTGAACCCCCAGGCCAGCTGGGGGTTCACGGATGAGGATCGGGCTGACGGTGGCTGCCGTGGCCGTACGGTGGCACGTGAACGGGCCGGGTGACGGTCGGCGCCTCAGCGCTGCAGCGCGCCCTTGCGGCGGGCGTGCACCCACCGGGCGCCGCCGATGATCAGGCCGACGACGCCGATCGCGGCGAGGAACAGCACGTGCAGGGCCAGCCCGAGCACGATGCACGCGATGCCGATGAGGGCCTGAACGGGAGGGGGAAGAAACAGCAGCATGGCATCTCCTTAGAACGGTGTCCGTTGCGGACACCTTCAGAGTGCTCGCTGCCCTGCGGCCGGGCGTCGGCGCTGCGGTTGATCCTGGCGCCGCGGGCGTCAAACCGGGGGTGGAGGTCAGTTGAGGAAGTAGCTGCTGCCGCCACTTTCCGGGTTGGTGACCTCGGCCACGACCGACATCGTGCCGCCCTTGGCGAAGGTCAGCGTGAGCGTGATCTGCGTGCCGCCCTTCATCGGCCCGGCACCGGCGATCAGGAGATGCGAACCGTCCGGAGAGAGCCGGAGCAGCGAGTCGGCCGGAATGCTGATGTCCGGCACGGTCATCATCCTGGTGTCGCCGAAACGGGACGGCTCACGGAAGGTCACGTGGCCGCCGACGCTTGTGCGGGCGGAGATCAGGCGGTCGGCCGGCCCGTTGTTCCTGATCACCAGGTAGGCCGAGGTGATGTCCGCGGTACCCGGCACCGCGACGTACGCCGTGCCGAGCTCGAGCGAGGCGGCCGCCTGCGCCTGCTGCGCGCAGCCCGCCAGCGCCGAAGCGCCGAGCAGCAGGACACAAGCCACCCCGGCGACCCTGGCGGCCGCCCACGCCTTCGGCGTTCGGACCGCGCCGCCGAAGACGCGGCGCAGGCCCTTTTGTTGCTGCATGATCATGCCCCTACATCTGTTCCGGCGCTGTCATGGTCTCACGTTCGGGCCGGCCAATGCCGGCCGGCTCAGCCTCGCTCGACCGCCGTGCCCAGCAGGCCGAGCGGCGGCGAGCCCAGGCTGAGCATGGCCGAATGGAACCTGTGCAGCGAGAAGCTTGGACCCCACTCCTTCTTGGCCCGCTCCCGCAGGTTCATGATCTCCAGTTTGCCCCACGTGTAGCGGCCGTAGGTCGGATCGAACGTCGCCCGGCGCGCCTCGGACAGCGCGGCGGGCCCGGCCAGGTGGGTGTCGGCCTCGAACCTGCGCGCGCCTTCCTGCACGGTCATGCCCGCGGTGTGCACGCCGATCGCGCAGGCCAGCCGGGTGACCCGGACCAGCGCCTCGAGCCAGACGCCGATCGCGAACCGTGGGTCGTCGCCGCAGAAGCCCTCCTCCACGCACAGTTCCTCCGCGTAGTGCGCCCAGCCCTCGACGAACGCGGTTGAGTGCAGGGTGCGGCGGACCTCGGTGGCAGCCCGGCGGATCGCCCGGCCGTGCGAGAAGTGCCCGGGCGCCACCTCGTGCACGGTGATGCCGGGCAGCGTGGTCGCGCTGAACACCTCGAGCCACTCCTGGATGTCCCGCTGCGGCCAGGACTCCTCGGGCGGGGTGATGTGGTACCAGGACGGGCCGTCGGACTCGCCGGGGGCGGCCGGGGACATCATCGCCATGGCCCAGCGCCGGGACTCGGGCGCGGGCCCCACCCGGCACTCGCCGTCGTCGTAGGGCACGAGGTGATGGTCTGTCGTGAACGCGATCGCGAGCTCGGTCCAGTACCGCGCGGCCTCGATGACGCCGTCGGCGTCCGGATGGTCGCGGACAAGCTCGCGCGCCACCTCCAGCGGCGGGCGGCCCGGATCAACCCGCGCGCACCCCTCGGCGAGCAGCGCGGTCAGCCGGTCCCGCTCCGCGTCGGCCCGCTCGCTGAGCTTGCCGAGGTCGACCGGCACGCCATCGGCGCTGCTCATGATCGAGGTGAGCGCGACCGAGCCGAGAGCGGCGTCAGGATCTCCCTCGGCAGCCGCCCGCTCGAGGTGCGCCACCAGGCGTGCGTGCGCGGCGCGTGCGGCCTGGGCGACCCGGGAGTCGGCGGTCGCCGGTATACCGGCCGCCAGGCCACGGATGCCGTCGACGAGCGCGGCCGCGACCGGCGCGCTGACCTGGTCGAGGGTTTCGATCGCGGTGTCGATCGCCGCCGGCCATCCGGCCAGGTGCCGCGCGCGCGCCTCGTCGCGCTGCTGCTCCGGCGCGTACTCCCGGTCGTAGCAGGCGAGGTCGAGCACGGCCAGGTGCACGAGGGGGTTGCGGCGGTGCATCTCCTGCTCGCCCAGCCAGACCCGGGCGGCGCGCTCGAACGTGGTCAGCTGCGCCTCGTCGTGCGGGTCATCGAGGGCGGGTCCGGCCCCCGCGGCATCAGCCAGCCGGGCAAGCCCGGCCCGCACTCCGTGACGGGACAGGTCCTGGATCTTGCCGTCATACTCGTGCCGTCCGCTGAACTCTCGCATGTCGGCGATGTCGAGATCGCAGACAGCGCGGAGCCGGGGAGTGAGGTCGTCCATGGCCCGCAACGCTACGCCCGGCGGGCGCCCGGGGCCGGACCGGGCCGGGCGGGTTGCCGTACGGCCCGGTACTGATTCAGGCGGCGCCGCGCACGCCGGGCCCCGGCCGTACCGGCTGCACGGTGAGGACGGAGCCGTCCGCACAGGCCGTGAACGAATGCCGTACGTAGTCGTAACCGCGCTGGCCGGGCGCGCGGATACGGAGCCAGTCGACGCCGACCGGACGGCACCGGGGCGGAGGGTAGTTCGCGGCGGCGGCGACAATCAGCCAGGCGTGCGCGGTTGCGCCCGGCGCGAGAACCACCCGGCGCACCGGCAGGCCGGCGTACCTCGCGGCCGCGCCGCCGATCCGGCCGCCGCCGATCCCGGTGACGAACGCCACTCCCGGGTAGCCGCGCAGCTGGCAGCTTGCCGCGGTGGCGTTGGTGAAGTCGATCGGCAGGTACTCGCTCCCGGCCGCCACGCCGGCGGCGCCGAGCGTGACCAGCAGGCCCGCCGACCGGCACCCGGCCGCGGCGGGCCACCGAGCCGGGGCGCAGGCGAGCACCGCCGCGGTGGCGGCACACGCGGCCAGCCAGGCGATGACGTGTTTGCTCCGTGCCATCAGTGTCACCATCCAATGACGGTCTGTAGGCGCCAGAGCGGGGAGTGGCGTCGCGTTACGGCAAGTTATGGCGAGTCCGGTTGGCGGCTACGTTCCGCTGGAACCGGTCTGTACGGTCTGCACCGACAAGATCGTCTTGGGCTTCGAGCAGGTCTGCGCCGTGAAGCTGACATAGAGCGGAGCCGTCTGGTTGGGCGGGTAGATCTTCAGCCAGTGCGCGGTGACCAGGCCGCAGTCGCCCGGCGGGTAGTTCTGCGCGTCGACGACCTGCAGCGTGGCGTGCACGGTCTGGCCGGGGGACAGGCTTACGAGCGTCGCTGGGGTCGTGGGATTCCTGGCCGCGGCGACGCCGATCTGGCTGCCGCCAACCGCACCGACGAACGACACGCCCGGGTAACCGTAGAGCGTGCACGGGGAGCTTGACGTGTTGCTGAACTGGATCGGGTAATACGTGCTGCCGGCCGCGGCGCCCCCACCGCTGGTGTCGACGACCACGTGCAGGGCCGAGGTCGCGCACGCGGCCGCGCTCGCCGAGGTCGGGCTCGATGTCGCCGTCGGGCTGGCGGTCGGCGTGGCTGTCCCGGTAGACGACGGCGTCGGGGTGGCCGAGGACGAGGCAGACGCCGCCGGGGTGGACGAGCCGCAGCCCGCGAGCAGGCCCGCCGAGCCGGCCAGGGCGGCCGTGGCGATCAGGATCCGCGCCGATGTCATCTGGATGCCCCCTTCCATTGTGGCCATGGTGGTCACGACTGATATGACGCCGCTCGGGGCGCTGTAGTTGCGGCCGGCACCGCCGCCGCATATCACGGTATAGACACGGTGGCCGACAACCTGGCGGAGGCGCATGTGCCCGAGACGTTCACGACCAGGCCGCAGCTGGCTGGCACGTTCGGGATGGTCGCATCGACGCACTGGCTCGCCTCGGCGGCGGGCATGGCGGTGCTGGAGAAGGGCGGGAACGCGTTCGATGCGGCGGTCGCGACCGGCCTTGTGCTGCAGGTGGTGGAGCCGCATCTGAACGGGCCTGGCGGTGAGGTCCCGGTCATCGGGTTCTCTTCCCCGGACGGCGGGGTGTTCGTGCTGGACGGGCAGGGGCCGGCGCCGGCGGCGGCCACGCTGGACGCGTTCGGCGCGCTCGGGCTTGACCTGGTGCCGGGCACCGGGCTGCTCGCGGCCTGCGTGCCCGCGGCGTTCGGGACCTGGATGCTGCTCCTCGAGCGGTACGGCACGCTGCGGCTGCGCGACGTGATGGAGTACGCGATCGGCTACGCCGCGAACGGGTACCCGATGCTGCCCACCGCGAGCGCCGCGGTGGCCGCCGTCGCCGACACGTTCCGTGCGCACTGGCCGAGCTCGGCCGCGGTCTACCTGCCCGGCGGCTCGGCGCCGCAGGCCGGCGCGCGGTTTGCGAACCCTGACCTGGCCGCCGCGTACGGCCGGCTCCTGGACGAGGCCGAGGCGGCGTCGGCGGATCGCGCGGCGCAGATCGAGGCTGCGAGGCGGGTGTTCTACGAGGGGTTCGTGGCCGCGGCGATCGCGGAGTTCCTGGCCGGGGCCGAGGTCATGGACGTTACCGGGCGGCCGCATCGCGCGCTGCTCACCGGCGACGATCTGGCGGCGTGGCGGGCGTCGGCCGAGGCACCGGTCACGCTCGACTACCACGGCCTGACCGTGTGCAAGACCGGGCCGTGGGGGCAGGGCCCGGTGTTCCTGCAGCAGCTTGCGCTGCTCGACGGCTTCGACCTCGCGGCGATGGGGCCGGGGTCCGCCGAATTCATCCACACGGTCATCGAGTGCGCGAAGCTGGCCTTCGCGGACCGCGAGGCATGGTACGGGGACCCGCGCGCGACCGATGTGCCGCTCGCCGAGCTGCTGTCGCCGTCCTATGCGGCGCAGCGGCGGCGCCTGGTGGGCCCCGAGGCGTCGGGAGGGCTGGTGCCCGGTGCGCCCGGCGGAGCCGAGCCCCGGCTGCCCGGGTTCGCGGCCGCCTGGTTCGGCGACGGCGCCGTGGGCGACGGGGCGGAAGGCCGCGTTGGCTCGGGGGATGGGGTGCATCGCGGCCACGGCGCTGGTGAGCCGCTGGCCCGGTCGGCCAACCCCTTGGCAGCCGAGCTTGGGCCCGGGGACACCTGCCATCTGGACGTGGCCGACTCGTTCGGCAATCTGGTGTCCGCCACGCCGAGCGGCGGCTGGCTGCAGAGCTCACCGGTCGTTCCCGGGCTCGGGTTCTGCCTGGGCACACGCGCGCAGATGTTCACGCTCACCCCCGGGCTGGCCAGCACGCTGGGGCCCGGCAGGCGGCCGCGAACCACGCTGTCGCCGTCGCTGGCGCTGCGCGACGGCGAGCCATACCTCGCGTTCGGCACGCCCGGCGGGGACCAGCAGGACCAGTGGCCGCTCGCGTTCTTCCTCAACCACGTGCTGTTCGGCATGAACCTGCAGGAGGCCATCGACGCGCCGGCCTTCCACACCGACCACTTCCCTTCGTCGTTCTACCCGCGCGGGTCGATGCCGCGCTCACTGGCGGCCGAGTCCAGGTTCCCCGAGCCGGTGCTCGGCGAACTGCGCCGCCGCGGGCACGACGTGGCGGTCATGCCGGCCTGGTCGCTCGGCCGGATCAGCGCGGTCGCGCGAGACCGCGGGTTCCTCTACGCGGCGGCGAACCCGCGCGGCATGCAGGGCTACGCCGCCGGCCGTTAGCTCTAGCGGGCGTTCTGCTCCCGGTTCAGGTCGTTCTGCAGGCTCGCGATGTCGCTGGCCGAATTCACGGTGGCCTCGAAGTGCGCGTCTATCCAGGTGGTGAAGTTGCTGGTGTGCGAGTTGATCCACCCCGACCAGACCTGGCCGCTCAGCCCGCAGGAGGTGCTCACGGTCGCCACCCCGGCCGTGTCCGCTGGCACGGTGTCGGTGCAGGTCGCGAACGCGGCGCCGCCCTTGGTCCCGGAGAAGTCGACCGTCATCTTGAGCAGCACGGTCGGCGAATCGGGATCCGTTACCGTGACCTTGTCCGTGACTGTGCACGATGAGCTGCCGTTGCAGTTGGCGTCGAATTTGATCTTCTGCAGCGGAAGGATGAGGGCCTCTGGGTCGGCAGCACCCAGCAGGTCCTGCACGTCGCCGTGCAGGACCGTGAACACCGGGCCGATGGTCGTGGCGGTGAGCGGCGTCACGTCAAGCGCGTACCTCACGTGGCCGCTGACCCCGGTCACGCGGATCAGGCGGTTCGGGGTGCTGGTCGTGATGTAGTAGCTGTCGCCGCTCACGGTGAGCTTCATGACGCTGCTGCCTTGGTACCTGGTATCGACAAAACGGGGATGGGTTCCTGCGTGCTCCAGCGTGTGGGCGATCCGGCCGGGAGTGAGCGAAGCGAAGCCCATGATGACCGCGCCGACGGGGGCCTTGGCCCAGTTGCCGCCCGCCTGGCCGGCCGGCGTTGCCGCGATCCCCTGGGCTGTCCAGAACGCGGTCGGTGCCTTGAGGTAGGTGACGCCGTTGATTGTGATCTGGTTCACCAGGCTGCCGCGCTGCGTGTAGCTGCCCTCGACCGTCGCCGCCCTGGTCACAATCATGTTGGCGGACGCTCCGTCGATGGTGCCCGTCAGCGTCAGACCCGCAGCCGACGCGACGGACCGCCCGGACTGCAGCGCCATCGTGGCAGCCGATTCGCCCCTGGTGAGCAGGACGGCGACGACGGTCGCGGCCGCGGCTACGGCGACCGCAGCGGCCGCCGCGATGGCGACGAGCCAGCCCTTGCGCCGCCTCGGCCGCGGCGCTGGGGCCGCCGGCCATGGCACGTTCGGCGGGGCACCGGGAGCGCTGGGGGTGCTCGGGTAACCCGCTGCGGGATCGGGATATTGCACCGGGTAGGGGTACGGCAGGGTGCCGGGATAGCCGCCGCCCGGTGGCGGGACCGGATAGGCCGGCGGTGGCGGGACCGGATAGGCCGGCGCGGCGTCGGTACCGGGTCGGGCCTCCTCGCTGGCCGGGGTCGTTGTGTCTTCCGAATGTGGTTCCGGGTTCACCGGCTTCTCCTGCTCGCTGACCGGGACCGCGGTCTCCCGCTCGTGGTCACTTGGCGGTTTCCAGGTAGGGGCGCATCTGCCGCATGACGGTGGCGAGCTGGGCCGGGGAGTAGTCCCGGCCCGAAGCGTCAAGAACGCCGACTGTCGTTTCCGTCGCCCAGCCGCAAAGGGTCTCGGTGCCGACGTCAGAACTGAACCCCGTCACGCACTCCGCGGTGCCGCCGTTCGGGCCGGCGTTCACAGAGCTGAACTGAACGCTGCTCATCGAGTCCGTCACCGTGTGGAGGAATCCGCTGAGGAAGGACGACGGCCTGGTGAGGCCCGAGTCGAGCCCGACGTAAATGATCTCCTTGGGGCTGCCGGTGTCTGGATCCGTGGTGCCGGGCGCCTCGTACACGGCGGTCACGCCCGGCGAGGTGGCGTTGGCCTCCCCTTGAAGGAGATTGAGCAGGTTGGACAGGTCCGACTGGGCGGCCTGCGGGATGGTCCGCACGATGACCATCCCGGCCGCGGTGCTGGGGGCGGGATTCACGATCTGGAAGGTCGCGGGGGGCTGCGAGGGCGACGGTGGGCGCGGGCTCGCGCGGTGCTGTTGTGCTGCAACCGGGCGCGGCGCAGGCGTGTGCCTCAGCAGCACGAACGCGACGCCCCCGCCGACGAGGACCGCCACCACGGCGACTGCCGCGGCACCTGCCCACAGGCCCCGGCGGCGCGGGCGTGGCCCATGTCCGGGCTGGCCGAGAATCGCGGCGTCGCCGGGAAAGGCGGGCTGCTGGCCCGGGTAGGGCGCTTGTCCTGGCGCGCCGGCGTAAGGAGACTGGCCCGGGTATGCCGGCTGCCCAGGATGTACCGGCTGGCCAGGATATGACGGCTGGCCGGCGTGTGGCGGCTGGCCGGGATACGGCGGCTGGCCGGGGTACGGAGGCTGGCCAGGGTACGGAGGCTGGCCGGGGTACGGAGGCTGGCCGGGGTACGAGGGCTGGCCAGGGTATGGCGGCTGACCCTGGTACGAGGGCTGGCCCGGGTACGGAGGCTGAGCGGGGTAAGCGCTGGGATCCGCCTGCTGAGCCTGCGGGGGCAATGCGGGATAGGGAACCGTCCGGCCTGACTCGGCATCGGGGGGAACGGGCCGCTGCCCAGCCGGTTCATCCGCCGGCTCGAAAGCGTCATTCATATGGCTTACCTCGTGTTACGGAATGTGCAGCGCTGGCCAGCTCGGCCGGAGTGATTTGCCGTGCCATTGACTGGTGGCCTTGGCGTTGCCGCATCGCGAAAAACGGACCCTTGCTGACGTGTGCCTTATCTGACAGATAGGCCAGCCGACCGGGCGCGGCGGCACGTATCAGGTTGTCAGCAACGGCTTACCGGCCGCTGTCACCGCCCTTGTCGAGGCTTACCGTTCGCTAACGAAGGCCGGTAAGCTGTAACAGACCGGCCTTTTTGGGCGTCCCGGACGGTCTGGACGTGACTGCGAAGAGGTACCGGTCGTGGAATTCGGCTTGCTCGGGCCGTTGCTGATCCGTAACGACGACACCACCGCGCCAACATTGCCGCCGCGACTTCGTGCCTTGATGGCGGCGTTGTTGCTGAACGCAGACCGGGTTATCGAGGCCGATGAGCTCGCCGAGGCGGTGTGGAATGGCGATCCGCCGCCAGGCGGGCGCGCCGCGCTGCATACCGCGGTGCAGCGGTTGCGCTCGGCGCTGGGCCCGCACGGCCATACGCTGATCCGCACCCAGCCGCCCGGCTATCTGCTGGAACTTGGTCCCGCAACGCTGGACGTGCGCCAGTTCTCGGTGCTGACCTCGAGTGGCCAGGCATCGGCCCGGGCGGGCCAGTGGGTCGACGCCGCCTCGGACTTCGCCCGTGCCCTGGCGTTGTGGCGAGGCGAACCGCTCGCCGACGTGCCATCGCAGCTGCTGCGGGCGCGCGAGGTTCCTTACCTCGCCGAGCAGCGGCTCGAAGCCCTGACCGCCCGGATCGAAGCCGACCTGAACTGCGGCGACCCCGGGCCGCTGGTTGGCGAACTGCGTCGGCTGGTGACCGTCCACCCGCTGCGGGAGGGCTTCCACGCCCAGCTCATGCTCGCCCTCTGCCGGACCGGCAGGCAGGCCGATGCGCTTGCCGCCTACCAGGATCTGCGGCGGGTGCTCGCCGACGAGCTGGGCGTTGACCCCAGCCCCGACCTGCAGCGGCTGCACCAGCGCATCCTGCGGGGCAATGCCGGCGGCAAGGCCAGCGAGCACACCAACGGCGCGGCCGATGCGGAGCCCAGGCGTAAGTCCCATGTCCCTGACATTCCGCGGCAGCTTCCGCCCGCGGGCCGCCACTTTTGCGGGCGCGACAGCGAACTGCTGGCACTGAAAGGCCTGCTGGCCGACGCCGCGAACGATGCCGGTGCGGTGATCATCGCGGCCATCGACGGGCCGCCCGGGATCGGCAAGACCGCGCTGGCGCTCCACTTCGCCCATCAGGTGGCCGACAGCTTCCCCGACGGTCAGCTTCATGTGAACCTGCGCGGATTCGATCCGTCTGGCCGGCCGGTGCACCCCTCCGAGGCGATCCGGGGATTCCTCGACGCGCTCGGGGTGGAGCCACGGCGGATCCCGGTGCGGCTGGCAGAGCAGGCGGCCCTGTACCGCAGCCTGCTGTCGGGCAGGCACGTGCTGGTCGTGCTCGACAACGCCCGCGACGCGGCGCAAATCCGCCCGCTCCTGCCCGGCAGCCGGACCTGCATGGTCGTCGTCACCAGCCGCAGCCAGCTCACCAGCCTGGTGGCGGCCGAAGGTGCCCAGCCACTCACGCTGGGCTTGCCCTCTCACCACGAAGCGCGGGAGATGCTGGCCCGCCGCCTGGGCCCGGACCGGATCTGCGCCGAGGGGCAGGCGGCGGACGACCTGATCGGCCTGTGCACCAGGCTGCCGCTGGCGCTGAGCATCGCCGCTGCCCGGGCGGCCGGCCGCCCCGGCTTCCGGCTCACCGCCGCGATCGATGAGCTGCGCGAGGCCCACGACGGTGTTGGCGTGCTGAATGCCGGAGACCCGGCCACGAATGTCGCCGCCGTGTTTTCCTGGTCCTACACCCGGCTCAGCGACCCCGGCGCCCGGCTGTTCCGGCTGCTCGGGTTCTATCCAGGACCGGACATCTGCGCCGCCGCGTGCGCCAGCCTGGCCGGGGTGCCACCAGGCGTGGCGTACCGGGCGGTGAGCGAGCTGACCCGGGCGAACCTGGCCAGCGAGCACGCACCGGGCAGGCTGGTCGTGCATGACCTGCTCCGGGCCTACGCCGCTGAGCAAGCTCGCGCGCTGGACACCGAAGCGGACCGGCGGGCGGCGACCCGCCGGCTGCTCGACCACTACCTGCACACCGCCTGCGCCGCCGACCGGCTACTTGACCCAGGTGACCAGCTTTTGCTGACCCTGGATCCGGCCCCGACCGGGGTTACGCCGGAAGTCCTCGCGGACCGGGCACAGGCGCTGGCCTGGTTCAGGGCCAATCGCCGGGTGCTCGTGGCGGCGGTCAGGCTGGCAGCCGATGCGGGCCTCGACACGCACGCCTGGCAGATTGCCCAGGTGATCTCGAGGTTCCTCGAATGGCAGGGGCAACGGCAGGACTGGGCAGCCAAACGCAGGCGGCTCGAGGGTCACACCGGCAGGACCAGGCCGGCAACCACGACCACGGCCACCGCGGCCAGCACCGCCAGCACGCCGGCGGCCGACCCGGTGCCGGACGGCAGCGCCGCGGCGCCCGCCGCCAGCGCGAGCAGCCCGAGCCCGGCCACGATCAGCGGCGCCTGCGGGCGGAGCACGGCCAGCCGGGACCCGGACTCGGCGAGGTGGCAGGCGAAGAGGTAGGCGAGCAGCGCCGCTCCGAGCA
>JASHOI010000379.1 GCA_030041195.1 Streptosporangiaceae bacterium | reverse complement strand
TGTGGTGCTCCGCGACCCAGTACCGCGTGAAACCCCAGCGTTCGGCGTGCTGGGCCAGGTCGAGGCTCCGGCGCAGCGCCTCGGCAGCGGATTCCCCGGTCGGCACCGGACACAGGTCGAGCACCGACAGCGGAACGGAGAGGCGGCCGGCCACGGCCGAAAGATTGCCAGAACGGGCATAAAGGAGCAACCGCGGCACTGAGCTTTTTTCATCCTTCGATCTCGCGGGTCTGAAGGACGTGGATGGCTGCGGCGAGTTGCCCGGCTTTCCAGGGGCAGCATCGGAGTTTGCGCAGGATGTGCCGGGTCTTGAGCTGGGCGTTGGCGCGTTCCTCTGGGCCGCGTAGCTTGGCATGTGCGCGGTTGGCGGCCTTCTGGGAGTCCGGTCTGTTCTTCCCCTTGCAGGGGGTGCGGATGTGGTCACCGGCGCCGGTGTAGCCCTTGTCGGCGAGCACGATGAGCCTGGCGGTGGCCAGTTCCCGGACGATGCCCCAGATCCGGGCGGCATTCATGTCATGGACGGCGCCGGGCAGGGGCCCGGATACCCACAGGAGCGCGCCGTCCGGAGCCGAGATGACCTGGACGTTCATGCTGTGCCGGTGGTGCTTGCCGGAGTAGAACGGCCGGTCGGCGGCCACCCGGTCGATGGGGATTAAGGTGCCGTCGATCACCACGTAGGCGTGCCCGGCCTGTTTGGCTTTCCTCAGCGCGTTGCGCAGCTTCGGGGATCGGGCCGCCAGCAGGCTCACGGTCTCTGTGACGTACCGCCAGGCGGTGCTGGTTCCGATGCCGAACCCGGCCGCCAGCTCGGCGAATGTCTCGCCCTTGCGCAGGTAGGCCAGAACCAGCAGGGCCTGCTGCCCGCAGGTCAGCTTGCGCCAGGGCGATCCGATCTGCTTGCGGTGGCGGTAGATGACCCCGCCGACATAGGTGAGGGTCTTGCGCGACAATGGCAGCGCAGCAGGATAGAAGAGCATTGAGGCCCCTTGCGGAGGATGCGGGCGCTGGGCGTCCCATCGCGCGGCAGCCAGCGGTGACCAGAGGCGGACCGGCGCTGGTGATTTCGCGGGCGGTGTTATCCGGAGGCTGGCGGCGCGGATGGCCCGCTTCCCGGTGTGGTGGTGGAGTCGGTGGTCTGGTGGATGGTGAGGCGGCCGTCGTTCATGATGCCGACGCGCTGGGCCCGGCGGGCGATGGTGGTGTCGTGGGTGACCAGGACCAGGGTCAGGCCGCGGTCGCGCCAGAGTTGTTCCAGCAGGGCGATGATGTCGTCGCGGGTGTCGGTGTCGAGGTTGCCGGTGGGCTCGTCGGCCAGCACCACCTTCGGGTCCTTGACCAGGGCGCGGGCGATCGCGACCCGTTGCTGCTGGCCGCCGGACAGTTCGGTGGGCAGGTGGGCCGCCCGGTCGGCCAGGCCAACGGCGTCCAGCGCGGCGGCTACCCGGTGGCGGCGCGCGGCCGGGGCGGTGCCGAGCGGGATGAGGGCGGCCTCGACGTTCTCGGCCGCTGACAGGGTGGGAATCAGGTTGAAGGTCTGGAAGATGAACCCGATCTTCTCGGCGCGCAGCCGGGTGAGCCGGGTCTCGGGCAGCGCGCCCAGGCTGGTGCCGTCCAGCTCGAGGGTGCCGCTGGTGGGCCGGTCCAGGCCGCCGAGCAGGTTCAGCAGGGTGGATTTGCCGTGACCGGTGCGGCCCTGCACGGCCAGCCACTCGCCGTCGGAGATGGTGAGGGTCAGGTCCTGCACCGCCGGGACGGTGCGGTGGCCTTTGTGGTAGAGCTTGGCCACGCTGGTCAGCTGGTACACCAGTGTTCTCCTGTTCGTGGAAGGTCGTGCCGGGAGCGGGGTCAGGCGACCCGGGACAGCGCGTCGGCGGGCCGGAGCCGGGCGATCCGCCAGCTGCCGAACGCGCCGGCCAGCACGGCGCCGCCCAGGGCGAGGAGCACGGCCAGCGCGAGCAGGCCGGCGCTGACCGAGAGGTGCAGCGGCACGGCGGCGGTCCGCACCGGGCTGCCGCCGAGGAGGGTGCCGTTGCCTCCGCCGTTCGAGCCGACGGTGGCCGTCACGGTGGGCGTGATCGCGGCGATGATCGCCGCGGCGGTGTAGCCCAGGCCGATCCCGGCGGCGGCGCCGGCCAGGCCGGTGGCTGCGGCTTCGCCGAGGACCTGGGCGATGATCCGGCGGGTGCGCCAGCCGAGCGCCTTCAGCGTGCCGAACTCGGCGGCCCGGCGGCCCACCGCGGCCATCGTCAGCAGGCTGGCCACGGCGAACGCGGCGATCAGCACCAGCACCGCCAGCCACCGGCCCAGGTCGTTGGCCAGCTTGGCGGCGCTGGCCACCGACCCGGCCACCTCGCTGGCCAGGCCGCTGGCGCTGGTCACCGTGGTGCCCGGCAGCAGCCGGGCGACCTCCCGGGTGACCGCGGGGACGTCGGCGGCGCTGGCCGCGGCCAGGTAGATCGTGGTCACCCTGCCTTGCAGGCTGGACGGACCCGTTTGCAGCCACATCAGGTCCTGGGCCGCCTTCAGCGGGATGTACACGCTGGGCGGGTTGCTGCCCGACTGGGCGACGATCCCGATGACGGTGAACTTGATGGTGGAGGTATGGCCGTGGGCATCGGCGCGGCCCACCATGGGCAGGACCGAGCCGATCCTCAGGTGGTGCGCGGCCGCATACCCGGAGTCCACCACCGCGACGTGCGCGTTGGCGTCGGCCGCGGTGAACAGCCGGCCGGAGATCAGCGACGCGCCGCCCAGCGGGCCCAGCGTGGGGTTCCTGGTGTCCACGCCTTCCAGGGGGTAACCGCCCGCCCGCCCGCCGCCGGGGAGGCCGCCCGCCCGCGCGGTGCTGGCGCCCTTCTTGGGCCACGAGATCGAGGATTCGTTCAGGAAGTCCCCGCCGGCCGCTGCCGCCACGCCGGGCAGCCTGGCCGCCGCGGCCACCTTCGCCACGCTGATCCCCTCGGTCAGGATGTCATCCACGGTCAGCGTCTTCCCGGCCGCGCTGGTGCACGTGCCGCCGGTGACGCAGATCTCCGGACCATCCGGGCCCGTCGCGGGGTTGAGAGCGCCCTTCGGGTTCGTGCTGGGTGCCTGCCACCTCGGGCCGGTCACGGTCACGGTGGTGGCCTCCCCGTACAGCGTGCGGAGCACGCTGGACTGCGCCCTGGTCACCCCCGCCGAGGCCGCGGCCACGGTGATCACCAGCCCCACCCCCAGGGCCAGGCCCAGCGCGACGAA
>JASHOI010000378.1 GCA_030041195.1 Streptosporangiaceae bacterium | reverse complement strand
GCGCCCGGGCCGGCCTGCAGCAGCGTGGGCTCGGCGTCCAGCTGCTTCGGCCGGCGCCGCAGCGGCCTGAGGCCCGCAGCAGCGGCGTCCCGGCGGGACCCGCCTGACCGCCTGGTCAGCGGCCCGTCCGCCGCCACCGCTCTTCAACCAGGCGCCGCCGCAGCCGGGGTGAGCACGAACCGGTCCTCCCAGATTTCCCGTAGCACCGCCTCGGGCGTTGTGTCCACGGTCTCGTCGAGCTGGATCCGGCCGGACAGCGCCACGACCATCGCGTCGAACACCGTCTCGGCGTACGCGTGGCCGGCCGGAGTGGCGGGGCGCGTCACGTTCGGGCCCGGATCCTCGATGCTGCGCAGGGCCAGCAGTTCGCCGGCGACGAGTGTGAGATCGATCGCGCCGCGCACGCTGCTGCCCTGCCGCACGTCCGGGTGCTCGCGCGTGGCCCTGGTGACCGCGACCGCGTCGGCGATGAGCGGGCCGGCCGGCAGCCGGGCGCGCAGCGCGACGATCCCGCGCTCGGACGCCTCGTCCTGGTAGGTGACGGACAGCCGGCACAGCCGGTCGTGCACGCTGGTGGACAGCCGGGTGGTGCCGACGTTGTCGAACGGGTTCATGGTCGCGATCACCCGGAACGTGAGCCTGGCGGCGACCCGGCCGACCCGCGGCACCGCGACCTCGCGCTCGGCCATCGCGGTCAGCAGCGTGTTCAGCGTGTCCTCCGGGGCGCGGTTGAACTCCTCGATGTAGAGGAACCCGCCCTCGCGCATGGCCTCGAGCAGCGGGCCGTCGACGAAGTTGTCCGCGCTGTAGTCCTCGCGCAGCACCCGGGCCGGGTTGTGGTGGCCGATCAGCTTCGCCGGGGTGAGGTCGGCGTTGCCCTCGACGAACACCAGCGGCACGCCCCATTCCGCGGTGATCGCGCGCAGCAGCGTGCTCTTCGAGGTGCCGGGCGGGCCCTCGAGCAGCAGGTCCCGCCCGGCGGCCACCGCGGCCAGGATCAGCTCGAGCTCACGCTCGCGCCCCACGACCCTGGCCGCGACGGCGGCCCTGGTGTCCTCGAGGGCGGTCACCACGTCACCGGATCGTGTTGCCCGCGTCGACGGTGAATTCGAGCCCGGTGACGTACCTCGACTCGTCCGAGGCCAGGAACAGCACGGCGTTGCTGATCTCGCGGGCGTCCAGGCTCTCGACCGGGAGCGTGTTCATGTAGATCGGCCCGAGGTTCGGGTCCCGGCCGATCAGCGCCTCGAGCCCGCCGAGGCCCTCGGCCATCGGCGTGCTGACCCCGGTCGGGTGCACGGTGTTGACCCGGATGTTGTGCGCGGCCAGCTCGTTGGCCATGGTCCGGGCGATGCCGACCACGCCGTGCTTGGCGGCCACGTACGGGGCCAGGTACGGCAGGCCCTTGATCCCGGCCGTGGAGCTGGTGCAGATGATCGACCCGCCGCCGGCCGCGATCAGGTGCGGCGCCGACACCACCATCGTGTTCCACACCCCGGTCAGGTTGGTGTCCAGCGTGTCCTGCCAGACCTGGGGCGTCACCTCGTCCCAGGTCTGCACCGTGCAGATGCCGGCGTTGGCGCACACGACGTCCAGCCGCCCCAGTTGCGCCACGCCGTCGTCGACCGCGGCCTTCAGCGCGCCGGCGTCGCGCACGTCCGCCCGGCTGGCGACGATCCGGCGGTCCAGCGCCTCGACCGCCTTGACCGTCTGGTCCAGGTCCGCCTCGGTGGCCATCCCGTAGCTCACCGAGTCGTAGTCCCGGCAGATGTCCACCGCGATGATGTCGGCGCCCTCCTCGGCCAGCCTGATCGCGTGGCTGCGGCCCTGGCCGCGCCCCGCCCCGGTGACGAAAGCGACCTTGCCCTCGACCCGTCCTGCCATGAACCCGCTCCTCACTTCTTGTTCGTGAAACCGGCGTCGACCGGGAGCGTGACCCCGGTGACGTAGCGGGCGTCGTCGGACACCAGCCACAGGATCGCGTTGGAGATGTCGACCGGCTCGATCATGTCGATCGGCAGCGCGTTGGGCGTCGCGTTCGAAAACGTGGGGTCGGCGGCGAGGAACTCCGCCATCACGTCGTTGACCACCATCGGCGTGCGGACGCCGGTCGGGTGCACCGAGTTCACCCGGATGCTGTGCGGCGCCAGGTTGTTGGCGTACGAGCGCATCAGCCCGACCACGCCGTGCTTGGCCGCGGTGTAGCCGAGGCCGGCGCGGGTCGGGCCGCCGATCCCGTTGGTGCCGGCGGTCGAGCTGGTGAGCACGATCGCGCCACCCTTGCCGCGCTCGATCATCGACGGGATCGCGGTCTCCACGGTGTTGAACACCCCGGTGAGGTTCACGTCGATGACGTCCTGCCACACCTCGTGCGGCTCGTCCCGCGACATCGGCGCGATCCCGGCGTTGGCCAGCACGATGTCCACCGGGCCGAGCTCGGCGACGCCGGCGTCGAACGCGGCCTTGAGCCCGGCCTCGTCGCGGACGTCGGCCTGGCGGGCGACGATCCGCCGGTCCAGCGCCTCGACCTCCTTGACCGTCTGCGCCAGGTCCTCCGGGGTGGACATCGGGTACCTGACGCTGTCGATCTGCCGGCAGATGTCGACCGCGATGATGTCCGCGCCCTCCTGGGCCAGCCGCACCGCGTGGCTGCGGCCCTGGCCGCGCGCGGCACCGGTGATGAAGGCCACCTTGCCTTCGAGCTTTCCTGCCATTGTTTCCCCTCCTCGTTGAGCGGATCTTGTTTTGTGCCTGGAACGGGTAGCTGCTGCCTCCGGCGCGTTACCCCGGGAATCCGGCCAGCGGGTTCTCGTCGCACGCGCGGCCGGGCGGCGCCTGCGGGCGCGGGCCGATCGTGACCGGGACCGGCTCGCGCTGGGCTCGCACCCCGCCGCGGTGCGAGTGGTCCGGTGCCG
>JASHOI010000377.1 GCA_030041195.1 Streptosporangiaceae bacterium | reverse complement strand
GGACGCGTCGGCCGCGAGGGGCTTGATGCCGACCGCACCGACGATCAGCCGGGCCTCGGCGACGGCGTTCCCGCGCAGCGTGAGCTGCGCGGTCACGGTGACCGCCGGCCGCTCGGTCACCTTCATGCGCCGGTGGGACAGTCCCGTGCGGTCCGGGCGGGCCGGCAGCTCGACCGCTGTCAGCAGCTCGCCGGGCGCCAGGACGGTCTCATACAGGCCGGCCAGAAAGCCTGCCGCGGGGATCTTCCGGACCTGGCCGTCGAGCTGGGCCTCCAGCGTGGCGCCCACCGCCATCAGGAAGGAGGCCGGGTCGGAGTGCGGGTCGGCGAAGCACAGGTTCCCCCCGATGGTGCCGACCGCCCGGACGCGCACGTTCGCAACCCGGGAGATCATCATGGCCATCTCCGGATAGCTGGCGCGGACAGCGGCGGACGTCTCGACCTCGTGATGCGTGGTGGCCGCGCCGATGCGCAGCGCGCCGCCGGAGCCGGCCGTGACGCCGCGCAGGCCATCCACCCGCTTCAGGTCGACCAGGTGCTCGTAGGTGGTCAGGCCGAGCTTCATCGCGAGCAGCAGTTCGGTGCCGCCGCAGTAGGCGGCCGCGTCGTCACCCAGCTCGGTGAGCAGGCGCGAAGCCTCCTCGACGGTGTGTGGCCGGTACAGCCGGAAGGAGGGCAGCTTCATCTCGCTCCGGCCTCAGCTGATCTTCAGCTCTTGGATGCGGCGCCACACCCGCTCGGGGGTGAGCGGCAGCGCGTTCATCGGCACGCCCGCGTCGGCCAGCGCGTTGACGACCGCGGCCGGGACGGCGGCCAGCGCGCCCTCACCGCAGCCTTTGGCGCCGAACGGGCCCGGGCCGTCACCGTTCTCGACGATCGTGCACGTCATGCTCGCCGGCATGTCTTTGAAAGCAGGAATTCGGTAGCCGAGCAGCGTGTCGTTCAGCACCATCCCGTCCGGCGCGAAATGCATCTCCTCGAACAGGGCGTTGCCCAGGCCCTGCAGAAGGGCGCCTTCATCCTGGCGGGCGACCAGTTGCGGGTTGATGGCCTTGCCCACGTCGGCGACGGTGGACGTGCGCAGCACGGTGATCACGCCGGTCTCGAGGTCGACCTCCGCTTCGACCGCGGCGACGCATACCTCCCAGAACACCGGCCCCTCGGCGTAGGAGCCGCTGCCGCCCTCGGGCTGGACGCGGCCATGGCCGATGAGCTCGCCGCCGTCGAAGCCGAACCGGGCCCGGACGAGTTCGGCGTGGGTCATCGACCGGCCGGCTTCGTCTTCGATCCGGCCCTCGGCGGTCCGCAGCAACGGAGGCGGGGCCTCCAGCTTGGCCGCGGCGGTCTCCAGCAGCGAGTCCAGCACGCTCTGCGCGGCCCGCTGGACGGCCAGGCCCGCGACCGTGGTGGACCTGCTCGCGCCGGTCGACCGGTCGTAGGGCGTGTACCGGGTGTCGGTGCCGCGCACCACGACCTTGCTGACCGGGCTCTTCAGCACGCCCGCCGCGATCTGCGCCATCACGGTGCGAGCGCCCTGGCCGAGTTCGGTGGTGCCGACCAGGACGGTGACCGAGCCGTCCGGGCCCATCCGAACGGTGGCCATGGAAACGGGCTGAGCGCCGGCCGCGAGCAGGCCAACCGAGACGCCGCGGCCGCGCCGGTACCGGCCCCGCTGGACCCCCGGGGATCCCCCCGATCCTGCGGTGTCCCCGGAGTCCGCCGACCAGCCCACGCCGGCCGCCGCCTTCTCCACGTCGCCGATCAGGTCCGCGTCGAGCGGCTTGCCGCCGGGGCGGACCTCCTCCCCCGGGCGCAGCAGGTTCCTGCGCCGGATCT
Source organism: Streptosporangiaceae bacterium (assembly GCA_030041195.1). The sequence goes on along the minus strand of JASHOI010000377.1, from coordinate 9,075 downwards.
CCAGGCGGTCCATTGACAGCCGGCGGGCCACCTCGTCGAGCTGCGACTCCCCGATCCACTGCAGGTGGGTGGCGCCGAACGCGCGATAGGAGCCGGCCGGGCTGGTGTTGGTGTAGACGCAGTGCGCGGCCACCTGCACCGCCCGCCAGCGGTACGGACCCGGGGCAGCGTCGCCGGCCGTGGCGGTGACCCGGGGGCCGTTGTCCGCGTACGCGCCGGTGTCCAGCCAGGCCTCCGCGCTGCGGCCGAGGAGCGTGCCGTCCGCGGCGGCGGCGGTGCGCATGCGGCAGGTCATGTTGTGGCGGCGCGTGGTGATCATGGACTCGTTGACGCTGTTGAGGATCCGGACCGGCCGCCCGGCCTTGCGCGCGATGGCCGCGGTCAGCGGTTCCATCTTGGTGTAGGACTTGCTGCCGAAGCCGCCGCCGAGGAACGGGACGATCACCTGGACCTGGTCGAGCGGCAGCCCGAACAGCGCCGCGATCTCCTGGCGGACCAGGAACGGGTGCTGGCAGGAGGACCAGAGGGTCAGCTCGCCGCCGTGCCAGCGCGCGATCGTGGTGTGGGTCTCCATCGAGTACTGGTAGACGGCGGGGAAGGTGTACTCCCCCTCGACCACTACCGCGGCGTCCGCGAAGGCACCGTCGACGTCGCCGCGGTGGAACGAGTAGCTGTAGCACACGTTGCCAACGGCGTCGGGCAGATCACCGAGGCCGTGGGAGGCGCCGGCCCTGGCCACCTGCTCGTGCACCAGGGGGGCATCCTGGGCCAGGGCCCGTTCGAGCGTCGCCGCGACCGGAAGCTCCTCGTACTCGACGTCGATGTGCGCGACCGCCGCGTCGGCGGCGGCCTGGGACTCCGCGGCCACCACCGCGACCGGCTCGCCGGCGAACCGGACCTTGCCGAGGGCCACGATCGGCCGGTCCCGGAGCGCGTGGCCGTAGTAGGGGTCCAGGTCGGACAGGTCCTCGGCGGTGAGGACGGCGACAACGCCGTCAGCCTTTTCGGCGGCCGCGGTGGAGATGGACGTGATCCGCGCGTGCCCCACCTGGCTGTGCAGAATCGCGCCGTAGAGCATGCCGGGCACCCGGATGTCCCCGGTGAACTCGGCCTGCCCGGCCAGCTTCAGCCGGCCGTCTTTGCGCTCGACGCTCTGCCCGACGGCGTTCATGCCGGGCCGCCGAGCAGTTCGGTGAGCGAGTCGAGGATCGAGTGATAGCCGGTGCAGCGGCACAGGTTGCCGTTCATCGCCGCGGCGATCTCGTCGCGGTCGCCGCGGCGGCCACGGCGGGCCAGCGCCTTGGCCGTCAGCAGCATTCCCGGGGTGCAGAAGCCGCACTGGACGGCGGCGTGCCGCATGAACGCTTCGACCGCGCGGCGGTGGAAGTCCGAGCCCGCCAGGCCCTCGATCGTCTCCACCTCATGCCCGTCGATGTCGGCCGCCAGGAAGCAGCATGAGCTGACCGGGTTCCCGTCCACCAGCACCGTGCACGCCCCGCACACCTGGACCTCGCAGGACTGCTTGGTGCCGGTCAGGCCGAGCCGGTCGCGCACGAAGTCGAGCAGCAGTTCCTGCGGGGCGACCTCGCCGTCGAAGTGCGCTCCGTTGATCGTTGCGTTAACCCGTTCGGTCACGTCGGGGTGTCTAGCATGCGGCACCAGTCCTGCCAGTATTCTTCGGCGAACTCCTCCTGGTACTTGCTGGCCGACAGCTCGCGGGCCACGTCACGCCCGATCGGCACCGTGTCGCCGAGGGTGTGGGCGATGAACTGGATCCGTGCCGCCCGCTCGAGGGTCAGCGCGGTCAGCACCGCCCAGCTGATGTCCTCCCCGGCCGTCAGGATGCCGTGGTTGCGCAGCAGCACCGCTCGGCCGCCGCCCAGCGCCCGGGCCACCGCCTGGCCGTCCCGCGGCGTGGTCACCAGGCCGGCCGTGCCGTCGAAGACCGGTACTCCGTCCGGGAACAGCAGGCCATCGTGGGAGAGCAGCTCGAGGCCGCCGGTCGTCGCGCCGAGCGCGATCGAGTACATCGGGTGGGTGTGGATGACCGCGCCGACGTCCGGCCGGGCCAGGTACGTCTCCAGGTGCATCACGGTCTCGAGGTGCGCACCGGGGGTCAGGTACCCGGCCGGGTCGTCGAGCGCGACGGCGATGACGTCCTCGGCCCGCACGTCGCGCAGCGCCCTGCCCTTGCGCTTGATGTACACGGTGCGCCCGTCCGGCCCGCGGACGCTGGCGTGGCCCAGGGTCAGGTCCTCCTGACCGAACCGGGCGATGATCTGGCAGGCCAGCACGACCTGCCGGACCGCCTCCCCCGCCGTGGCCGGCGGCCGTGCCGCTGGGTAACTCACCGGCGCTCCGTGGGCGGGTAATCCGGTGCGGGGAAGGAGAAGACCATGACCAGGTCCTCCTCGCCCGGGTTCATCACCGTGTGCCAGAGCCGGGCCGGGACGTAGAGCGCCTGCCCGGCGCTCACCGGGACGTCCCCGGCCTCCAGCCGGATCACGCCGCTGCCGCTGACGATGTAGGCCAGTTCCTCGACCGAGTGCGACAGGTCGGCGGTCGAGGTGCCCGGCTTGAACACCGAGTAGCCGAGGGCCGAGGCGTTCCCGCCGACCGTTTGCTCCGCCACCAGCACCCGGGACCAGCTGCCGCCGGCCAGCTCGACCGGCGGCACGTCGGCCAGCGTCACTACCGTGATGCCGTTCAAAGCTGCCAGACCCCGTCCTTGACGATGTATTCGCCGGTATCAAGGATCTGCAGCGACACGTTGTGGCAGACGCCGTCCAGGTGAAGGACGCTGCGGTTCTGGCCGCCCGGATAGCAGTTCTGGTTGTCGCCGAGCGCGAAGTGCACGGTGCCCTTGCGGCCCTTCTCCGACGGGTCGCCCACCGGCGCGAAGTCACTGGTGCCGAACGCGAACTCGGCCACGGTCTCGGTGCCGGGCACGCCGGTGATCACGTCGATCAGCCGGCGCGCTTCCGCGCCGCCCTCGATGGCCTGGTACTTGCCGTCCGCTACATGCCAGGTGATCGGATGCTCCACGTGCCGGGGCACGCCGATGCCGAGCATGTTGCCGTCGATGACGATCGTGCCGTTGGTCTGGTCCTCCACCGCCGCGTAGGCCACCTCGCCCCACAGCGGGGCGGGTCCCATCATCGCCCCCGGCTGCTTGACCGGGACCACCTCGAGCGCGGGCCGCCGTTCGATGCTGACCACCACATCGGTGCCGGCCGGGGAAGTGACCCGGACGCGCTTCTTGCCCTCGAGCCGGGATATGGCCTTCTTGGCGTTGCCGATGGTCGCCTCGATGTCGGCCACCGAGATCGGCCAGCGGCCGAAGCCTTCCTCGATGGATCCGATGCGGGCCATGTTCGCCACCGACTCCTTGACAGCGGGCACGTGCGCGAAGCGATTCGCCCACTCTAGGTTGGTCATGATGATGATCTGATCCGAGGTCACCATGGCCTGGTGCAGGTTGCGCGGCGGCACCATCGGGAAGTGCGTGTCGGCCAGGGCCCGGCGGATCTGAGTCTCGTTGTTGGCCACGATGGGCAGGCCGCCGCGCTCGGAGACCACGGTCGCCACGATCTCCGCCTCCGGCTTGCGCCGGTTGTCGGTGATGATCGTGACGACGTCGCCCTCCTTCACCTCGAAGCACGTGTCCACCACCAGTTCGGCCGAAGCGCGCATCTGCTCTTCGGTGCGAGGTTCCTCTGTCATTCGTGCGAGCCTTTCTCTTCGAGGGCCGGGAGCACATCGGCGGCGAAGCGCTCGACTTGGCCGAACTGGTCAAGGGCGCCAAAGCGGCAGACGAAGTGATCCACTCCGGCTGCACTGAACCGGCGGAACCAGTCCGCCACGGTGTCCGGGGTGCCCGTGGGTCCCCAGTTGGACAGGTCCACGGACTTGCTGAGCTCCGGGTAGTAGCTGGTGATGTACTCACCGAACGCACGGGAAGCCTGCTCAGCCGAGTCGCCGATGTTCATCGTGACCTGGTAGGAGACGGTGTACCTGGAGAAGTCCTCGCCGAGGTCGGCGGCGGCCTTGCGCAGCGCGGTGATCTGCTCGGCCACCTCCTCCGGGTGCATGGCCCGGCAGCAGGACATCCAGCCGTCGCCGTACTTGATCACGCGCTCGCACGCGTCGCGCATCCGCTTCCTGGCGACTTCGGGGGCCAGTTCTCCGGTCAGCCTGATGTTCGAGATCACCCACGTCGGCGGTGGCTGCTGGACCGGCATCAGCGGGCCCATCTCGGTGCCGGAGTAGAACGAGACGTCGTCGAAGTCGTAGTACTCGCCGTGCTGGGTTACCTTGCCGGTCGTCCACAGCGACCGCAGCACGGCCAGCCCTTCCTCGAAGACCGCGGCGCGCTTGCCGAACGGCAGCCCGAGTGCCTCGAACTCGCGCCGCACGCCGTGCTCCGGGTTGCCCATGCAGGCGCCGAGGATCGTACGGCCGCCGCTCAGCTGGTCCAGGGTGGCCCACTCCAGCGCCAGGTAGAGCGGGTTCCGCGTCGAGGTGACCAGGCAGGCCGTGCCGAGTTTGGCCAGCGAGGTCCGTTGCGAGATCGCCGACAGCAGGCTTATCGGCTCGAACCGCGGCTTGGAGAACAGGCTGTCGCCCACCCAGACGGACCCGAACCCGCGCTGCTCCGCGAGTTCGGCCAGGTCGAGTACGTCGGCCAGGGTGTAGTCGGAGGTGATCAGCGGTTCACGGTTGTTCAGGTTGACGCCAAACTCCATGTGTCCTCCCGATCGCGGACTCCGGGGCCAACGTAAATCGCAAAACTGCCGACTGTCAACAGATGACTCATACCTGACGCGCCGCGCCCGGCGGCCCCTAGATGTGGCCGATCGCCAGGCCCAGCGCGGCGGCCACCGGCCACATGCGCACCCGGGCTCTCATCGTCACATCGAGCCCGGGGAGGCCGTGCGGGCGGCGGCCGAGACCAATGGCTCCGGCTACTCCGCTCTTGTTGCGTGAGAACATTCAGACTCTCCCGCGAGTGGGGATCGCCGATTGGCCAGTGAGGTGAGAATGGTCCGGGTCCGGCCAGTGCGCCGCTGGCAGAAGATCTGCCGCGTTGCGCCGGACTCGGCCTTGGCGGCACATGATAGTCTGTGTCAGGTTCCAACTGTAATCTGTCAACACCTAAATATGCAATTGCTCCCGGCGGAGCGCCCAGATCAGATCCCCAGCACGGCCGGCGCGGGACGTCGGCTTGGTCATGACATGGGAGGAGGGCATCCATGATCGTTTGCGGCGGCAGGGCTGGATGCCCTCCCGGCGGCACGGTGCGTGCCCAGGCAGCGTGGCCGCTGCCGCTCCGAGCTGACCAGGCGCGCGAACTGCGGTTACTGCGCTGGAACACCTGGTCCATCGCCATCACGACTGGACGTTCGCTGATCGCCTGCAGCCACTGAACCACAAGGAATCACGGATCTAGGGAGGCCTAGTGACTCCGGCATTCGACAACTCAACGCTGTGGCAGCGGGTGTATGAGCACCTGCACGAGGAGATCATGGCGAATCGCCTGCCGCCGGGCACCGAGCTGTCTGAGGTAGCGCTGTCCAAGGAGCTGTCGGTGAGCAGGGGCCCGATCCGTGAGGCCATGGGCCGGCTGGCGGCCGACGGCCTGGTGACGGTGCGGCCGCGGCGCGGCGCCGAGGTCCGCGCGATTACGCCCCGCGAGCTGGTCGACGCCTACCAGGTCCGGGAAGCGCTGGAGGTCCTCGCGATCAGGCTGGCCGTGCCGCGGGTATCCGAGTCAGACCTGGACAGCCTCAACGAGCTCGTTGACAAGATGGCCGAGGATGCGAAGAACGACGCGGTCGCTGAGTTCTTCGCGGCCAACGCCTCGTTCCATGACCTGCTCTGCGTGCTCAGCGGGAACGAGAAGCTGGTGCAGGTGCACCGGCGCCTGGTCGCCGAGACCGGCCGGTTCCAGGCACGGACACTGGCCCTGCGGGGCAACCTGGAGAACTCGGTCAACGAGCACCGCGCGATCCTGGCGGCGCTCAGGGAGCGCGACGCCGAAGAGGCGGCCGCGCTGGCCGCGGCGCATGTCCGGGTGCCCGGGGAGCGGCTGCGCGAGTCCCTTGGCGCGCAGGGATGGGACGCCCTGACCGCCAGCCGCGCCCCGAGCTGACGAGCGGCAGGAACTACGCCGCGGGCCGCGCGTCGGAGAGCACCGCAAGCGCGGCTTCGAGGCCTTCGCCGATCCGGACGTCGGCACCGAGGTCGGCCACGGTACGGCCCAGAGCCGCCAGCCCGACCACCGGAAACAGCCCGTTCGCGGACGGGCCCATGTGACCGATCCGGACCAGGTTGCCGGCGCCCTGCCCGTGGGAGATCATCACGCCGTAGTGGGCCCTCGCGTGGGCCCGGACCACCTCGTGATCGATACCGTCGGGAACCCTGATCGCGGTCACGCAGTTGGCCGCTATCTGCTCGGTCTTCGGCCAGATCTCCAGGCCCATCGCCCGGACCCCGGCCCGGCATGCCGTGCCGGCCCGGCGGTGCCGGGCGAAAGCGGCCTCCAGCCCTTCCTCGAGCACCTGGTCGCACGCGGCCTCGAGGCCATTGACGTCGTTCACCAGCGGCGTGTAGGGGAACCGGCCCTCGCCGTGCCATCGCTCCCGCCAGTCCAGCAGCGACAGGTACGAGGCGCGCGGTGCTGTGGGGTTCGCATCGATCTTCTTCCATGCCGCGTCGCTGACCGAGATCAGCGTGATTCCTGGCGGCCCGGCCAGGCATTTCTGCGGCCCGGCCACGCAGACGTCCAGCTGCCATGCATCCGCCTCGAACGGCACGCCGCCCAGCGACGACACGGCATCCACCAGGGTCAGCGCGCCGTGAGCCCGCGCGATCGGGCCAATCAGCGAGCAGTCGTGGAGGGTTCCCGACGGCGTCTCCGAATGGACCACGGTCACCAGCTCAGTCCCGGGGTGTTCGTCGAGATAGCCGGCTACCGCTCCCGGATCGACCACATCGTTATACGCAACCTCCAGCTCGGCCACATCCGCGCCCAGAGCCTTGAGCCGGGTGCCCATGCCCTTGCCGAAGACCCCGGATACCAGGTTCAGCACCTGCATCCCGGGGTGCACGAGCGAGCGGGCCGCCGCCTCCAGGCCGAGGACGGCCTCGCCCTGCAGCAGGATGATTTCATTCTGCGTGCGGAACAGCTCAGCGACCTTCGTCTCGGTGCGCCTGAAGGCTTCCAGGAAAACCGGGTCGTAGTGATAAGTTATCGGGCTGCCGAGCGCCGCAAGCGTGGTCGCGGTTGCTGCCGTGGGTCCCGCGGTCAGCGTGAAATCCGGATCGCGCATTCCTGGCCAGTCCTTTCAGTAGGCAAATCCGATTCTCTTTCGCGCCCGGTCTCACCGGCTGCCGAAGAAAAGACGCTCAGCGTTGTCGTGCAGGACCGCGCGCACGCCGCTGTCGTCCAGCCCGCTCACCTTGACTTTCAGCATCTCAACTGAAGGATCATGGAACGGGGCGTCTGACCCGTACAGGACACGATGACCCACCCGCTCAACCGCCGCGGCGATCTTCGCGTGCTCGGGCATGCCGGACGTTTCCAGGTAGACGTTGGGGTGGCGATCCGCAATGTCGATGCAGGCATTGATGTAAATAATGTTGCCGTGACCCATGTGCCCGAGGATCACCTTGGCCTCGGGGAAGTTGACGATCAGCTCCTCAATGCTCCACGGCAGCGTGAATATCGGGTGCCCGCAGTGGATCAGCACCGGAACGTCACGCTCCACGAGCAGCCTGATCAGCGGGTGAACCGCGGGGTCGTTGGGGTGATACCCGTCCAGCAGCGGGTGCATCTTGACCCCGAGGAACTTCGGATGATCGAGGAAGGCGGCAGCCTCCTCCACGAATCCCGGCTGCTTGGGATTCGCCCAGTAGAAGCCGTAAGCCGGCTCGATCCCCTCAATGACCTCCCGGACCATCGCGTTGTTGGGATGGAACACCATGCCGGCGTCGATCTCATGCTTGCTGAAGATTGCTGCCAGCCCCTCGGCATCGAGGCGCACATTGAACAACGGGAACTCGCCGACGTGCATGTGAGCATCGATGGTCACAGATTCACCTCGGGTTGACGAGAAGCTGCTTCACTCGGCTGATTCCAGCACCGAAGCAGGTTAGCTGTCAACTGCTGGCTGATGACAATAGGCGCTCGCTCCGGAGGCGCGGTGCTGGCAATCATGGCGCCGGGTTCAGGGCTGGTGGGCGCGCGGGAGCCGCACGGATGCCGCATCGCGATCAGCGGCGCTGCGGCGAAGCTGCCCGAGGTCCTCAAGGCGGCGAGAGCCGTGTCCCGCCGGGTTCAGCAGGTCCGGGCGATCATCGATCACCGTGCCGCGGCACGCCGGCCTCCGCCAGCATCCCGAACAGCTCGGCGTCGCTGGATTCCCGCAGGTTGTTCGCGCGGAACGGGTGACCCGAGCTGGCCGCCACCATCGCGTCCGCCGCGTCCGTGTCAGCCAGGCCGGGCGGGAACACCGGCCGGAAGCTCAGCGTACGGTACAGCGGCCCGATCTCGGCGATCAGCGACCTCGTCGCCGGCGCGGAGACCTCGTGGTTGAAGCGCGCAACGTAGGGCAGCAGGATTCCGTTCTTCAGCCCGTGCGGCAGACGGACGGACGGCGCCGTTGAGAGCGCGTGCACGAGGGTGAGCCCGCTGTTGCCACAGGCCATATTTGCCGCGCAGCTCGCATCGATCAGGCGCTGCAGGGATCTGTCATTGGCCCCGCTGCCGTTGGCGCCGTTGCGAGCTCCCTCGGCGACTTCAGGGAGGACCTCGATGATCTGCTGCGCGGCAGCCTCGCCGAGTGCCGCCGTGAACCACGATCCGTGCCTGGCCCACTGAGCCTCCATCGCGTGCGACAAGGCGTCGAGCCCGGCATACAGGAGTGGATCATGGGGAAGCCGTCGCAGTACGGTCCCGTCGAGGATGGCGACGCGAGGCTCGCAGCCGTCCGCCCGCACGACGAGCTCGTCTTTCCTGCCGGGCTCGTGCAGGACCAGTACCTTGGACACCTCGCTGCCGCTGCCCGCCGTGGT
>JASHOI010000376.1 GCA_030041195.1 Streptosporangiaceae bacterium | reverse complement strand
GGACGCTCCAGCCGCACCGCAGCCACCCCATCCAGCTCCGCCGCCAGCACCACCGCCCGCGACCACGTCCCGTCATCACTGCCGTTATCCGCAATCGTGATCCGCGCCGAAAACGGAAACCCCGCACCCAAAAAACTGTGCAGCCGGCGCACACTCCGACCCAGATCCCGCTCCTCATTACGCACCGGAATCACGATGTCAACCGCGGTGCCGCACGGCGCCGGCTGCTGCCCACCGGGGAGCAGCGCAGGCTCGCGCAGCAATGAATCTCGTGCCATGCCGTCATCGTGCGCGGCGAGGTTACCGGTCGCCTTAGGCGAATTGCTGAGATCCCTCAGAACGCGGCAGGCGCTCAGCACGGTCTCGGCTAACCCTCAGAGTCCGCAGCACGTCGCGAGAAAGATCATTCATAACTTCGCATCCAGGACGCCGCGGACAAGCCACGGCGAGTCGCACAGACAGGAGTTTTCCGATGAGCATCAAGACGCCGATCCCCCGGCTTCGCCCGCCAGCCAAGCCCGGCCCCGCGCAGGGGCAGCAGCCGCGGCCGCGGCCGGGGCGGGGCGGCAGGCCGCTACCGGGACGGCCGGGTAAGCCGGGCCAGCAGGGCTCCTGCTAGCCGGCACCGGAGCGCGGGTGGCCGCGGAGGGGAGCCAGCTGACGGGGGCGGCTCCCCTCCGGCATGCCCGGGGAAATGGAGGAACGGTGTCAGCGAATCCGGACCGGGACGCCACCGAAGCGGGACCCGGCCCGCTCGGCAGCGTGCGGCTGGCGGCAAGGATCTTGAGCCGGTTCTGGCCCTACACGCGCGGGGACCGGATGCGGCTGCTGGCGGCCGGTGCCGCGCTGATCACGGTGTCAGCCTGCGAGGTCGCGGCGGTGCTGCTGTTCGACGTCATCACCACGCGGGTGCTGCAGGCCCGCAGGCTGGCGGAGTTCTGGGCGCCGGCCGGGGCGTGGCTTGCGGCGGCGTGCGTTGCCGCGCTGGCGATGTTCGCCGGCGGCTACCTGAGCTCTTTGGCCGGCGAGCGGTTCATGCTGCGCCTGCGGGACGCGGTGTTCGCGCACGCCCAGCGCATGTCACCGGGGTTCTTCGAGGAACGCCGGCTGGGCGACCTGATGGTGCGGCTGACCGGCGACGTCGAGGTCGTCGAGCAGGTCGCCTGCTCCGGCCTGGTCAGCACGGCCTGCTCCGCGGTCAGCGTGATCTTGTTCGCCGGCGCGGCGGTCGCCCTGAACTGGAAGCTGTCGCTGGCCGTTCTCGCCGTTGCGCCCGCGCTGGCGCTCGCCGCCCGCGGGTTCTCCGGGCGGGTCAGCGCCGCCGCCGCGCTGGAACGTGACGCCAGCGGGTCGATCACCAGCGCGGTGGAGCAGAGCCTGGCCAACCAGGCGCTGGTGCAGGCCTTCAACCGGCAGGACGCCGAGTCCCAGCGGCTGCACCGCGAGGGCGTGTCCTGGCTGCGGGCGCGGATGGCGGCGGCCCGGCTGAGCGCCGCGTACGGCCCGCTGGTGTACCTGATCGAGACCACCGGCGTGCTGGTGGTGCTCGGCGTGGGGTCATGGCAGGTGGCGACCGGCCAGACCAGCCTCGGCGGGCTGCTCGCCTTCGCCGTGCTGGCCGCGTACCTCTATCCGCCGATCCAGGACCTGAGCGCGATCGCGCTCGACGTCTCCCAGGCGTCGGCCAGCGCCGGGCGGATCACCGAGATCCTGCAATCCCGGCCGCAGGTCAGGGACGGCACCGCGGTCGGCGCCCGGCTGCGGAGCGCCGGGCGCGTCGAGTTCGCCGGGGTTACGTTCGGCTACCCCGGCGCCGGCCGCCCGGTCCTGGACGGGCTGTCGTTCACGGCCGGCCCGGGGCAGGTGCTGGCGGTCATCGGGCCGAGCGGCAGCGGCAAGTCCACGATCGCCCGGCTGCTGCTGCGCTTCTACGACCCCTCCGCCGGGCGGGTGCTGCTCGACGGCGTCGACATCCGAGAGCTGTCAACCCGGATCCTGCGCCGCAACGTCACGCTGCTGCAGCAGGACAGCCCGCTGCTCGCCGGAACGGTCCGGGAGAACATCCGCTACGGCTCGAGCGCCGCGACCGACGCCGAGATCGCCGCGGCTGCCCGGGCAGCCGACGCGCACGAGTTCATCGCCGCGCTGCCCCAGGGCTACCAGACCGTGGTCGGCCAGGGCGGCCACCCGCTGTCCGGCGGGCAGCGGCAGCGGATCGCGATCGCCCGGGCCCTGATCCGCGACGCTCCGGTGCTGGTCCTGGACGAGCCGACGACCGGGCTCGACGAGGCCGGCTCCCAGCGGATGATGGCGCTGCTGCGCGGGCTGATCGCGGGGCGCACCACGGTCCTGATCACCCACGACCTTCGCCTGGTCGACGGCGCCGATCAGGCGCTGGTGCTCGGCGAGACGATGCCGGGCCAGTGGAGCGTGCCAGGCGCGGGGGTGGCTCGCCTGCCAGCCCAGCCGAGCCGCCTGAGTCAGCCTGAATCCGGGGACGGGAGCGGCGCGCCCGTGACCGGCTCGGTGACCACGTCCGCCCGTTCCCCGCGGCCGAGCGCGTAGAAGATCACGCCGACCACGACGATCACCGCCAGCGGCACGATCTGGCTGAGCTCATACGCCAGCCGCTGGTGCGAGAAGCTGAGCGCGGCGAGGTCGTCGTTCGGGTTGCCGCCGGTGCCGAACCAGCCGACCCCGAACCCCGGCCAGATCAGCGCGACGGTGGCCAGCAGCGCCCAGAACGTGGGCACGACCGAGCAGATCCAGGCGCCCGCGGTCCCCCACGGAACCCGGTACGGGCGCTCGACCTCGGAGCGCGAGTACCGCAGCCGGATCAGCGCCGGGAAGATGAACAGGTACGAGATCGTGGTTGTGGAGATCGTCAGGCCCAGCACGGCCTCGAAGTACCGGTTCGCGTTGCCGCTGGTGATCTTGAAGGCGCAGACCATCAGTATCGTCGCCACCACCCCGGACAGCACGTTCATCCCGGCCGGGGTGCCGAACCGCGCGGAGAACCTGCCGAGGATGCTGGGGCCGCCGCCGTCGATGGACGCGATCGCCTCGGTCCGGTCGGCGCCCATGATCCACGTCGTCCCGGCGCTGGCCAGGGCGAAAACGAAGGTGATCCCGGTGATGCGGCCGAGCAGCAGCCCGCCGCCGGTGAGGGTGGCCGTCCCGCTGGCCGCCACGTGGCCGCCGTAGACGGTGAACACCGCCTTGGCCGCGTCCAGGAACCCGCTGAGCCCGGACACCTGGCCTGCCGGGAGCACGAGCACGATCGACAGGATCGGGAGCCCGTAGGCCAGCACCGTGGCAAGCCCCGACCAGGCGATGGAGAACGGCACGTCACGCCGCGGATTGGTCATCTCCTCGCCGGCCGCGGACGGGACCTCCATCCCGGCGTAGTTGAAGAACAGCACCGGGACCACCGCGATGAAGATCGCGTAGCTGGGCACGAACGCGTGCCCGCCGAAGCCGTGCACGCCGTGCCTGGCCGCGTAGATCAGCACCGACACCTCGAAGAACAGCAGCACCGCCCCGCGTGCCCAGGCGCCCAGCGTCGGCACCCACTTGCCGTACCGCAGCGACACGATCGCCGCACCGATCGTGAACCAGATGAACACCACCGCGTACACGTACTGCCAGGCGCCGGTGATCGGGGCGAAGAAGTCGCCGAGGGCGGCCAGCGACACGATCGTCAGCGATCCGCCGACCCAGATCGGATTGGAGATCCAGTAGATGACCGAGTTGACGGCCGCGAGCGGCCGGCCGAACGCCAGCCGGGTCCACACGTAGGGCCCGCCCTCCTGCGGGAACGCCGACCCGAGCTCGGCGATGCACAGCGAGTACGGCAGGAAAAAGAAGACGGCGAGGAACAGCAGCCAGGTGAATCCCTGGGCGCCGTTGCTGGCCACCGCGCCGATGGTGTCGAGCGTCACCACCGTGCAGATCAGGTAGAACAGCATGTCGAAGCGGCGGAAATGACGGCGGAGCTTGCTCTTCTCCCGCAGCGCGCTCGCCGTTGTCTCGAGCAGTAACTGAGATGGCCGGGTCTGGGTCATGCCTGGACTCCTTCTCGCGCCCGCTCGCATCACATCAGGGGCACGGGCCGCTGGCAATCCCCATCCGGGCTGAGGTCTGCGGGCCGGTCCCAAAAATAGAACACGTTTCAGTATTGCCCGCTCCCCCATCGGGATTTACCTTGTGCTCAGGTTCCAGCCAATCAAGCGCTTGGTTGAGCTGACGACCACCTTCAGCCCACCCCCCGCATCGAGGAGGAAAGCCATGCAGCCCCGCCACGACCCCGCTCTTTCTGGCTTACCGCGCTCAGTCCGGTCCGGCAGGCCGTCCCGGCGTGCCTTCATCGCCGGCGCCGCCGCGGCCGGCGCCCTGGCCTGGGTGCCGGTGTTCCGCGTCAGCCCGGCCAGCGCACAGGCCACCACGTCCCCGCCGCCGAACTTCCCGTCCTCGATCTCGATCTACCAGCAGGCGTACCAGAACTGGGCCGGCATGATCGTCATCGACGACGTCTGGACCTGCGCCCCGGCCTCGGCCGACGACGTGGTCACGCTGGCCAACTGGGCATACGCCAACGGATACCGGCTGCGGGCCAAGGGCATGTGCCACAACTGGTCACCGATCCTGCTGCCCGCCGGCAGCACCGGGGCCGGCTACGTGCTGCTCGACACCACCCAGAATCTGACCTCGGTGTCGATAGCCGCCGGGTCGCCGGCCACGGCCACGGTCGGCACCGGCGTCACGATGAACACGCTCACCAGCGCGATGGCGGCGGCAGGCTACGGGTTCTGCGCGATCCCGGCGCCCGGCGACATCACGGTCGGCGGCGCGCTGGCCATCAACGCGCACGGCAGCGCGATCCCGGCGACCGGCGAGACGATGCTGTCCGGGCAGACCTACGGATCGCTGTCCAATCTCATCCTGTCGCTCACCGCGGTCGTCTGGGACTCCTCGTCCGGCCAGTACGTGCTGACGACGTTCCAGCGCTCGGACCCGGACATCCGCGCGTTCCTGGCGCACCTGGGCCGGGCGTTCATCACCTCGGTCACCCTGCAGCTCGCGGCGTCCCAGAACCTGCAGTGCCAGAGCTGGGTGGACATCTCGGCCGCGGACCTGTTCGCCCCGCCCGCCAGCGCCGGATCCAGTTCGCTGGCCAGCTACGCGGACGGAGCCGGCCGCGTCGAGGCGATCTGGTTCCCGTTCACCGACACGCCGTGGCTGAAGGTGTGGTCGATCGCCCCAACCCAGCCGCTGCTGTCGGTGGAGGTGACCAGCCCGTACAACTACTCGTTCACGAACGACGTGACCGCGGCGGAGAACACGTTCTTCGACGAGGTCGCGGCCGGCGACGTCTCCGGCACGCCCGCGTTCGAGGCGGCGGCGATAGCGCTGGTCGACACCGGCCTGGTGTTCACGTTCACGTGGGACCTCTGGGGCCAGTGGCAGAACGTGCTGCTCTACGTGGAGCCGTCCACGGTGCGGATCGTCGAGGCCGGCTTCGCGATCATCACCTCGCGGGCCAGCATCCAGCAGGTGGTCAGCGACTTCTACACGCAGTACAGCAGCCTGCTGTCCAGTTACGCGGCGCAGGGCCTGTACCCGATGAACGGGCCCGTCGAGATCCGGGTCACCGGCCTGGACAATCCGTCGGACGCCCTGGTCAGCGGCGCCCAGTCGCCGATCCTGTCCTCGCTGCGGCCCCGGCCCGACCAGCCCGGCTGGGACACCGCGGTCTGGCTGGACATGGGCACGCTGCCGGTCACCGCGGGCTTCTCGGCGTTCTACGCGGACATGGAGGCCTGGATCTGGAGCAACTACACCGGCAGCTACGCGTGCGTCCGGCCGGAATGGTCCAAGGCCTGGGCGTGCACGTCGACCGCGCCGTGGACCAGCGCGACGATCCTCGGCAGCACGATCCCGGCCGCGGTCAGCGCCGGCCAGGCCAGCGACGACGGCTGGAGCACGGCCGTATCGATCCTCAGCTCCTACGATCCCAACTCGGTGTTCAGCAGCCCGTTCCTGGACACGCTGTTCGGCTGAGCCCGCGCGATTCCGGCGGGGCGGGCGCCGTACCGTGTGCTGGTGGCGGAGAAGCTGGCGCTCGTGGTCAGGACGGACCTCGGCATGGGACGCGGCAAGATCGCCGCGCAGGTCGCCCACGCGGCAGTGGCCGCCGTGCTGGACGGCCTGGGCGGCGCCGACCTCGCGGCCTGGCTGCAGCAGGGGCAGCCCAAGGTCGTGCTCAAGGTGGCGGACGGCGCGCAGCTCGACGACGTGGTGCGGCAGGCCCGCGCCGCCGGGCTGCCGACCGAGCTCATCTGCGACGCCGGCCGCACCCAGGTGAGCCCGGGCACGCGGACGTGCTGCGCGCTCGGGCCCGCCGACAGCGAGCGGATCGACGCGGTGACCGCCGGGCTGTCCCTGCTCTGAGCGCCTCTGTCAGCCGCGGCCCGCGGCGCCAGCGGCGACGTGGCGATCCAGGACGTCGGCGATGAGGCCGTCGATGAACGCCCGCGGGACCGGCGCGCCGGTGAGCGCGCGGTAGAGGACCGGCCCGCAGAGCGCGTCGAGGGCGGCATCGATGTCGAGCCCGGCAGAAAGCTCGCCGGACGCGACGCCGCGCCGCAGCATCGCGCGCTCGCGCTGGCGCTGCGGGTCAAGGTAGCGCTGGCGGAACGTGCGCGCGGTCTCCGGGTCGTGCTGGGCCTCGCCGATGAGCGCGAGCAGCACCCTTCCGGCCGGCTCTTTGGTGAGAAAGCGCGCCAGGCTGCGCAGGTACCGGCGGGTGCTCTCGACGGCCGATCCCGTGTCCGGGATGGCCAGCTGGCTGCTCGCGTCGTCGATCAGCGTGTCCAGGAGGATGTCGACCTTGGACGGCCACCACCGGTAGATCGTCTGCTTGGCGACGCCGGCGCGTGCGGCGATGCCCTCGATCGTCACGCCGCGGAAGCCGCGCTCGACGAGCAGGTCATCGGCGGCGTGCAGCACCGCGACCCGCGCGTTCTCGTCGCGGCGGTGCGGCGCGCGTCCCTTCGGGGCGCGGGATGAGTCGGTGGCGGTCAACCGGAATCTCCCGGGGCCATAACGTTACGCAGTCCTCTGGATCTTAGCGCAACGCGGCGTTGCGTCAGCCTCTTTGACGAGACGCAACGTTGCGTCTACTGTCTGTCGTATGACACGGCTACGGACGGACCAGGACATCGATCGGGCGGCCGTCGCGCCCGAGGGCGACCGCCCGGCGACCGCCGAGGGAGTCGTCGCGCCGGAGGGCGACCGCCCGGCGACCGCGGCTGCCGCCGCCGGAGTGGTCGCGCCGGCGGTGGTCCTCGTGATCGCGATGGTCGCCGCGGTCAACCTCGCGATCCCGAAGCTCCAGGCGAGCAGCCTGAACCCATCGGTGTCCGCGACCGCGTGGATCGTGGACAGCTACACGCTGGTGTTCGCCTGCCTGCTGATCCCGGCCGGAGCGCTCGGCGACCGGTTCGGGCGCAAGCTCGCGATGCTGGCCGGCCTGGGCTTGTTCGCGGCGGGATCGGCCGTGGCCGCACTGGCCCCCAGCGTCGCGGTGCTGATGGGCGGGCGCGCGCTCAGCGGCGCCGGGGCGGCGCTCGTCCTGCCGGCGACGCTCGCGGTCACGCTCGCGCGCGTTGAGCCCGCAGACCGTCCGCGCGCGGTGGCGCTGTGGTCGGGACTGACCGGGATCGGCGGCGTGGCCGGCAACCTCGGCGGCGGCCTCGCGGTCGAGATCGGCGGCTGGCGGGTGCTGTTCTGGTCCGGCGTGCCGATCGCGCTCGCGGCGGCGGCGCTGATCGCCTCGAGCGTGCCGGCTCAGGCCCGGCACAGCGACCCGGTGGACGGCGGCGGCGCACTGCTGCTGACCGCCGGCAGCGTGGCGTTGCTGTACGGCGTCATCGACGGGCCGCAGGACGGCTGGGGCTCCTGGCGGGTGCTCGGATCGCTGCTGATCGCCGGCGTGCTGCTCGCGGCGTTCGCCGGGTACGAGGTGCGCCGCGCGCGGCCGATGCTCGATCCGCGCCTGTTCCGGCTCGCGGGGGTGCGCGCCGGGGCGCTCGGGATCACCGTGCTGTTCTTCGCGCTGTTCGGCCTGTTCTACATCAACGCCCAGTACCTGCAGGACGTCAAGGGGTACTCGCCGCTGCTCGCGGGGGTGTGCATCCTCCCGGTCGCGGTCGTGATGCCGTACGCCAGCGCGCAAAGCACGCGCCTGGCCGCACGCATCGGCGCCCGGGCCACGATCCTTCTCGGGCTGCTGTCGCTGGCGGCCGGGCTCGCGCTGCTGTCGTTCGCCACCGCCGCGACCCCCTATCCGCTCTACGGCCTGCTGCTCGCGCTCGTCAGCGGCGGAATGGGGCTGGCGATGCCGCCGCTCTCGGGAATGATCGTCCACGCGCTTCCGCCCAGCCACGCGGGCGTCAGCTCCGGCCTGGCCAGCACCACCCGCGAACTCGGCTCCGCGCTGGGCGTCGCCGTGCTCAGCACGATCCTCACCGCCCGCTTCGCCAGCCACCTGCCGGCCGCCATGCGCGACGTTCCCGGCGCGCGGGGGCAGGCCATCAGGAACTCGATCACATCCGCGCTGCGGTACGCGTCGAGCGTCCCGGATCCCGCCGTCCGGGAGCACCTCATCAACGCCACCAGGGACGCGTTCACCAGCGGCACCAGCACCGGGCTGCGCGTCGGGGCCGCGCTGCTCGTTGTCACGGCCGCCGTCGTCGCGCGTCAGCACGCCACGGACTAGCCACGCGTCCCGTTCAGGCCGCCCGTCCGGTGCGGCGGCTGGTGCCGAACATCTCGTCGAGCGTGACCGGGTGCAGGCCGCGGGCGGTGATGATCTCGCCGATCTGGCGGAACAGGTGGGTGACCGCGGGATGGTTGGCGTGGCCGAGCATGACCACGCCCGGACGAAGGTATTCCCTGGCCAGGTACATGATGGTCCGTGGCCGGAGCGGGGTGGAGTCGCCGAAACTCCCGTTCCACATCAGCACGTTCGTGTACCCGATGGACGCGGCGAGCTCGTTGGTGCGCTCGTCGTAGGCGCCGTACGGCGGGCGCCACCAGGGGCGCGCGGTGATCCCGTAGGTCTGCTCGATCCATTCCTCGTTCTGCTCGAGCTGGGCGGTGACCTGGGAGTCGGTGAGCTCGGTGAGCCACCAGTGGTTGAAGGTATGGTTGCCGATCTGGACCTGCCCGGCCTCGATGAGCGGCTTGAGGATCTTGGCCAGCGGGTTCCAGATCTCGCCGTAGCAGCCGTTGGGGTTGAACGTGATGTGGATGCCGGTGGCCTGGGCGAGGGCGGCGTAGGCCTGAGCGCATTCGGCGCAGTAACCGTCGTCGATCGTGATCGCAACCTGTCTCGCCGCGGCGGCCGCTGGCGCCCCCTGCCAGAAGATTTGTGACGGGCCAGGAACCGGTGCGGGGATCGGGGGCAGAGCCTCGGGGGACGGCGAGGGCGTTGCCGCGGCCGGCGTGCGGGCGGGACGCGGCGTGGGGCGGACGTGATCGGCGGCGATCGCCGCACGGTGGGACTCGGTGTCGCAGCCGGCGAGAACGCTGGCGACGCCGAGCCCGAGCAGGCCGAGGAGTGCGCGGCGGTCGATGCCTTGGCAGTTCGGGCAGGTCATGATGTCGTGGCTCCGGGTTGGGGGAAAGACCGCAGCCGCAAGTGGCGGCGCGTTTCCTAGAGCCGCAGACCGCCCGGAACGTGACCTCTGCCGCGAGAACTGCCACCGGAACGAGCCCTGGCCTGCGGCGCGGCTGCCCGGTTCAGGCCTGGCGCTTGCTTCAGCGCAGCGGGCGGAACGCGGCGCAGTTCTTCGGCGAACAGTTGCGGTTGTTCCCAGGCCGCGAAGTGGCCGCCTCGTTCGGCTTGGTGGAAGTAGATCAGGTTGTGGTAGGCCTGCTCGGTCCAGCTGCGCGGCGCCTGGACGTACTCGTGCGGGAACACCGTGACCGCCGCGGGCAGGGACACGTCGGCGGCGGCGTAGAAGTTCTGGCCGGTCACGGCCTGCTGCCAGTACAGCCGCGCCGCCGACGGCGCGGTGTTGGTGAGCCAGTACAGCGAGGTGTTGTCGAGCCAGTCGCCGCGGGTGATCGCGCCGTAGGGCTGCCCGGCAAACAGCTGGGCCAGGTGCTCGTAGGTCCCCACCCGCTGCCGGGCGGGGTCAGGGCACCAGCGCGCCGCCAAGCACCGAGCGGCCAAGCTCGCGGTCGCCATCCCAGGCGACCGCGGGATCATCGGCGGCGAGCCTGCCCCACAGCAGGAGCAACAGGTCTGCCGCGGTCCCGCTGATCGTGGCGACCGGGTCGCCGGGCCCGAGGATCCGCCGCGACCCGGTGTCCGTGGCGTCCAGCAGGACCGCGTGCCGCAGCTCGGTGGTGCGGCCGAGCCGGACCTGGCGCGGGGCCATGGTGTCTATGACCTCGGCGACCCCATCGTCGGCCAGGGCCGGGTCAAGCGCGCCCGCGGCGCCGACCGCGTGCTCCGCGTCCCACCGGTGGACCAGGGCCTCGTGGCACCGCCGGCGCTGCCAGAAGCCGACGGTTGGCGGTGGCGCGATCGTCCAGGCCTTGGCGGACGGGTCGGTGTCGAGCGCGCTGAGCAGCGCGGCGCAGGTGCCGTTGAACCACGCCTGCAGCGCCGCCGGGTCGCGCGGCGCCGGCGGGGCCTCGTAGTCGCCGTGCTGCTCGGTAACGGCGGCCGCCGCCCACAGGTTGCCGCCACCAAGGTGGTCGGCCAGGTCGCCTAGCGTCCAGTCGCCGCAATGCTCGACCGGCGCCGCAAGATCCCCGCCCAGGCAGGCCTCGAACGCGGCGAGCTCACGGCCCATCTGTGCCAGGTAATCCATGGCCCGGACGATACACGCCCGACTACCGCCCGCCGCTCTGGCCCGACAGCGAACACCCCAAGCAGTACCACCTCGACTTCGAGGCGAGCGAAATCGAGCCCGAACAGCGCCGCGTCGTCAAGTGAGCGTGGGCCGCATGCCGAACCACTGCTCGGCGTCCCAGGCGTGGAACCGCTCTACTTCGGTGAATCCGAGCTTCGCGGCCAGGCGCATCGAACGCGCGTTGGCGGTCTGGGTAAACAGCACCACCGGTTCGCCGGGAAGCGCGTTGTCCAGCCAGTCCAGCGCCGCTTGGCACGCCTCGGCGGCGTAGCCGAATCCCCACGCCTCCGGCAGGAACAGGTAACCCAGCTCGGCCTTCCCGGTGCCCCGTTCCCCCGATGCTCGCCCGAGAATGACCTGACCGATCATGGCTCCGCCGAACTCGACGACGCAAACGCCAAGATCCTGCCCGGGCGTCTCGGGCAGCTCACGTTCGAGTTCGGCGCGCGCCCGGGGGCCGCCGAGGTAGGTGTGGACCTCTGCCGAAGCGAGCAGGTCGATGAATACCGCACGGTCCCGGGCCTCGGCTTCGCGGAGCACCAGCCTGCCGGTCCTGATCGGGGGACACGGTGGCCAGGCGGCGGATCCGAACTCGGTCATAGCGGGCAATCTACCGCGCCTGCCCGGCCGTCGGCCTGCAAGCCCTTCTGCCACCATCATGAGAAACGGATCCGACGGAGAGGTTGGCGTGCCCGGAGACGGCGTGGCGGGAGAGACGAGCCTGCTGTTCGCGGCGAACCTGTCGATGCTGTGGGCGGACCTGCCGCTCGCCGAGCGCTTCGAGCGCGCCGCCGGCGCCGGGTTCGGCGCGGTCGAGCTGTGGTGGCCGGGCACCGCGGCGGCGCGGGCGCTGCCGGAGCTGACCGCCCGCTGGGACCTGCGGCTGGTGCTGCTGAACTTCGACGCCGGTGACATGGCCGCTGGCGAGCGCGGGCTGGCCGGCGATCCGGGCCGCCGCGAGTACCTGCGCGCCCACGTCCCCGAGGCGCTGGCGATCGCCACGGCGTGCGGCTGCAAGCGGCTCAACCTGCTGGCCGGGCTGCGGCAGCAGAGATACTCGGAGGAAGAGCAGCTGTCCTGCGCGCGGGACAACGTCGCCTGGGCCGCGGACCGGGCCGCCGAGGCCGACTGTGAGATCATGATCGAGGCCATCAACCCCATGGACAACGGCCCGTGCCTGCTGACCACGACCAGGGCCGCGGTCGGCTTCGTTGCGGCCGTCGGCCGGCCCAACGTGCGGCTGCAGTACGACGCGTACCACATGCAGCGGACCGAGGGTGATCTCACCGCGACCCTGGACGCCCACTGGCCACTCATCGGGCACATCCAGATCGCGGACGTGCCGGGCCGGCACGAACCGGGGACCGGCGAGATCAACTACCCGTTCCTGCTCGGCCACATCGCCGCAAAGGGCTACCAGGGCGCGATCGGCGCCGAGTACCACCCGTCCACCGCGCGGACCGAGGACTCCCTCGGCTGGCTCGACGAGTACCGCGCGAGGCACGGCCGCGAGCCGTGACCGCAGCGAAGGAGACAGATGGGCATCGCGATCCCGGGATTCGAGGTGAGGCCGGTCGGCGTCGCCGATGGCATCGAGCTGAACGCGGCGGTGGGCGGCCAGGGGCCGCCGGTCGTGCTGCTGCACGGCTTCCCGCAGACCCACCTGATGTGGCGGCACGTCGCCCCGATCCTCGCCGAGCACCACACCGTGGTCTGCGCCGATCTTCGCGGCTACGGCGCGAGCAGCAAGCCGGCCGCGGACGGCGACGACACCTATTCGAAGCGGACGATGGCAGCCGACATCGTCGGCCTGGCCGATGCACTCGGGTTCGGCCCGTTCGCGGTGGTCGGGCACGACCGCGGCGCGCACGTCGCGTTCCGGGCGGGGCTCGACCATCCGGACCGGGTTAGCCACATCGGGATCCTGGACATCGTTCCGACCCTTGACACCTGGAACGTTCTGCACGGGGTCGGCGCGGCCGTGGCCTTCCACCTGTACCTCATGGCGCAGCCGCCGGGCCTGCCCGAGGAGATGATCGCGAACAGCGCCGACAGCTTCTTCGGCCACTTCCTCGACATCTGGTCCGTCAGCGCCGGCGCGATCCCGGACGACGTGCGCGCCGAGTACCTGCGCGCGTGCCGGAACGCCGTTCCGTCGATCGTCGCCGACTACCGCGCCACCGCGACCGTCGACATCGAGCACGACCAGGCCGACCTCGACGCCGGCCACCGGCTCGCGATGCCGGTGCTGGTCGTGCAGCAGGACTGGGGCAGCCAGCTCGGGTTCGACGCCGCCGCGATCTGGCGGCCCTGGGTCGCTGACCTGCAGCACGTCACCACCCAGGCGGGTCACTTCATGGCCGAGCAGGCCTCGGATGACATCGCGGCGCTGATCCTGGGCCTGGTGAGGCGGTGACCGCTACCTCGGCGCGTCGCCCATGCGGTACTCGTGGGTGCGCTCGTCGAGGCGGGTCTTGAGCTCGGGGTCGATCCGGTACTCGGCGGCGGCCAGGCTGGGGCCGAGCTGCTCCGGGCTGCTCGCCCCGATGATCGGCGCGGTGACCGCGGGATTGGCCGCCACCCACGCGACCGCGAGCGTGACCAGGCTCACCCCGGCCTCGTCGGCCAGCTTGCGCAGCTCCTCGACCGTGCCGAACTCGCGGTCGTGCCAGTACCGCTCCTGGTACATGCCGCCCGCGTTGCCGAGGGTGAACCGGCTGCCCTCCGGCGGCGCGGCGGCCCCGGTGTGCTTGCCGGACAGCAGCCCGCCGGCGATCGGGTTGTACGGGATGACGCCGATGCCCTCCTCGCCGCAGAACGGCAACATCTCCCGCTCGATCTGGCGGAACAGCAGGTTGTAGCGGGGCTGGACGCTGTCCATGCGGGCCAGCCGGAGCGTCTCGGTCCGGCCGACCGCGCGCACCAGCTGGTAGGTGAGGAAGTTTGAGCAGCCGATGTAGCGGACCTTGCCCTGGTGCACCAGGTCGTCGAGGGCGCCGAGGGTCTCGTCGATCGGCGTCGCCGGGTCGTAGCCGTGCAGCTGGTACAGGTCGACGTAGTCGGTCTGCAGCCGGCGCAGCGACGCGTCGATCGCGGACATGATGTGCTTGCGCGAGTTGCCGCGGTCGAACGGCGCCGGCCCGGTCGGGACGAAGCACTTGGTCGCGACGATGAACCGGTCCCGCTTGCCGCGCAGCCAGCGTCCGAGGATCTCCTCGGTCTGCCCACGGGTCGACAGCTCCCCGCCGAGCGGGTAGGCGTCGGAGCTGTCGAGGAAGTCGACGCCGCCCTCGGCGGCCCGGTCCAGGATCGCCCGCGACGTCGGCTCGTCGCACTGCAGTCCGAAGGTCATCGTGCCCAGGCACAGCCGGGACACCTGGAGGCCGGTCCGGCCAAGTCGGGTGTGTTCCACGCCCCTCACGCTACCGATCCGCTGGCTGGACAATGATGTGCAGGTGCCCAGTGAGAGAAGGGGCCTGAACGCGGCGCGCCCCGGCCGAGATCGTGCGCATCCCCGGGTCGAGCTGCTCGGCGACGCGGACCGTCCGCACGCGTTCATGCTGCTGATCGACGGTGTGCCGCAGTCGCACGTCGACCTCGACGACCCGTTCTACCTGGACTTCGAGTATGTACGGCGGCTCGGGCACGTGATCGATCTCGCCGCGCCGCCCGGAACGCCGCTGCGGGTGCTGCACCTCGGCGGCGGCGCCCTGACCCTGGCCAGGTACGTGGCCGCGACCCGGCCCGGGTCGAGCCAGCTCGCTGCCGAGTCCGACGCCGAGGTCGCCGGGCTGGTCCGGCGGCGGCTGCCGCTCAGCCAGCCGGGCCGGTCCCGGACCCGGGCCGGCCGGATCACGGTCCGGGTGGCCGACGCGCGTGCGGTGCTCGAGCAGGTCGCGGCCGGGTCGTTCGACGTCGTGGTCGCCGACGTGTTCGCCGCGGCGCAGACCCCCGCGCACCTGACGTCGGCCGAGTTCACCGAGGCGGCCGCCAGGGTGTTGCGGCCGTCCGGGGTCTACGCGGTCAACGTCGGCGATGGCCCGCCGCTGGCGCACGCTCGCGGCCGGGCGGCCGCGGTGCGCTCGGTGTTCCGGCACGCCTGCGTGATCGCCGAGGCCGGCGTGCTGCGCGGCCGCCGGTTCGGCAACCTGGTGATCGCCGGTTCCGCCGCCGGGCTGCCGGTGCAGGAGCTGACCAGGCGGGCCCTGGCCGACCCGTTCCCGGCCCGGGTGGTCGCCGGGCTCGCGCTTGACCAGTTCATCGCCGGTGCCCGGCCGATCACCGACGCGGACGCCGAGCCGTCGCCGCTGCCGCCGCCGGACGCGTTCGCGTGACCCCGGTCAGCCCGGTCAGCCCGGTCAGCCCGCGTCAGCCGGTCATCGCGTCGGTCAGCCGGGCGCGCTCGTCCTCGGTGAACGGGACCGGCTTGCGGCTGTCGGCGTCCCAGCGGACCGTGACCACCCGCGCATCGGCCGCAACCTCGCCCGAAGGCGTCACGATCGTCTCCCGCGTGGTCAGGCTCGTGGTCCCGAGTTGCACCACTTCTATCCGCACGTTCACCCGCCGGTCCGGGTAGTGGACCTCGGCCCGCAGGTTGACCTCGAGCCGGACCACCACATAGATCGGCTCGCTGCCGAGGATCTGCGCGTAGAACGCGTCCCGTGCCTCCTCCAGGTAGGTCAGGAACACGGCATGGTTGACGTGCGAAAGGGCGTCGACGTCACGCCACCGGACGTCAACCGTACGCTCAAACATCGCGCAGCAAAGGCGCGTCAGCGGGCACGCGCCTAGGTTCTCATGCCGACCCGGTCTAGCGGGTGACGTTCTCCGGGCGCTGGTTCAGCGACATCGCGAGCGCGATCGCCGACGCGGGCAGCAGGGCCCGGCTCAGCGCGCCCGGCGGGGTGTGCGCGGTCACCAGCGGATTGAACCGGCCGATCCCCACCCGCAGCGCCTGCTCCGCCGTGACCACGCCCAGCATCAGCGGGACCAGCCCGCGGTAGCGCCACAGCACGACCCAGATCAGGCCAGCCTCGAGCAGCTGTGCCCCGCCCCACTGCCCCAGCAGGGCGACGATGTTCTTTCCGCCGGTCACCTTGGTGTCCATCGAGGCGATCGACTGTGCGCCGCTGTCCGGCGCCATGATGTGGATCAGGCTGCGCGCCGTCCCGGCGACGTTCACCGCCGCGAGCACCGCCGCGGTCCACTTCGGGCCGCGGAACGTCCCGGGATCCCCGGGCAGCAGCCGCGAGATCCGCGGCCGCACGGCGTCCATGACGGCGCCGCCTACTTCGGCAGAACTCAATGCTTCCCCCCGTGCTTGTCGGCCGGCCAGCGCCGGCCTCGCGGTGCGCCCCCGCAGCCAAGCAGTGCCGCCGCGCCGCACCCCCCCGCACGCGCAGCAGCCCCCCGCACCGCCGCAG
>JASHOI010000375.1 GCA_030041195.1 Streptosporangiaceae bacterium | reverse complement strand
CCGAACAGCGCGAACGGCGCCTTGACCGCCACCGCCGCGCCGACCAGGACGCCGGCCAGCAGCCCGCTGCGGACCTCCATCCGGCGCAGCGCCAGCAGCCCGGCCACGCCGGCCGCCGCCCCCAGCCCGTCCACGTGACCGCCGGCCATCACCGCCAGCAGCATCAGCGGGTTCACCGACCACAGCAGGTGCGCCCGCGCCCGGCGCCCGGCCTCGGAGCGCAGCACCCGGTCCAGGAGGGCCACGATCGCCAGATAGGCGAGGCCGGACCACACCTTCAGCCAGAACAACGTCCGCGCGGCCGACGACCCGCCGAGTTCCGACGCCGCCTTCTCGGTGGCCGTGGCCAGCGGGCCGTAGACCGACGGGTCGTGCTCCCATGGGACCGGCGCGATGGCACCGATCGGGTCCCCGGATCGCCGCAGTTTCGCCGGCGTCATCAGGTACGGACTGTGCCCCAGCGCGGCGATCCTGCCGTAGACCGCGTAGTCCAGCATGTCGGTGGAGCCGATCGGCGGCACCAGCATCAGCGCCACGACCGCGACGATCGAGCCGATGATCAGGTTCCGCGCCCGCGGCCGCCAGCCGCGCTGCACCGCGACCAGCCCGGCGGCGAGGCCGCCCCCGCCGATGATCACCATGGCCCAGGTGAGGGACGCCACGAGCGCGTCGGGAAGGGCCAGGTGGCCGGCGTAGGGCGGCCAGCCGGACGCCGCTGGCAGCGCCGGCTCCGCCGCCGACGGCCCGGCCAAGCCGATCAGGACCATGAGCGCCACGCTCGTGCCGATCGCGGCCAGCGCTGCCCGCACCAGCCACCGGACATCCCGCGCCGGGGCTGGCTCGCGCGGTTCCTGCACCGGGCGCATGCGGGTTGGGTTCCCTCACAGGAGTTGATCAAGATGAGACCAGCGGGCAACAAGCAGGGTATTCCACGTTATCGGGCCGCGAACCTTGTGGACCTGCCCGCACGCGGCACGCACGCATTGAGCGCGTGAGGATTCGTGGCTGGAGCGTTCGGATGCCGTTAGGAACGCGGCCAACGGCGACCCGCCGGAAGACCCTGTACACCGGAAATTTGTGTACGGGAGGTGGCCGGTGGCGCGATACCTGACCAGGGATCAAGCCGCGCTCGCCGCCGGGCTGCTGCTGCCGCTGGCCGTCTCGGCGGTGCTGTTGCCGCTGCGGTCCAGCTGGTCGAACACGAACGTGGCCCTGGTGCTGGTGGCCGCGGTCGTCGCGGTGGCCGCGATCGGCAACCGGTGGGCAGGCGCGCTTGCGGCGGTGTCGGCGGCCGCCTGGTTCGACTTCTTCTTCACCCTGCCCTACTACCGGTTCACGATCGCCCAGTCGGCAGACATCAAGACCGCGGTGCTGCTGCTGGTGGTCGGCGTAGCCGTATCCCAGCTTGCCGCCAGGGCCAGGCGGCTTCAGGTGCTGGCGATCACCGACGCGCGCTACCTGGCCGAGATCCACGAGACGTCGGAGCTCGCGCAGACGGCCAAGACCCCCGACGTGGTGGTGGACCACGTCAGGGACCAACTCGTCAACGTGCTTGACCTGGCCGGATGCCGGTTCGAGTACGGCTCCCTGCTCGGGCACCCGCCGCGGCTGGAGCAGGACGGGAGCGTCATGGTCGGGCGGCACCGCTACGACGTCGAGGACGGAGGTCTCCCCGCCGATGAGATCGAGCTGCGGACCTTCGGCAACGGCCAGTACTACGGGAGGTTCATGCTGCGGCCCAAGCCGACGTCCCGGCCGTCGCTGCAGGCCCGCCTCGTCGCGGTGACCCTGGCCGACCAGGCCGGCCGCGCCTTCGGCGTCCGGTAACGCAGCGTAATTTCCCGCTCGGCTCGGCGCCGCCCCGCCCCTCCGGCACGCCAAGACCTTACTATCTCACGTATGACGTTATGGATCACCGTCACGCTGCGTAACAGTCTGCCGGGCGAGCCATGGAAGTAGCCATCATTGCGCTGGCATTTGCCTGCGTTATCGGCTGGCACGCCAGCAAGGCGCATATGTCTCATCGCGGCATACCGGTCAGGAAGGGCCAGCTGCGCACCTACCGCGGTGACCGGACGCACCACGCGATCTGGCTGCTGCTGATGGCGGTCATAATCGTGGTGCTTCTTCTGCTGGTATCGGTCCGCTGAGGACGACCCGGCCGGGTTATGCCGGGCGGGCGCTACCCGGCGGTACCGACGAACTCGACGATGTCGCTGAGCGCGGGGCGGTAGCCGTCGGTGGTGTCGACCTCGATCCAGGGCGCGTCGATGCTGACCCTGTCGAACGAGCTGTGCGACCGGGCGCGGGCAGCGGCGTCTCCGTCGGCCAGGTCCGCGTGCGCCCGGCGCAGCGGGTTCTCCGCGTTCCTGCGCACGATCCGCTGGAACGCCACGTCGGCGGCGACCACCGCGTGCACGATGCGGATCCGGGCCAGGCCGTGGAACGGCTCCAGCCGGGGGCGCCACACCCGGTCCTGGAACGCCGCCTCGGCCACGGTCGTCACCCCGGCTCGGACCAGCAGATCCAGCACGCTGAAAAAGACCGGCAGCGTCCGCCTGGTCAGCTCGTCGCCCGGTGCGGCCACAAAATTCGCGGTGGTATGCACCATTCCTTCCTTGATCTCGTCGCGGCAGATCGCCGGGCATCCGATCGCCCGTGCGAGCTCATGAGCGAGCGTGGTCTTGCCCGACCCGGCCGGACCGCTGACAACGACGAGCGCTGGAAGACGGGCCATTCTTCAGTTATAGCGATGGGTGACGGCCGCTGCCGGGGCGCAACTCGCAGGCCGAGGGGCATGCCGGGAGGGCCGGCGTGTGATGCTGGCAGCTGACCCGATCGCTGAGGAGTGATCAAATGATCTCGGCTCATTCGCCCGCCCCGCCATCTCGGCAGAAGGGCGCGCAGGTAAACGACCTGCTCCCGCTCGGCGACTGGATCCGGCACCACTCTCTTCGCAGCTGGCCCGTGCTGCTGTTCCTGTTGCTGATCTGCGTGCCGTCGATCGCGCTGGTGATCCTGGGCGGGAACCCGAGCCTGAGCACGTTCGACCACGTCGCGTGGATCTTCGCCGCGTACTTCGCGATCGCGTGGCTGCTGCTGCTTGGCGTCATCATCCGGCCTGAGCACGTGACCAGGCTCATGCTCGCCGTGGTGACGGCGATCGCCCTGGTGGTGGAGATCCCGCTGGCCGTGACGCTGGAGACCGTGCTGCACGCCAGCAACGCCGGCCTTGGCCACAGCATCTACAGCGTGGGGATACCCGAGGAACTCGCCAAGGCCCTGCCGGTGCTGGCCGTCGCGCTTTTCTACCGCGGGCGCCGTTCGCTCACGCCGCGAGATTACCTGTTCCTCGGCGCGGTCAGCGGGCTGGTCTTCGGGGCCAGCGAGGTCGTGCACTACTTCACGGTCAATGGGATCGAGGAGTTCTACCTGACGGTCAAGGCCGCCATTCCCTCGATCGAGCATCTGATCGACACCGGGCACTCCGCGTCAACGTCGCTGTTTGCCGTGCTGATCGAGCCGGTGCGGTACTTCATCCTCGAGTTCGTCTGGCGGTTCCTCACCGACCCGATAACCCATGCCTGCTGGGCCGGGCTGACCGGCTATTTCATCGGGCTGGCCGCGAGCGGACGGCACAAGTGGTACACGGTCGGCTGGATAGGGCTGGCCATCGCCGCGATCCTGCACGGGTTCAACGACTGGGGCCAGGTGAACGGCCACCCGGTGTGGATCCTGGTGACGCTGGTCAGCGGCATCCTGTTCCTGGGCTACGCCAAGGTCGGCGCCCGCAGCGGCCAACTGCACCTGTTCTCCGGCGGCCAGCCTCCGGTCCCGCGGCACGCCACGCCGGCCGGGCACCCCACCGGACCGGGCAGGGAGC
>JASHOI010000374.1 GCA_030041195.1 Streptosporangiaceae bacterium | reverse complement strand
GCCGCGCCCCTCCGCTCGTCGCTGGACAGGCCGAAGCCGACGACGCCGCGGCCGGCGTGGGCCGCGGCGAGCCTGGCCAGCGTGCGCCCGTCCAGCGGGTGCCGGGTCCGGTTGGCCGCGATGATCACGCCGACGCCGACCCCGGTGGCATCGGCGGCCGCCGCGGCGGCGTCGAGCACCAGCTCCACCGTGGGTGTGAGGCCGCCGAACCTGGCCGCGTAGCCCGACGGATCCACCTGGATCTCCAGCCAGCCCGAGCCTTCGTCCCGTTCGTCCTCGGCCGTCTCGAGGATCAGCCGGCGCACGTCGGCCTCGGTGCGGACGACCGACCGCGCGATGTCGTACAGGCGCTGGAACCGGAACCAGCCCCGCTCGTCGGTCCCGCTCAGCCGCGGCGGCCAGTCGGTGACCAGGGCATCGGGCAGGTGCACCCCGTGCTCGGCGGCGAGCTGCACCAGGGTGGGATGGCGCATCGCCCCGGTGAAGTGCAGGTGCAGGTGCGCCTTGGGCAGCGCGGCGAGCGGACGTGCCATGGCCTCGGCGGGGCGCCGCGGGGCGTCAGCGCGCCTGAGCCAGGAGCTTGCCGAGCCGGGTGATCCCCTCCTCGAGGTCGGCGTCGCCCAGGGCGCAGGACAGCCGGAAGTAGCCAGGGGTCCCGAACGCCTCGCCGGGGACGACGGCGACGTCGACCTCCTCGAGGATCAGCTCGGCGAGCTCGGTGGTGTTTTCCGGCCTGCGCCCGGCAAGCTCCTTGCCGAGAACCCCCTTGACCGACGGATAGCAGTAGAACGCGCCTTCCGGCAGCGGGCAGACCACGCCGGGGATCTCGTTGAGCATGCCGGTCATCAGCAGCCGCCGGCGGTCGAACGCCTCCCGCATCCTGGCCACGGCGGACAGGTCGCCGGACACCGCGGCGAGCGCGGCCGCCTGCGCCACGTTGCACACGTTCGAGGTCATGTGCGACTGCAGGTCGGCCGCTGCCTTGGCCACGTCGGGCGGGCCGATCAGCCAGCCGACCCGCCAGCCGGTCATCGCGTAGGTCTTGGCCACCCCGTTGAGCACGACGCACCGGTCGTCCAGCTCCGGCGCTGCCGTGGCGATCGAGGAGAACCGCGCGTCCCCGTAGACGAGGTGCTCGTAGATCTCGTCGGTGATCACCCAGAGGCCCTTGCCAGCGGCCCAGCGGCCGATCTCGGCGACGAGCTCCGGCGGGTAGACCGCGCCGGTCGGGTTCGACGGCGACACGAACATCAGCACCTTGGTCCGCTCGGTCCGGTGCGCCTCCAGATCCTCGACCGAGGTGAGGTAGCCCGAGCTCTCGTCGGTCAGCACCGGGACCGGCGTCCCGCCCGCCAGCGCGATCGCCTCGGGGTAGGTCGTCCAGTACGGCGTGGGCAGCAGCACCTCGTCGCCCGGGTCGAGCAGCGTGGCGAACGCCGTATAGACCGCGTGCTTGCCGCCATTGGTCACGATCACCTGGCCGGGAGCGGCCTGATACCCGGAGTCGCGCAGGGTCTTCGCCGCGATCGCCTCACGCAGCTCGGGCAGGCCGGGTGCTGGCGTGTATTTCTGGAACCTCGGCTCGGCGCAGGCGCGCTGCGCGGCCTCGACGATGTAGTCGGGGGTGGGGAAGTCGGGCTCGCCGACCCCGAAGCCGATGACGGGCCGGCCCGCGGCCTTGGCCGCCTTCGCCTTGGCGTCGACGGCGAGCGTCGCCGACTCGGTGATCGACCCGACCCTGGTCGAGATTCGCTGATGAGAAGAAGCCATGCACTCCATCCTGGCATCCTGGCCCGACTGCCGTCGCACAGGTGCGCGGATCGGGTCCGGGCGAGGAGTGCGGATCGGCGTTCTCGCCGTGCAGTTCGACGCCGGGGGTTCCGGCAACGTAGACTTCATCAACTGGTGGCGGTCCACCAGGTGGTCGGTGCATGCCTGCACGCCGGTTGTTTACTGGCCGTGCGGCAGGTACCTGCCGCGGCAGTGCCGTCACAGGGCAGTAGCTCAATTGGCTAGAGTCCCGGTCTCCAAAACCGGCGGTTGGGGGTTCGAGTCCCTCCTGCCCTGCGGGTGCGGCCCGTGCACGTTGCGGGCCCACGGCGTCAGCTGGTCAGGGATTAGCGCTGCTCAGGTGAGGACATGGCAACTCAGACTCGTGGCACTGCGGCGGAGAAGCCGGCCAGGTCCGGGCGTCCGGCAAAGAAGCCGGAGCGGACCACGCCGGCCTTGTTTCTGCGGCAGGTCATCGCGGAACTGCGGAAGGTCATCTGGCCGACCCGCAAGGAGCTTGTCACCTACACCACGGTGGCGATCGTGTTCATCCTGGTGATGGTGGGACTCGTGACGGGCCTCGACACGTTGTTCACCTACCTGGTCACGAAGGTCTTTGGCTGAGGCGCTGACTGGCTGAGGAGTGATCCGCGCGCCGGGAGTGATCTCAGTCTCCGGCGGCCGGGGGTCGAGCGCTGCCAGGAAAGCTCTGGCTGACGCCGGAATGAAACGCGAAGAGAAAGAGTTACTGTGTCCGAGTCCGAACTGCAGGGCAGCCATGAGCCGGCCGAGAATGGCTCCGGTGGCGAGCCTGACACTCCCGATGTGACCGCCGTTCCCGAAGCGGAGTCCCTGGCCGAGGCCGGGGAACAGCTCGAGGAGGAGGCGGCGCTCGAAGCACAGGCGGCGATCCGGGCCGAGGATGAGGCCGAGGACGCTGGGATCCCGGCAGAGGACGAGCAGGCCGGGCCGTCGGCCAACGGCGAGTCGGCCAACGGCGAGGAGACCGACCCGATCACCGAGTTCAAGGCCGAGTTGCGGCTGCTGCCCGGTGACTGGTACGTGGTCCACTCCTACGCCGGGTACGAGAACCGGGTCAGGACCAACCTGGAGAGCCGGACGCAGTCGCTCAACATGGAGGACTACATCTTCCAGATCGAGGTGCCCACCCACGAGGTGACCGAGATCAAGAGCGGCAAGCGGCAGCAGGTCCAGGAGAAGGTGCTGCCCGGGTACATCCTGGTCCGGATGGACCTCACCGACGAGTCGTGGGCCGCGGTGCGGAACACACCGGGGGTCACCGGCTTCGTCGGCCTGTCCAGCAGGCCGTCGCCGCTCAGCCTCGACGAGGTAGCCGCGCTGCTCGCGCCGGAG
Source organism: Streptosporangiaceae bacterium (assembly GCA_030041195.1). The sequence goes on along the minus strand of JASHOI010000374.1, from coordinate 1,566 downwards.
CCGGAGGAGAAGGTAGCGAAGAAGGCCGAGACCGCGCGCGCGGCGTCCGTGGACTTCGAGGTCGGCCAGTCCGTTACCGTTATGGACGGGCCGTTCGCGACGCTCCCCGCGACCGTGAGCGAGATCAACCCCGACACCCAGAAGCTCAAGGTGCTCGTGTCGATCTTCGGCCGGGAGACACCGGTGGAGCTGTCGTTCGATCAGGTAAGCAAGATCTGAGGTAAGGAACCCAGAGGAAATGGCTCCGAGAAGGAAGAAGATCGTCGCAGTTGTCAAGGTGCAGCTGAACGCGGGAGCGGCCACCCCGGCGCCGCCGGTGGGCACGGCCCTCGGCCCGCACGGCGTCAACATCATGGACTTCTGCAAGCAGTACAACGCGGCGACCGAGTCGCAGCGCGGCAACATCATCCCCGTGGAGATCACCATCTACGAGGACCGGTCGTTCAGCTTCATCACGAAGACGCCGCCGGCGCCCGAGCTGATCAAGAAGGCGGCCGGGGTCGAGAAGGGCAGCGGCGAGCCGCACAAGACCAAGGTGGGCACGGTCACCACGGCCCAGCTCCGCGAGATCGCCCAGATCAAGATGGCCGACCTGAACGCGACCTCGATGGAGGCGGCCGAGAAGATCATCGCCGGAACGGCCCGCTCGATGGGCATCACGGTCGTCAACTGACCGCGCGCCCGCGGTTCCCCGTCAGTTCCCCATCAGTGGCAGGGCCACGCGCTGGCCCGACGACCACGACCTCCGCACCACACAAGGAGAAAGATCATGAAGCGCAGCAAGGCATATCGCAAGGCCGACGAGCTCATCGAGGCCAGGCTCTACAGCCCGGCCCAGGCGGTGGCTCTGGCCAGGAAGACATCAACAACGAAGTTCGACCCCACGGTGGAAGTCGCGTTGCGGCTCGGCGTGGACCCGCGCAAGGCGGACCAGATGGTCCGCGGCACGGTCAACCTGCCGCACGGGACCGGCAAGACCGCCCGCGTGCTCGTGTTCGCGACCGGCGACCGCGCCGAGGAGGCCAGGGCCGCCGGCGCCGACTACGTGGGCGCCGACGACCTGATCGAGCGGATTCAGGGCGGCTTCCTCGACTTCGACGCCGTGGTGGCCACGCCCGACCTGATGGGCAAGGTCGGACGGCTCGGCCGGGTGCTCGGCCCCCGCGGCCTCATGCCCAACCCCAAGACCGGGACGGTCACCACCGACGTGGGCAAGGCGGTCAGCGACATCAAGGGCGGCAAGATCGAGTTCCGGGTGGACCGGCACGGCAACCTGCACTTCGTGATCGGCAAGGCGTCCTTCACCGACCGCGCGCTGGTGGAGAACTACGCCGCCGCCCTTGACGAGGTGGTCAGGCTCAAGCCCGCGGCGGCCAAGGGCCGGTATGTCAAGAAGGTCACCTTCACCACCACGATGGGGCCGGGCGTCCCGGTCGACCCGGGCATCACCCGCGGCATGACCGAAGAGCTCGAGGGAGCGCCCGCCAGCTAACCCGCGCGCCGGCTACCCCCGCCCGGGCCGCCAGCGCGCGCCCCGGCCAACCCCGGCCCGGACGTCGGCAAGGC